>QIKV01000084.1 GCA_003233115.1 Oceanospirillales bacterium
CATCGAATTTCCTAATTGGAATTTCTTCTATTTCATCTGGCTGCATGATCCGTGCATTTATCGCCATTCTACTATCGATGTTTTTCTCAACGCTTTCGTAATGCGTCACGCAACCACAAGTATTGCAATGATAAAACTCTATGCACTTGTCTCCCCAAATATAGGCGGATATTGCATCAGGTGAGCAGATAACATCAACCTGTTGCCGCGTGTAATAGGCCCAAAGCACCCCAAGCCTGCGACAAATCGAGCAATTGCATTCTGTCAGCGATTTTGGTTTTTCAGAGAACTCGATGCTGACAGCACCACAATGGCAAGAAGCAGTTTTCATCTGTGGTTGACCTCGTGCTCCAGCCTTCTAACGCTGAGTTAAGCGGCCCAAAAGGGCGCAGCCTTTTTGGGCCCGGTGGAGGGCCGCAGGCCCGAAACGTACTTGAACGCCTTGTTAGCTCTCACTCGCGCTATCCCTTTTCAGTTTTCTAGCGTGAAGCTGTTGTTCGCTTCGCATAACGTGCAGAATGAAAATGTAGCTATCATCGTGACGATAAAATACCCGACACGGAGGCTCAACAATTTGACGATAGTTCCAACCTTCAAGTTCGACTGGTTTTGAGCCGCTTTTCGGATGATCTGTTAGTTGCTCAACATGTTTAAAAACTTTGCGCACCAACTTCGATGCGGCAACTGGATTTTCTAAGGCAACAAAATCTGCTATTGCATCAAGATCGGAAAGCGCTGGTTCGGTCCAGACTATTTCAACCATCTAGACATTCTTGATTTTGCTTCTTCGTGAGAAAAAGTCCGGCCATCCTCAATTGCGCGCTCGCCACGGGCTATGCCTTCGAGAAGTTTTACTCTTCCTTTTAGGTTCTCAAAGCTTTCTACATCAACCAGGTATGCCGAGGGAAGGCCATGCTGAGTGATTAAAATTGGTTCTTTATCACGAGATAGCTCGGAGAGTAATTCCGTTGCCTTTCTTTTTAGGGTGGTTACTAGTTCAGTTCTCATAAAGTGATACTAAAGTAGCACTTTCTTTGATGCAAGCACTAGTGAAGCTAACTTCTAAGCATTTATCTGCGGTGCGCAGCATGGCAGATAAATGTCTGTTGAACTGAGCCGCCCGTCAGGCTGGCAGGCAGCTGCCTGTTGGGCAATGCCGGTCCCGACAGCCATGATACAGGGGGAACTGACCATGGCAGTGGTCGCACTGATACGCGATACCTCCCAGTGCCGCGTGTGGTAGTACCTCGCCAGGTCCCTGACTGCTGCCAGGTAAGTCTCATGGGTGCGAACAGAGATGCCACGCTGTTGCATGGTATCAATCATTTGTTGGCGTAATAGGGTCATCGATGTTCTCCTTTGCTAAGACCAGGGTTGGTCTTGACTAAGTGTGATCGATGATCGTCAGGAAGCTGGTTCTGGAAGGCTACCGCGAAGCGGTTTGGTTCAGCACCACAAAAATCCAGTACCTTTATGAACAGCGCCTGGTTATACGGGTATTAATAACCCAATAAATATATATATATCAATAGATTGAATATGATAATACATAGATTTGTGTACTATATTACTGTATAATAATACAGCATTAAACAAAAGGAATTCCACCATGCCAAACCCCCTCCCGCACACGCTTCCCAACACCCGCAGCTACCCCGATGCTGAACACTTCGAAAACCTCTCCCGCCTGGGCGATGACATCACCGAAATGGCTGCGCACCTGGATGCCGGCACGTTTCAATTGCTGGAAATGATCGGCCATTTTGATGAAAATGAAGGTTGGGTGGGTGCCGGTATCCAGTCGTGTGCACACTGGCTGAATTGGAAATGCGGCATCAGTATGGGATCTGCGCGCGAGAAAGTCCGGGTTGCGCGTACCCTGCCGGATTTACCCAAAATCAGCGCAGCCTTTCGTGAAGGTAAAGTGAGTTATTCCAAGGTGCGGGCAATGACAAGAGTGGCTACCGCGAAAAATGAAGAAGCCCTGTTGCAGGTTGCCGAGGGCGGCACGGCCAACCATGTTGAAACACAGGTGCGTTTGTACCGTAAAACCAAGCGTATTGAAGCACTGCAGGATGAGAACCTGCGTCATGACCATCGGGGATTAAGCTTTTATATTGACGAGGAAGATACATGGATTTTCAAAGGCCGTTTCACGGCCGAACAAGGGGCCTTGCTGAAACACGCATTGGAAGCGGCTCAGGATCAATTATTTGCTGAACAACAGCAAGTGCCCGAAGAAGTTTCTGCAGAGATTTCAAGCAGCGAGTCCATCGATCGTCTTACACCACAACCAATCGACCAGATTCGTGCCGATGCACTGGAACGCGTTGTTGAGAGCTTTCTGGCCGGTGTAACGAATGACCAGTCAGGTGGCGACCGTTACATGGTCAATATCCATACCGATATTGAGACACTCAAACAGGATGGAACGGGCGCTGAGTCTGAGATTGAAGAGCGCAGCCACGTTCCCGCGGAACATCCCGCCGTTTGGCGTGTGATTGTTCGGTGGTCCACTGGCAGCAGGGCAAAACCGGGGAACCACTCAATATCGGCCGCAAAACACGTTCTATTCCTCCTGCTATCCGCCGCGCGCTGAAACGCAGAGATCATGGCTGCCGTTTCCCGGGATGCACCTGCAGCCGGTTTGTCGATGCCCACCATATTCAGCACTGGGCCGATGGTGGTGAAACCTCCATGGATAACCTGGTGTTGCTGTGCCGTAAGCACCACCGGTTGGTGCATGAAGCCGGTTATGGGGTGCATGTCGCTGCTGAGCAGACGATCAGCTTCTCTCTACCCGATGAAAAAATCATCCCACAGGGGCCGGACACACGTTTCCGCGGGAACGCCGCCGTGCTGAGGAGGGTCAACTTCGGAAAAGGTCTCAAAATTACACCCAAAACGTCGATACCGAAGTGGTACGGCGACAAAATGGATCATGAAATGGCGGTCGATATGCTGTTGGCGAACGAATGAGGTAGTCGCCTCAGCCATTCTTCCGGCCTATTTGGGATGGGGGATCATATCTTCTATACTGATTCATTGAGCACGCAAAAAGGAGACCCCATGGAAATCGGGCATTTACACATCCTGGTAAACGATGTTGAAAAATCGAAGAAGTTCTATCAGGAAAATTTCGGTCTCAGCCAGCTTGTTGAAGCAGATTTTGGCGTCATTCTGCGTGACGCATCGGGTATTGATTTCGTCATTAGCCCGGCTGAAGCAGGACAGGTGCAAGGTCAGCGGATGCATTTTGGGTTCCGTCAGGCATCGCAGGTGGCAGTTAAACAAAAGTTTGAAGAATTCAGTGCCAGGGAACACGCGTTCGAAATCCCGTATACAGAGACTGACTTTATCACCTTGTTTGGGTTACATGACCCCGACGGCAACCTGGTCGAAGTTTATTTTGCCAGCGGGATATGAGGCGGATAAATATTGAGTGCTGCAGGCAAACTTCTTTACGTTCATGGCCCCATCTGCAGTTGGTGTTGTTAACCGGGAATTCGGCCAGGCTAATTCAGATAAACTTTACCGATTTTGAAGTGATGTTGCAGAACATCATTAGTCAATAGTGGCCTTGTTCCACGTTTCCCACTCCTGCAGCGGCAGGCAACCACAAAACAGGTTCCTGTCACCATAGACATTGTCGACCCGGCTGACGGCCGGCCAGAACTTGCTGTGCCATTGTGCAGCAGCAGGAAACGCGGCAACTTCCCGGCTATATGGGTGGTTCCAGTCTTCCACCAGGTCACGCTGAACATGCGGTGCGTTCACCAGTGGATTGTCAGCTTTATCAAACGTACCTGCTTCAACTGCCAGGATTTCCTTATGGATGGCGAGCATGGCCTCGCAGAAACGATCCAGTTCGTACAAAGATTCGCTTTCCGTCGGTTCTATCATCAAAGTACCCGGTACCGGGAAAGACATGGTGGGTGCATGGAAACCGTAGTCGATCAGGCGTTTGGCAACGTCTTCCTCGGAGATGCCGCTGGATTCTTTAAGCGGGCGCAGGTCGATGATGCATTCATGTGCGACCCGGCCATTGCGGCCTGTATAAAGAACAGGAAAAACCGCTGACAGCCTGTGGGCAATGTAATTGGCATTTAGAATAGCGACCTGGGTGGCTTTTTTCATTCCATCGTGGCCCATCATGGCGATATAAGCCCAGGTAATGGGCAGGATCCCGGCGCTGCCCCAGGGTGCTGCGGCAACCGCGCCGTTGCCGGCATGTTCGGCTGGTATCTCAACCAACGAATGTCCCGGCAGGAAAGGGGCCAGGTGTGCGGCAGTGCAGATCGGCCCTACGCCCGGGCCGCCACCTCCATGTGGGATGCAAAAGGTCTTGTGCAGGTTGAGGTGCGATACATCAGCGCCAAACTTGCCCGGTGCGGCAAATCCGACCAGTGCATTCAGGTTGGCACCGTCGAGATAAACCTGGCCGCCGAACTGGTGAGTGATGTCGCAAATCTCAGTGATTTTCTGTTCAAACACACCATGGGTCGAGGGATAGGTGATCATCAATGCGGCAAGATTCTCAGCGTGCTTTTCAGCTTTTTCACGCAGGTCATCAACGTCAACATTACCGTTTTCATCACATTTCACGATAACAATCTGCATGCCTGCCATCGCAGCACTGGCCGGATTGGTGCCGTGGGCCGAGGAGGGGATGAGGCAAATATTGCGGTGACCCTCATGTCTCGATTCATGCCAGCCCTTGATCGCCAGCAGGCCGGCGTACTCGCCCTGTGAGCCTGCATTGGGCTGTAACGATACCGCTGCGTAGCCAGTGCACGCTTTGAGCATCTCTTCGAGTTCACGGAACAACTGGTGGTAGCCCTGCACCTGGTTGGGGGGTGCAAACGGGTGCAAATCTGCAAATTCAGGCCAGCTGATCGGCATCATCTCAGTGGTTGCGTTCAGTTTCATCGTGCAGGAACCGAGAGATATCATGGCATGCGCCAGTGAGAGATCCTTGTTTTCGAGGCGCTTGATGTAACGCAGCATTTCCGTTTCTGAATGGTAGCGAGCAAATACCGGGTGGGTGAGAAATGTACTGTGTCTTTGCAATGCATCGGGGATGGTGGTGAAAGTGGCCGGCATGGCCCGGTCAATGTCGGTGAAGCTGGCAACGATATCCTGGTTGCCATCCTGCCCTGAGAAAGCACCCCAGAGTTGAACCACGTGCCGGCGTGTAGTTTTTTCATTGAGGCTGACGCTGATGCCGCCATTGCCGCAAAAAAGGTTGATTCCGGCATCCGCAGCGCGACTACAAATACGCTCGGCCTGCTGCGCGGGCAAATGAAATGTCAGGGTGTCAAACCAGTTGGCGTTGGCGGGTTGAATCCCGAGTGGTTCCAGGCCGGCTACCAGCAAGCTGGCCAACCTGTGGACGCGTTGTGCAATGCGCTGGAGTCCGGCGCTGCCATGATAGACAGCGTACATACCCGCCATGACGGCCAGCAATGCCTGGGATGTACAGATGTTGCTGGTCGCATGGTCGCGGCGGATGTGCTGTTCACGGGTTTGCAATGCCATCCGCATGGCAGGCTGGCCGTGGCGATCCCGGGAAACTCCTATGATGCGGCCGGGAATCGCACGTTTATAGTTATCTCTGGTGGCAAAATATGCCGCGTGGGGGCCGCCATATCCCATGGGAACGCCAAAGCGTTGTGATGAACCCAGGCAGATATCCGCTTCCATTTCGCCTGGCGGCTTTAACAATACGAGGCTCAACAGGTCTGCAGCGACCGCCACCAATATATTTTCTTCATGCGCACTGCTGATCAGGGGAGCAATATCGGCAATGGCACCGTCTGCGCCGGTATATTCCAGCAACATGCCAAAGAATTCGCCGTTGCTGATCTCGTGGGCCGGGTCTCCGACCACCAGTTCGTAACCAAAATGAACGGCCCGGGTGCGCAGCACGTCCAGTGTTTGCGGCAGTGTGCGCCGATCGACAAGAAAACGTCGGCTTTTGTTCTTGCGGTTGATGCGCTTGAGCATGGACATGGCTTCCGCCGCTGCGGTGGCCTCATCCAGCAGCGATGCGTTGGCCAGTTCCATCGCGGTCAGGTCGCAGATCATTTGCTGAAAATTCAGCATGGCCTCGAGCCGCCCCTGTGAAATCTCTGCCTGGTAAGGTGTGTACGCTGTGTACCAGCCCGGGTTCTCGAGTATATTGCGCAAAATAACCGGTGGGACGACTGTGTCGTGATAACCCATACCGATCATGCTGTGCTGCACAACATTAAGCCCGGCCATGTCGCGTAGCCTTGCCAGGGTCTCAACCTCGTTTCTTGCGCCAGGAAGCTCCAGAGGTGTATCAGTATGAATGGCAGGCGGGAGCGTACTTTCGACCAGCGCGTCAAGCGTATCAATGCCCAGTGCAGCCAACATATGGCCGACCTGCTGATGGCCCGGGCCGATATGCCTGCAGACGAATTCACCGTGGTTTTCCAGGCGGGTGAGCGGGGAAGTGACGGTGGTCTCCGGGCGATTGTATTTGATCGGCATATCAGGATCCGTGGGCAAACGACTTGGAAGCGCGTATTTTACGCTTTTTCAGCCTGAATTCGACTGCGTCAGACCACCAGTGCCATTAAATAGTGGTCAACCAGCAGGAATATGAATAGCACCATCAGGTAGGTGATGGAAAAAGCAAATGTATGCATAGGCAGCAGCACGTCCTTGCTCGTCATCATGCGCAACGCATACCACAAAAACCCGGCATTCAGCACACTGACGCCGGCCAGATAGACCAGTCCACTCATGCCTGTGAGATACGGCAGCGTTGAGACGATGATCAGCAGGATTGTGTAAAGCAGGATTTGCAACCGTGTAAAGGCTGCGCCGTGGGTTACTGGTAGCATCGGAATATCCACCAGTGCGTATTCTTCCCTGCGGTAAATTGCCAGCGCCCAGAAGTGCGGCGGTGTCCAGACAAAGATAATCAGGAACAACAGCATGGCCTCAGGTCCAAGGTTGCCGGTAACCGCAGTCCAGCCTAACACGGGCGGGGCAGCGCCGGCGGCGCCACCTATGACGATATTCTGTGGAGTTGCCCGTTTTAACCAGACGGTGTAGATGATTGCGTAGCCAATCAGTGACAGGAAAGTGAGTACAGCAGTCAGCAAATTGACCCATAAAACCAGTATCGCCATGGAGAGCACGCCCAGTAACAGCGCGAATAACAGTACCTGACGCCCGGTTAACTGCCCACTGGCCAGGGGCCGGTTTTTTGTGCGCGCCATTCTGGCATCAATGCGCCGGTCAAGCAGATGGTTGATCGCGGCTGCGGAGGAGGCTGCCAGGCCTATGCCCAGCGTTCCTGCCAGTAGTGCGTTGAGTGGCGGCAAACCGGGCACGGCCAGGAACATGCCTACAACGGCAGTAAAAACGATCAGCACAACGACGCGCGGTTTACATAATTGCAGATATTGGCTAAAGGTGTCGGACATCGTTGTTCAGTATTCCCGGGTGCTGGTTCTATTCAGCAGGCCAAGCAGGGTCGCCAGTAGCAATGCTGCGCCGGCATTGTGGGCGACCGCATTTGCCAGTGGCAGGAACAGCGCAACATTCATAACACCCAGTGTGAATTGCGCCAGCACCAGCGCCATCAACAGCCTGCCGCCGGTCTGTAGCTGGGGGATGCTGAACAGCCGGAAAGACAGGAAAATCAGCACTAAGAAGGTTACCACTGCACCAATTCTATGTGCCAGATGCACAGCTATACGTGATTGTTGGTCGAGAATCCCGCCTTCATAATCCACTCCGATTTCACGCCACAGGACAAAGCCTTCACGAAAATTGGCATCCGGCCACCATTGGCCCATGCACGTTGGCACGTCCGGGCAGGCCAGGGCGGCGTAGTTGGCGCTGGTCCAGCCACCAAGGGCAATCTGGATACCAAGGACCGCAATGGCTGCGATGATTGTGGTGCGGATTTTACGGGTTTTTACATCTGGTTCCGGGCCCGCTCGACGGCGGCTTGAAAACATCAGCCACAGACTCAGGGAAAAACTCGTAAGGCCACCCAAAAGATGGGCCATTACGATGATGGGCTTGAGTTTCAGTGTGACCGTCCACATGCCTAGCAATGCCTGGAATATGATCAATACGACCAATGCTGCGGTGAGCAGCTTGAGATTTCTGCGCGCCCTCGGGTCACGCCACACCATCCAGGTCAGGGCGAATACCAACAACACCAGTGTCCCGGCCAGGTAGCGGTGTACCATTTCCCGCCAGGCCTTGTTGGATTCAAAGGGGCGTTCCGGGAATGCCTGGTTGGCTTTCGTTATTTCATGTGTCGCTTCGGGCCACGTGAGCTGGCCATAGCAACCCGGCCAGTCAGGGCAGCCAAGGCCTGCGTCGGAGAGTCGTACCCACGCGCCAAGTACAATGACGATGAAGGCAATAATTGCGGCCAGCATGGCAAGTTTGTGAATATTCCGGTTCATTACACTTTGTCCTGCGTGGACCACTTCAGCAGGCGCTTGAGGTCCTTGTTGATATCATTTGGGTTGGCATCTGTCCGGTAGGCAAGTATCACATTGAGCATCGGGTCAACTATGTAGGTGCGAATATTGTTCGACAACCCTTGTTCCGGTGCGAGATCAGCATTAATTCGGGCCAGGGTTGCCAGGGTTTCAGCAGGTGGGTCTGCAACAAAATTCAATTCCTGATAGATCGATTCAATCTTTGATTGTAGCCCGGAATCGGCCTTGCTTTCACTCAATATTACGATCGCAAGGTGCTCACCCTGGCGGCCGGCTGCCCGGTGGATTTGACGCAAAGCAACAATGTCGTTAGTACATTTACGATCGCAGTTCCCTGGCATCACGTAAAGCAACAACCACTTACCTTCCTGAGGTATTGAACCAGGTGGCAACTGCACAGGTGGCTGTACCAGTTGGCCAAAATTCCGGTGCCCCTCAGGCTGGTATTCCCACCAGGATGAACGCATTAGAAAAACCAGTAGCAATGGAGCGAGGAAAAGGGCAAATATGCCCAGCAGGGTGATTTGTTGTCGGGTCATAGTCATTTTTCAGACCTCATGGTACGGGACTCCCGTGATCTCCTGATGCCATTAAATACCCATAGCACGATACTGATGCCAGCCAGCGCAAACCACTGGAACGCGTAGGCTCTATGTTTGCTGGAAGTCAAAAAAACCGGCTTCCAGTCACGCCCACCGAAACCGGCTTGTTCAGACTTTGATAATTGTACAACCCATTCTGCCAGTGGTGTGTCGAGGGCAGCAGAAATATCTGCATGATTCAGATACGTTACCAGTTGTGGCCATTTTCCGGAAGCCAGCGTGTCAGCCGAGCCGAGAATACGGCCGGGTACGGGAAAGATATTGAGTATCCCCCTTAATACCGTTGGCTGCTGCGGGGTAGGTACTGCAGGCATGATCCGGCGATCAGCAGATAGTGGCAGCCAGCCCCGGTTGACCAGGATCACAGTGCCGTCGTCTGTATAAAAGGGTGTAAACACATGCACACCTGCACGGCCCTGCCAAACCTGGTTGTCCAGCAGGATGTGGCGTTTGGTATCGTAGCGGCCACTGACATCAATATGTGCAAACCGGTCTTGCTGTGCGATTGCGTTTTTGAGCAGCACTGTTTTTGCGGTTGCAAACTGCTGTTCTGTTGCAGCCTTGGCTTCACCCCGCCGCGTCTGCCACATACCTAAATTTGTGAATAGGGTTGCAAGCAGGAAAAGCACCACGGTGGCGCTTATCGAAGGTTTGAAGAATCTGGATACTTTGCTATTCATCATTGCTTATACTGGTAGCCAGTCAACACGGATATCCGGACATGCTTGCCAAGGCTTTCATTATCATTTTACTGCTCGTCATTGTGTACACACTGGCATCTTCATTTTTCTTCATGGTCAAAGACAAGGGCGGGGACGACAGGATGTTAAAGCGCTTGACGTGGCGGATTGGCCTTTCCATATTCTTGCTGCTGGTCCTTTATGTCATGTATTTACTGGGCTGGATTCAGCCTTCAGGGGGACCGGTTAATTATAGCGGTTGAGGCTGGAAGGCCCTATAGCAAAGCCCGCAGTCTGCGGGCTTTGCCGGAATATTCACCCCGAGTTGTGTCTACGGGTCAACTTTAACAGATGAATCTCACAGCACGTAAACAAAAATAAACAGACCAAGCCACACCACGTCAACGAAATGCCAGTACCATGAAACAGCTACAAAAGCGAAGTGATTGTGGGGTTTGAAATGCCCCTTCATGCTGCGAAACATGATGATTGTCAGCATGATCGCACCGAGGGTGACGTGCAAGCCGTGAAACCCTGTCAACAGGAAGAAAGTTGCGCCGTAAATACCCGAGCCCAGCGTCAGGCCCAGTTCGGTGTACGCTTCTATGTATTCGTGCGCTTGTAAGTAGACAAACAAAAAGCCCAACGTCACTGTTGCCGCCAGCCACAGCACCAGCCACTTGCGATTTTCTTTCTTTAGTGCGTGGTGGGCAAGTGTGACCGTCAGGCCGGATGACAACAGGATCATGGTATTGATAAAGGGTATGCCGAAAGCCGATATGGTCTTGAATTCACCACCGACATTGGCCGGGCCGTTGGTCGGCCACACCGGCATGTATCCCTGCCACAGCATTTCGTTGGTCATCGCACCCGAGCCCTCACCGCCAAGCCACGGAACCACCAGCGCGCGGGTATAAAACAAAGCACCAAAAAACACCGCAAAGAACATGACTTCTGAGTATATGAACCAGGACATGCCAAGACGGAATGAGCCGTCGACCTGGGTGTTGTACATCCCGGCTTCGCTTTCACGTATAACGGTACCAAACCAGCCAAACAGCATAAATATGAGAATCGCCAACCCCAGCCAGAATGTCCACTGGGCGACCGTCGAACCATTCAACCAGTTGCCTGCACTGACCAGCGTGGTAATCAAACCCAATGAGCCTACAATCGGCCATTTTGAGCCTTGGGGTATGTAGTATGAACCTTCAGCGTGTTGTGCCATGTTGAACTCTCGTTTTTCCCATAGAATGATTAGTGATTTACCATGCTATCAGTCAGTTGGTAACCCTGCCGGTAGAAGGTGTAGGACAAAGTGATGTCCTTGATATACTCTGGCAAATCAGATTTTATGTAAAAATACACCGGCATTTCCCGGCTTTCACCGGCCTGCAGGATTTGCTCTGTAAAACAAAAACATTCGGTTTTGACAAAATACAGACTGGCCTCTGGCGGTGTAATGTTATAGGTCGCCTGGCCAGTCATCGCTTCGTTGCTCGGGTTCATCGCCAGATACAGTGCTTTGCTCGGTACGCCCAGGTTATATTCACTAACCTTTTCCTTGGCCTGGAATACCCAGGGCAACGAAGAATTGACCGTTGCATCGAATCGAATGGATACCACCCGCTGTGATGCAACTGCCTGGTCACTGTTCTCTGCTATCTCGATCGCCCGCCCACCGAGGCCGGTGACCTGACAAAAAACGTTGTACAGGGGCCACAACGCAAAGCCGAAACCAAACATGCCCACGGCCACAAGCACCAGACGCCTGGCCGTTTTGCGGTTTTTCTGTTTCTGGTCCACCTCAATGCCTCATGACAGCAGCACCGATAAAGGTTGCAAATATTGCCAGGGCAATGAACCCGAGCAGCCAGGCTGTTTTCACTGCCTGGGCCCGCTTGCGCCGCTGCTCGCGTAACTGAAGATCGTCACTCATCTTGGCGCCGCCTGCTGCACCTGGTTATTCTGCATGCCTGAACATGTTGCGAGTTACTTCAGGTGGCGTGGTGAAGCTGTGGTAGGGTGGCGGTGACGGGAGTGTCCACTCCAGCCCCCTGGCGGATTCCCAGACTTTTGCTTTCGCCTTGACTTTACTCCTGAACACGCAATGCCAGATAACACCTACAAAAATCAATTGTGTTGCGCCGAACGCAAACCCGCCGATGGAAGAAATCATGTTGAAATCTGCAAATTGTGGCGAGTAATCCGGGATTCTGCGCGGCATGCCGGCCAGTCCGAGATAGTGCTGCGGGAAGAACAGTACGTTGACAAAGATGGCTGACAGCCAGAAATGAATCTTGCCCCATTTTTCAGAGTACATATTGCCGCTGAATTTGGGTAGCCAGTAATACGTTGCCGCCATCAGTGCGAATACCGCACCGGGTACCAGTACGTAGTGAAAATGGGCGACCACGAAATAGGTATCGTGATATTGGAAATCAGCGGCGGTGATGGCCAGCATCAGTCCGGAGAGGCCGCCGATGGTAAACAGCACCACGAAGGCAATAGCGAACAACATGGGAGTCTCAAATGTCATCGAACCCTTCCACATGGTACTGACCCAGTTAAATACCTTCACGCCGGTCGGCACAGAGATCAGCATGGTTGCGTACATAAAGAACAACTCGCCCTGCAAAGGCATGCCCACGGTAAACATGTGGTGTGCCCATACGATAAACGACAGGAACGCGATGGTAGCCGTCGCGTAAACCATGGAGGAATAGCCGAATAATGGTTTGCGTGAAAAGGTCGGCAGAATTTCAGAAATCACACCAAAGGCCGGCAATATCATGATGTAGACCTCGGGGTGTCCGAAGAACCAGAAAATATGTTGGAACATCACCGGGTCGCCGCCACCTGCGGCATTGAAGAAATTGGTGCCAAAGAAATGGTCTGTCAGCAACATCGTAACGGCACCGGCCAGCACCGGCATGACCGCGATCAGCAAAAAAGATGTGATCAACCAGGTCCAGACAAACATCGGCATGCGCAGCAAGGTCATGCCGGGTGCGCGCATGTTCAGGATGGTCGCAATGATGTTGATGGCACCCATGATGGAGGATATTCCCAGCATGTGTATGGCGAAAACAACGAATACCAGGCTGGAACCGGTCTGCAGCACCAATGGCGGATACAGCGTCCAACCGGAGGCCGGCCCGCCGGACTCCATGAATAGTGTGGATAACAGCAGCGTAAATGCAAACGGCAGAATCCAGAAACTCCAGTTGTTCATCCGGGGCAAGGCCATATCCGGGGCTCCGATCATCATCGGAATCAGCCAGTTGGCAAATCCTACCCAGGCTGGCATTACGGCGCCAAAAACCATCACCAGTGCATGCATGGTGGTCATCTGGTTAAAAAAATCAGGTTCAACCAGTTGCAGGCCAGGCATGAACAGTTCCGCCCGGATAACCATCGCCATCGCACCACCGATCAGGAAGGACACCAATGATAGCGTCAGATACAGCGTACCGATGTCTTTGTGATTGGTGGTGAATAACCAGCGGTTCAGGAAACCTGTGGGTTTGTGATCGTGATCATCGTGTCCATCATCGGCGCGGTCATGACCGGCCTGACCCGGGTCGTCAAAAGTGATATCGGTACTCATGGTGTGGTTCCCTGCGCACTGCCCTGGCGCTTGATTGCGGCGATAGTCATTGGTTGCACGATGTCGCCGGTATCGTTGCCAAATGCGTTACGGGTATAGGTCAAAGCGGCCGCGATATCGGTTTCTGACAGTTTGTCACGCCATCCGCTCATGGCAGTCCCGGCACGGCCATTCATGACGGTATCGATATGTTCCCCTACCGGGCCCGTGGCAATCTTGCTGCCGGCCAGTGCCGGAAATGCGGGTGTCAGCCCCTGGCCGTCAGGCTGGTGGCAGGTAGCACAGGCGCTCGCGTATACGGATTCTCCCTGTTGCATCAATTCCTGCCGGGTCCAGAGGCGTTCCACGTCTTGCTGCTGGCCCCGTGATTCCGCCAGTTGCTCCCTGGCCCATGCTTCAAACTCTTCTTCTGGCAATGCAATGATCACGATGGGCATAAAGCCGTGATCTTTGCCACACAATTCAGCGCACTGGCCGCGGTAAGTGCCGGGCTTATCTATATTGGTCCAGGCTTCGTTAATAAATCCCGGAATGGCATCGCGTTTCCAGCCAAGTTCAGGAACCCACCAGGAGTGGATTACGTCGTCTGCCGTGAGCAGGAATTTGATTTTCTTACCGACCGGCAGCACCAGTGGGTGGTCTACATTGAGCAGATAGTCCTGAACGCTTGCAGGATCGATTCCCGAATTCAACTGGCGTGCAGCGTTGGATGCAGCATCCAGCGTTGAAATGAAACTGATGCCGTGATCCAGGTATTCGTATTTCCAGCGCCATTGGAAACCGGTAATTTTTACCGTCATTGCAGCACCGGAAGAGTCTTCCATCTTTATCAGTGCAGTGGTCGCGGGTACTGCCATCGCAACCAGGATCAGCACCGGTATGACGGTCCAGATGATTTCCGCCAGGGTGGAATGGCTGAATTTTGCCGCCTTGTGGCCACGGGACTTCCGGTGCAGCACGATTGACGTAAACATCACGGTAAATACACCAATTCCAATGACCACCGTTACCCACAAAACAATCATGTGGAGGTCATAATGGCTCGCGCTTTGTGACGTTACGCCTCGCGGCATATTGATCTCGTTGCCGGTCAGTGCAGGCGCAACCAACAGTAGCCAGGTAGCCGCGATAACAGCGGCCAGTACGGCCAGAACAACGATGACTGTATGTTCTTTTTTCATGAAAACTCAGGCCTCAAAATTGATAGCATTGTGGTTTGTTCGTAGTGTTCAGAAGTTGGATATTCAGGTCTTATTATTGTTGGTTGGGCAAACGTATAACTTTCAATTGTAACTTTCCTGCTATTGAATGAGCAAGTATTAACATTATTTAATATATCAGTGGAAATAATATCTGCGCTGAAACCTTGGCGTTATCCCATGGTGTGACTAAACTAAGGTCTTGTGCTGAGAGGATCGTTTTCCCTGGGAGCCTTTTGGATGAGTAAAGCGCAGTTTTATGATTTTCTGATTGCAGGGCCGGTTGAAGGCGGTGCATTGCGGGATGGAATCAATCGTCTCTATCACGCCGACGAAGCTGAATTGGTCAGGCAGTTACTCGATTCAGTGTCGCTGAATGCCGTTGCCAGTGAGCGCGTTAACAAGGCGGCACGTAATCTTGTTTCGCAGGTGAGGGCGCGCAAGAATGAACAAGGCGTGCTCGAGGCTTTTATGCAGGAATACGACTTGTCATCGGAAGAGGGCGTTGTACTGATGTGCCTGGCGGAGGCCCTGCTCAGAATCCCGGATGATGACACGGCTGAAAAATTGATTGCAGACAAACTGGCGGGTGCTGACTGGGAGTCCCACCTGGGTCTGAGCTCATCCATCCTGGTCAATGCCGGCACCTGGGGCTTGATGCTGACAGGTCGGTTGGTGCGCCTGGGTAGTAACACCAAAAAAAGTATCGGCACTACTATCGGTCGGATTGTGAATCGCAGTGGTGAACCGATGGTGCGCACGGCTATTCGCCAATCCATGAAAATCATGGGCCACCAGTTTGTTATGGGACGCAATATTGAAGAAGCCATGGACAGGGCGGAAAAGAAGAAAAACCGGGGTTACCGCTATTCATTCGATATGTTGGGCGAAGCCGCGCTGACAGCCCTGGATGCGGAGCAATATTTCGAGGCCTATAAATCAGCGATTAATTTCATAGGCCGGCGTAGCAGCGAAGCAGATATTTTTTCAGCACCTGGAATTTCAGTGAAGTTATCTGCCTTGCATCCACGCTACGAATATTCGCAACGTGGCCGGGTCGTCAAAGAATTGACCGTTAAGTTATCTGAACTGGCTCGGCTGGCAAAAGTACAGAAAATTGCGTTAACGATTGATGCAGAAGAGGCGGACCGGCTGTTACTTTCGCTGGACATCTTTGCCGGTGTACTCAAAAAGCAGGATCTGGCAGCTTGGGATGGACTGGGTATCGTTGTGCAGGCCTACCAAAAAATGGCAGGCGCAGTTATTGCCATGCTGGAATCCCTGGCGAGAGAAACCGGCCACAGGATTCCGGTAAGGCTGGTCAAAGGCGCCTATTGGGATACGGAAATCAAACACGCCCAGGTTGAGGGTTTCCCAGGCTATCCCGTTTTTACCCGCAAAGCCAACACCGATGTGTCTTACATCGCCTGCGCAAAACGCCTGTTTGAGAACCGCCAGGCTTTCTATCCGCAGTTTGCGACCCACAACGCACAAACCATTGCGATCATTTCCGAACTGGGTGGCGACCGGCTGGATTTTGAGTTTCAACGACTGCACGGCATGGGTGAAGACCTTTACGCCGAAGTACTCAAGGTAAACAAAGGCCACGCATGCCGTGTTTACGCGCCCGTTGGCAGTCATGAAGATCTGTTGCCCTACCTGGTCCGGCGGTTACTGGAAAATGGTGCCAACACCTCTTTTGTCAATCGCATCATGAATGAAAAACTACCGATTGAAGAGGTGGCAGAGGATCCATTGGAAAAAGTTGCTAACACGGTACCGGTGGCCCATCCGGCTATTCCGCTACCGGTCAATCTATATGGTGCCGAGAGGCACAATTCGCGTGGAGTCAACCTGGCAGACGACAGGCTACTGCGGAGCCTGGCTGGAGATATGCAGCCATTTGCCAGCAGCAGGGATAGTATTGAGCCGCTGCTTGCAAGCACAGCGGGGACATCAACTGCAGGGAATATCGTGCGCGATACCAACCCTGCCTGCCCGTCTGAGACGGTGGCTGATGTGCGTAACACCAGCGAAGAAGAGGTCAACATGGCGATCGCGACTGCGCGTGAATTCGCCGATGAATGGGATGCCGTCGGGGTGGAGGAACGCGCCAGGGTGCTGGGGCGGGCAGCAGACTTGCTGGAAGAACACCTTGCCGAATTCATGGCGCTGTGTGCCCGCGAAGCAGGTAAAACCGTGCACGATGCCATTGCCGAGGTGCGCGAAGCGGCAGATTTTTGTCGTTACTATGCGGTCAATGGGCGTGAACAATTCGGCAGACCGCTAACGCTTGCCGGGCCGACCGGTGAGCACAATGAATTATCTTTACATGGTCGTGGTGTATTTGTCTGTATCAGCCCGTGGAATTTTCCACTGGCCATTTTTGTCGGCCAGGTCAGTGCTGCCCTGGTTGCCGGTAACACGGTATTGGCCAAGCCGGCGGAACAGACCCCGCTGATTGCCTACCACGCTGTGCAATTGTTGTGGCAGGCCGGTATTCCTCACCAGGCACTACAGTTGTTGCCCGGGGCTGGTGCGACCGTTGGCTCCTGGCTGACTTCTGACCCCCGTGTTGATGGGGTGGTATTTACCGGTTCGACTGAAACGGCAAGGTTGGTCAACCTGTCCCTGGCTGGCCGGGATGCTCCACTGGCAACATTGATCGCGGAAACCGGCGGGCAGAACGTCATGCTGGTTGACAGTTCGGCTTTACCTGAACAGGTTGTCACAGATGTTATAGGCAGCGCTTTCCTGAGTGCAGGGCAACGGTGTTCAGCCCTGCGTGTGCTGTACCTGCAGGAGGACGTGGCCGATAAAATTGAATGCATGTTGGCAGGTGCGATGCAGGAACTGGTTGTCGGTGACCCCACGATGCTCAATACCGATGTTGGCCCGGTGATCGACCCTGCAGCATTGGCTACCCTGCAAGCCCATACAGCACGTATGGACACAGAAGGACGGTTGATCGCCCGGGCACCGGTGAATCCCGACTTGCAGGGACATTTTTTTGCACCGTGCGCGTATGCTATCGATTCAATTGAGCAACTACAGCGGGAAGTTTTTGGCCCTGTGCTGCACGTTATCCGTTACCATGCACGTGATCTGGAAAAAGTACTCAGGGCAGTAAACAATACCGGCTATGGCTTGACGCTTGGCGTACACAGCCGTATTGATAAAACCCAGCAGGAAATCGCGAACCGTGCCAAAGTCGGTAACTGTTACATCAATCGCACCATGACTGGCGCCGTTGTAGGTGTGCAGCCATTTGGCGGGGCAGGCTTGTCGGGTACCGGGCCAAAAGCGGGCGGACCGCACTACCTGACACGGTTTGCCACTGAGCGGACCCTGACCATCAACACCGCGGCAGTTGGTGGGAATGCCAGCCTGCTCGGTATGGGCGAGTGACGTGGGCAGGTAAGCTGGTGGATTCATGCCCTGTCATACTGGTTTTGAGGATCTAAACCATGTATCTAAGCTATTTTGGCCTCAATGAAGCGCCTTTTTCAATCACGCCTGATCCGGCTTTCGTATTCCTGAGCCCACGCCATCGCGAAGCATTGGCGCACCTGTTGTATGGCATTGGAGAGGGTGGCAGTGGTGGTTTTGTGCAACTGACCGGTGAGGTTGGTACCGGCAAGACGACATTATGTCGCTGTATGCTGGAGCAAATACCGCAAGGCACGCGTGTCGCGTTGTTACTCAATCCGTTGGTTACCCCTCGCGAGTTGCTGGCTGCCATCAGCGAAGAACTGGAGATCGACATATCCGGGGCGAGTGACAGCACCCGGCTTTTGGTAGACAGGTTGAACCGTTATTTGCTGGACGCTCATGCCCGTGGCGAACGCGTGGTCGTCGTGATTGATGAGGCGCAAGTTCTCAGTCCTGAAGCACTGGAGCAGGTCCGGCTGTTGACCAATCTTGAAACGGCCAAGGAAAAGCTGCTGCAAATTGTGTTGCTGGGGCAACCTGAATTAAGAGAATTGTTGCAGCGGCGTAACCTGCGCCAACTGGCCCAGCGGGTCACTGCCCGCTACCACCTGAGCCCGCTGGGACCGAAGGACACCCATCTGTATATTCGCCATCGCTTACAGGTTGCTGGCGCACAACGGAACCCTTTCCGGCGCAGCGCCATGAACGCACTTTATCAGCGCTCCCAGGGCATACCGCGACTGATCAATATTATTGCTGACAGGTCATTGGCTGCAGCGTATGCAAAAGAGCGCACTGACGTGACGGCGGGTATGGTGCATGCGGCAGCCAACGAAGTGCAGTTGGGTGAGCGGCAGGTCAAACGCCTGCGCTGGCCGAGGCTGGCGGTAGCAGTCGCCGCACTGGCGGTTGCCGCGCTGGGGCTTGTCGTATTCACCGGTATTCGTTTTCCGGTGGACACAGCGCCGGCAGGTGCAATCCCGACAGATATAAGCCGGGAGCAATCACAGGATATCGTTGGAAATATCGTTGTGCCACCCATTGTGCAGACGCAGCCTGCGCAACCCGCAGCGACGTCGGCAGTCGCCGCAGTGCCGGCTGTGCCGCCACCGGTTCAGGATGTCGTTGCGGTGCTGGATTCAGCCTGGCTAACGAGTCACCAGCAGGAAGTCTGGCAGGGGCTTGCCGATGTTTGGCATGATGATGGTGCGGCAAACGCTGTGCGGGCAGCTTGCAATGGTGACAGCAGTCGTGGGTATGCCTGTTTGCGCGACCAGGGAAGCTGGTCAAAGATCAAACGCCTGGGCCTGCCCGTGGTGCTGGTTCTGCAAGGAGACTACGCGACCAGACTTTTATTGCGCGGAATAGATAAAGACCGGTTGCTTGTCGGGGGTCCCGGGCAATCCCTGACGGTTACAAAAGAGGCGGTTGATAGCCGCTGGCTGGGCGCCTACCTCGTGGCATGGCCTCAGGCCTCGGGGTGGCCTGCAGAGATAGGTCGGGGTGATGATGGGCCTGCGGTAGCGACGATTATGGAAATGGCATCGCATGTTGATGTACCTTACCAGGGCGGTCGGTTGTTCGACGCTTCATTTGAGCTTTGGCTCAGAAGTTTCCAGATGCGTAACGGCCTGGAGCCTGATGGTATCATTGGCCGGCGCACCTTGCTTTACCTGATGACGGCATCAATAAAAGAGCCGCGATTGTTGCACACCTGGGAAAACTAGAATGTCTATCCTGCTGGAAGCACTGCGAAAGTCTGAAAAGAGCCAACGGCCGGTTGAGGCACCTACCATCCATGTGCAGCAGCACGCTGTGCCTGACTCTGAACCGGTCAGAGCGGGTCCTTTGGGGTTGTTACTTTTAGTTGCGCTGTTGCTGATTGCCTGGGTAGTCTGGCGCCAATACCAGCCACCGGCTGTTGGTTACCAACCACCCGTTACGTTGCCAGCCAGGCCCGCTGGTGCAAATCGCACGCCCGTACCAGCCGTGCGCGGAGCTAACTCCGCGACAGATTCAGGCAAAGTTACCAGGCAAACTTTAAACAGACAGCGCACGCCGGTTGAAATTTACCGGCAGGTGAATGGAAGTAAGAAGAGTTCAGGTCCAAACACTTCCGGTTCAAATACTCCCAAACCGCTGGCTGCGGACATAGCTGCACGTATCAATGCAGGCGGTGCTCAGGCAGCGCCAGTTAAAAAGCCGGCCAGCAAAGACCAGGCCATAGACAGGAGGCTGGCGCCTATCAGTTACTGGGAATTGCCCGACGCGGTGCGTGAAGAGGTCCCGGAAATGCATTTCAGCGTATTGGTTTATGCTAACGAGCCCTCCGACCGTTTCGTATTGGTGGATGGGAAACGCCTGCAACAGGGCGACAGCTACCAGCAGGGGCTTGTGGTAGAAGAAATCCGGCGTGATGGAGTAGTGTTCAGCTACCGCCTCTACCAGTTCCTGGTAGAAAGATAGCGTTCGCATCAACAAACCAAATGGACACTGACTGGTCGAAGGCAACGTCCCGTTTTCCCTGGGTGATACTGGTCTTATTTCTTATATGTGTCATTGCTAAATCGTTGCATTCAGCGCTACCGCTGCTGGCCCGGAGCAGCATGTTGGAAGTGGGTGGTGTGCTACCGAACCAGGTTGCGCAAGTGCTGGCTCGGCCGTTGTCCGGGTGGGCTGATCAGCGGCTACTGACCTTGTTCAGTGCATTATTCATTCACACCAGTTGGCTTCACCTGCTGGGAAACATGGCTTATCTTTGGGTTTTCGGGATTCCGCTCGAGCGTCGCCTTGGCTGGATGGGTACGTTGCTTGTTTTTATGCTCGGTGGTGCGCTTGCCAACCTGTCAGTGAGTCTGTGGCTGCCTGAAATGGCGTCTCCCATCATCGGCGCCAGCGGCGCAGTCTCAGCCATTGTGGGGGCTTACCTGGGGTTGTTTCCGTTCCGCCGCATAGGCTTGTTGTTGCCACTGGGGCTCTACCTGCAGTTTGCGCGTGTGCCTTCCGTGCTTGTTATAGGTTCCTGGTTCGTGTTGCAGTTGGTTTATACCGTCGTTGGCCCCATAACGGGAGTAGTGGCCTGGTGGACACATATGGCAGGCTTCACTTTAGGCCTGATAGTTGCCTTGCTGGCACGCGCAACTGCCCAGCTAAAAACGGCACCAGGAATTACCAGGAAATAATTGGATAACGCATGGCTAAATCGAACAAAGAAAAGTTATATCGAATTGCCTTTCTTAACCATGGCAAAGTTTACGAGCTTTTTTGCAACGGCGTGTGTAGCAGTGGTTTGCTGGGTTTTGTGGAAGTCACCGGATTGGTATTTGCTGAAAAAGACTCCCTGGTAGTCGATCCGACAGAAGAAAAGATGCGCGATGAATTCGATGGTGTTGAGGTTCTGCACCTGCCCATGCACAGTGTACTGCGCGTTGAGCAGGTTCGAAAAAAAGGCCAGGCCGTTATCCGTGATCGTGAAAGTGGTGAGAAAGTCACGCCTTTCCCAATCCCGCCAGGCAGTCGCTTGGGTCCTTGAGGCCAATAGCTTATGAAGCCTCTGCGCTAACCCGCATCCGCACGGTTGCCGTTGGCTGGCGAGAGCAGCCTGGCGCCTTTCAACAGGATCAGCGCCTGGTACATGGCATAATCATCAGCCGCGCTAACTTCGGACGTGAGCGTCACCACGTTGGTCTTCGGCTCGCCGTCCAGGTGTCGATCAAGATCAGCTTCCCGCTTGCCAGGGTCACTGTCTTCAACAATATCGACGAGCGGGATTTCCACGTCCGGATGAATGCCCTCAGCCTGGATTGAACGACCCGAAGGAGTGTAGTAACGGGAGGTTGTCAGGCGGATACCGGCGCCGTTGCGCAGGCTAAGCACAGATTGCACCGAGCCCTTGCCAAAAGTTCTTTCGCCAATGATCAGGGCGCGACCATGATCCTGCAAGGCGCCGGCCAAAACCTCTGAAGCCGATGCGGTATTGCGATTTACCAGCACAACGATGGGGGTGCCCGGCAACCACTGACCCGGGTGAGCCGTATATTCCAGTTGGTTGGCGGAACGGCCCTTGGTGTACACGATTAGCCCCTGATCAAGAAAGCCATCGGCTATCAGGACGGCGGGATTGAGAACGCCACCAGGATTATCACGCAGATCAAGCACAATGCCCTGCAGCGGCCCACCAATATTTTTTTTCATATATTCAATCTGTTCCTGCAATTCTTCAGCACTTTGCCGGGTAAAATGTGTGATTTGAAAGTATCCGTAGTCACCGTCCACAGGCCGGCTAAAGACGCTGGCAACACGGACATAATCACGCACCAGCGTATACTCGGACACTTCGCCGTTTGCGTGTTGGAAAGTAACCTGCACTTTGGTGCCCGCGTCACCACGCAAACCGTTGATGGCAGTACTCAGGTTTTGTCCGTGTACACTTTTTTGGTTGATCGAGGTGATAATATCGCCGACAACGACGCCCGCCCGGGATGCCGCCCCGTCATCCATGACGGCAACCACGTTAATGCGCTGATCACGGATGTCCACCTCGACCCCGATGCCACTGTAGCGGCCCCGCGCGTCGTTATCCAGTTGGCGGTACTCATCTGCTTCCATGTAGGAGGAATGCGGATCCAGTTCAGACAGCATGCCCCGAATCGCGGCATTCATAAGTGTGTGGTCGTCTACTTCTTCGATATAGTTGGCACGAATCTGGTTAAAAACGTCAGTGAAAGTTCGCAGATCATCGAGCGATAACTGTACCCTTTGCGCTGCCCCAGCCTTAGTGGTTGCCTGGTCCGCGGCTACTGCCACTGTCGATAGCAGCAACAACAGGAATATCAAGTATTGATAAAATTGCTTCATAGTTTTTCCAGAGCCCGTCTATGGGTTCCCAGTCCTTGGTTATCTTCGCTTCAACCAGGCGGCAGGATCCAGTGCCTTGCCATTTTTACGGATTTCGAAATACAGTCCGGCACCACCGCGAGGGCTGGAGCCCACCGTGCTGATGGCAACGCCCGGCTCTACCCAGTCTCCTACCTCATGTAACAGGCTCTCATTATTGCCATAAAGACTCATAAAACCGTCACCGTGATCGATGATCATGAGCAGCCCATAACCCCGCAGCCAGTCAGCAAACGCGACCCGGCCATAGGCTATATTGTTCACTTCGCTGCCGGTAGCCGCACTTATCAGCCAGCCTTGCCAACGCAATCCTGTTGACCTGGGTTGTCCGTAAGCAAATTTGACCCGGCCTTTGACCGGCATTGGCAATTTCCCTTTGAGATCACCTGGACTCAGCCACTTTCCCAAATCCGCAGGAATATCGGCCAGCACACTCGACAGCTTCTCCAGCAGCACCTCCAAATCCTTTCGGTTGCGCTGTAACTCTGACAGGCGGGCCTCATTTGAACCTATCTGGTTGGATAAGCTTTCAATGACGACTTCCCTTTCGCTGCGTTGGCGCGTGACTTCATCCAGCACTGTCTGCTGTTTCCTTTGAACCACATTGAGGGCTGACAGTTCCGTATTGATTTTTGCCTGCATCAGGTCAAGTGTTTGCAAAACCTGCCTCAGTTCTTGAATTTGCCTGGCCTGCGAACGACTGAAATAGTCATAATAGGCCAGTGTTCTTGAGAGCAGTGCCGGGCTATCCTGGTTGAGAACGAGCTTGAGTCGGGATTCCCGTCCCAGACGATAGGCAGCCATAATCTGCTTCGCAAGAACTTCTTTGCGCTGGTTCAGGCTGACGAGGTAATCCCGTCGCTGGTTTTGTGAACGCGCTAACGCCTGCTCATCGTCGCGTCTGCTTACGTCCAGTTTACGAAGTGTCAGGACGCTGGCCTGAATCTCAAGGTCTGCGGCCTTGAGTAATTTTTGCTCTTTGAGGTAAGCCCTGCGGTTGCTTTCAAGGTCTTTTTTCAGACTGTCTATTTCTGTTTTCAGATGTTTTAGCTGAATTTCAGCTTCGGCCTGGGTCAGGCTGGCACCTGCCGGACTGCTGATCCAGCCCAGCGTGAGCCAGGTAGCAAGGCTTGCGGTGATTAGGGTTCTGGCACGCACGGGGTATGTTTAATCACGGTCGTTAAGTTGCAGCAGGGTGTGGCCGGTCATTTCAGTTGGCGGGGTGATACCAAGCAGGTAGAGCACGGTGGGGGCGACGTCCTTCAGCGCGCCGCCGGCGACGATTCGAGCATTGCGGCCGTAGTAGACGAAAGGAACCGGGTTGTTCGTGTGAGCAGTATGCTTCT
>QIKV01000121.1 GCA_003233115.1 Oceanospirillales bacterium
ACAGCCTCCTTTCTTACATACATAAATACAAAGAGGTCAGGATCCGGGAGGGTTTGAATGGACCCATCAAGACGACCTAAAGACCTATCAGCCTTCGAAAGACAAGCCTGCAGTTCATCACTGATTTCCAATGCCGGGTTTTGGGGGGGTAACGGCTCTGGAATAAACGCCTTATAGCCCTGCAATTGCTTTATATACCTTCCCGACCTACCTGGAAACTTCCTACTTTGCATCTGTTAACCCTCCTTATGTTATAGACTACCTATAATATAACATATTTTAATCTCCATGTTATAGCTAGGCTATAACAAATAGAGTTACTCTATCCCAATTAGAGGCCACCTATAATAAGAGGGAAATAAGCTTCCTAATTAGAGCCTGCTCAGAAAGTCATAACGTATTGATATATATCGATTAAACAGTATTTTCATGGTACAATAGTGCACGAAAAACAAGCCAAACCCATCAAAAAGCGTGCACCTATGATTCGTAATCGCAGCCACCAACAAATACCCCTTGCCGAATTTGACTGGCCCTTCCAGGTTGCACTGGATGAAAACAACCGCTGGGTCAAAATGAGCGAATGCATCCCCTGGGATGAACTTGCAGACTCTAACTATCAGTTCCGAGTAGATAAAAAGAAATCCTATGGTGCTTCATCGACGATGACGCACGGGTGCTTTCCTGGCACACATGTAAAAGTTTATTCCAAGGACATGGGTAACACATTCAAACCCTAAACCCAGTTCTCCACCACCAAATCAGGCACACGTTTGAACTCGCGCATGTTATTGGTCACCAAAACCGCACCCAGACTGCGCGCGTGAGACGCGATAAACAGATCGTTGTTACCAATCGGTTTACCCTGCTCCTTTAACAAAGCACGCAATCGACCATAGTACCGTCCAACACTCCAATCCAATGCCTCAATACGCAACAGTCGAATGAATAAATCCAGTTGTTCCCAGCGCTTGCTTCTGAGTGGGGCGGCACTGTTCTCAATACCAAAACAAAGCTCTGCGTAGGTGACAGATGATATGCACAGGTGCTTCTCTACTTTAAATTTATGTCGCAGACGTTTTGACCGGTTCCGTAAAACATAAATACAAATATTGGTATCCAGCATATACATCAGGAATGGCCTCTATCCTGTGGCAGCAGATCTTCCCGGTCGGAAACAAAATCGTCCCCAAAAACCGTAACCGCATCGAAAAATTCATCCCAGCCTGGTCGTACAGCCGAGATGATGACTTTGTCGCCCTGTTTCTCAACATAGACTTCATCACAATCGAAACGATACTCCTTGGGCAGGCGAACCGCCTGGCTACGTCCGTTCATAAAAATTTTTGCCGACTTACCCATGATTAACTAACTCCAAACTAGAATATGATATATATCACAAAGTATATACCCATATTATGTCAAAGTAGTAACTTACTCTGATACGAACTGCGCTACCCAATCAAAAGTATGGCATGGTGCGGTTTTATACCGCGTATGAATACTGCTCTTATTCCTGTAAGAGGCTGCTTATGCGACCAGCCTGCAATGGCCCGTGTCAGGCCGAATGAAACCCAAAAAAAGGGGCCGCCCATTTATTCCGCTCTGTTCCCACACAACAACCTGAGCAATTGTATCCAGCCCCTTTGGCTGTTAGTTGCTGTATGATCGGCGTTCTGGCGGCCAATTGCCGAAGCGGATATATGGATGGCTTGAGTCTTCATGGGCCGTTTTGGTTACACATATTGAGGGAGGGGACTGGGTGTGGAAATCAACGTGAAAAAGCAAACAGCTATTAAAATTTTCAGGTGTCTCGGTGGCATGGCCTGGCTGGCTGCGTTATTCACGGCGCCAGGCGCATTTGCACAAAGCAGCGAAGAAATGGCCAAGAAACTGGCCAATCCCATTGCCTCGTTGATCAGCGTCCCTTTTCAATTCAACTACGACTCGGATATCGGGGTGCTCGATAACGGTGATCGTAGTTTGCTCAACTTCCAGCCAGTCATTCCGATTTCGTTGAATGATGAGTGGAATATTATCTCCAGAACTATTTTACCACTGGTTGACCAGAGCGACGTGTTCCCCGGCGCGGGTAGTCAGTCCGGGGTTGGTGATGTGTTGCAGAGCATATTTTTCTCGCCGAAACAACCAACCAAGAGCGGTTGGGTGTGGGGAGCAGGCCCGGTTTTCTTGTTGCCGACTGCCAGCAATGACTTGCTGGGTGCAGAAAAATGGGGGCTGGGGCCAAACGTTGTTGTACTTCGTCAAAATGGACCCTGGACCAGCGGTGCGCTGTTCAATCACATCTGGTCGGTAGCAGGCGACGACGACCGGGCTGCTATCAGCTCCAGTTTCCTGCAGCCTTTTTTGTCCTATACAACGCCAGGCGCCATAACATTCGGACTCAATACCGAGTCAAGCTACGATTGGAAGTCTAACCAATGGGCCGTGCCAATCAATGTGACCGTAACCAGGGTTACTAAGCTGGGAGGTCAACTGGTTAGCTTTGGCGGCGGCGTACGTTATTGGGCAGAAAGTACCGATGGGGGTCCCGAGGGTCTGGGCGTGCGTTTGCTTTTTACCTTGTTGTTTCCAAAATAGTCGACGCGACAAGGCTTTGCCGCCAGGTTAATAACAAGGAAATTTGTCTTAAACTCTCTATACACCGTGTTCTGCTCCTGTGATGCTGATTGGTGGTTGATCATTTGCAACAATCAACGTCATCGGCGACCATGGAGTACTGCCGTACAGCAAGAGGTAATACCGATGCGCCTGTTACATGTGATGCTTCGCGTGGTTGATCTCGAGAAAATGATCAAATTCTATACCGGGGCCATGAATATGCGGTTGCTTCGAAAGGTGGATTTTCCGCAAGGACGGTTTACCCTGGCATTCATCGGTTATGGTTCCGAGAAGAAACAGACTGTTATCGAGCTCACGTGTAATTGGGACACGGACAGCTATATTAAAGGTGATGCATTCGGCCATATCGCCATTCAATGCGATGATCTTCAGGCTACCTGTGAACGTGTCCGCTCCAGTGAGGGGGAACTGATCAGTGAACCCCATAAAATGAAAGGTGGTCCGGTGATGGCATTTGCCCATGACCCCGAGGGTTATCAGATTGAGTTGCTGGGCCCCGATGTGTTTGATCTGCTGGAGCAAGGTTTTGATTAACAGGTGATCCTGTTTAAGAAACTGCTTACCTGGTCGTGAACAACTCTATTTCGAAAATCAGGGCGGCATCAGGCGGTATCGACCCTCCCCCACGGGCGCCATAGGCCAGGTCCGGCGGGATCAAAAACACGTAACAAATCCAACCCTGAGCTCAAAGCCCGCGCATCCACTCCTGCCGCAGCGGCACTGAACCCGGGTGGTCCAGTGCTGCCCGTACGGTCGCTATCAAACGGGGCTTGTCTCTGCCCAGGGTGCCTTTGAGGATCAGGTAATTGGAAGCATGATCGCTGCGGAATATGGTGCTGTCCAGTTCCAGTGCATCCAGCAACCAGTACATTTCCTGGAACAGGCCGGCCTTGTCGAGCGGTTCAAACTCGCCCTTAAAGCCCTGCTGGTAACGCTCCATGCCGGTGGGGAAACTCACCACCAGGGTTGACAGGTATTCCGGCTGCGCCGCCGTCATCAGGCGACCGGAATTAACCGCGTGCTGCTCGCTGTAGCGCTTGCCACCCATGCCGTTGAGGATCATCACCGAGCTCTTGGCACCGGCTGCCTTGATTTTTTGCAGGGCGGCCAGGGACGAAGCGTAGTTTTCACCCTTGTGCACCCGTTCCAGCACCAGGTCGTCGCCGGATTCACAGCCGACGTAGAACAGGCTCAGGCCCATTGTATTGAGCTCGGCCAGGTCTGCGACCGTCTTGTTCTTGAGGTTACGCGGCAGACAATAGGAAGAGACACGCTGCACCCCGGGCAGGTAGCGGTTAATGGCCTGCATCACCCGCTTCAGGCGTCGGCAGGACAGTGTCATCGCGTCACCGTCGGCGAGGAAGATCCGCCGCACCGGCAGATCTTCGGCCGCGATCGCAGCCAGTTCTTTTTCCAGTTGCTCCATGGGTTTAAAGCGGAACCGCTTGTGCGGTTGGGTGTACATCTCACAGAATGTACAATTGTTCCAGCTACAGCCAATGGTCACCTGCAAAATCAGGCTGTAGGCCTCGGAAGGGGGCCGGAATACGGGTTCGATGCAGGGTAGCTGGAGCATAAATTGAACATACAGGTTTTGGGCCGACTTTTATAGGGTTACACTAAAGTCATCATGACAATCATCCTGTACGCTATTCTGGGCTTTATCATGCTGATCCTCGCGGTAAGCAGATTCGCTTGTTCCGGAAATACCTGCCGCAATGATTGCAGACTGTCGTAAGCGCTTGCTAACCAGCCTGGTGCTGGCCGGCTGGATAAGTTTTGTGACGGCCATCCCCGCGCACGCTGATTTTGAGCAATGCAAAACCCGGCTCAAAGCCAGGGCCATAGCGGAGGGCATCGACGACGCAACCGTTAAAACTGTTCTGGATACTGCTCAATACAACCCCAAAGTCATTGAACTTGACCAGCGGCAACCCGAGTTCACCCGCACGTTCGGCAACTACTATCAGCGACGGGTAACACCATCGCGGGTGGCCATGGGCCGGGTATTACTGGCATCACATTTCGATCTTTTGCAGCGGGTGCAGGAGCGAACTGGCGTACCACCCCAATACCTGGTGGCATTCTGGGGGCTGGAAACCAATTTTGGCAGCATCTTTGGCAATATGCCGGTGCCCGATTCCCTGGTCACGCTGGCCTGTGATCCCCGCCGCAGCAAATTCTTCTCTGCCGAGTTGATGGCTGCACTCAAGATCATCGCGGCAGGTGATGTTGATGCCCAGCAGATGCAGGGCTCCTGGGCGGGTGCCATGGGCCACGTACAGTTTATGCCGTCGGCCTATCTGCGCTACGCGGTTGACGGTGATGGCGACGGACGCCGCGATCTGTGGGGCAGTATTGCGGATGCGATGTTTTCAGCCGGCAACTTCCTCCAGCAGCTCGGCTGGCAACCGGGAATCCGCTGGGGCCGCGAAGTCATCCTGCCCGGGAAATTTGACTATACGCTTGCCAATACCGGTAAAGCCTTACCGTTGACCTATTGGCGCGCACTGGGTATCAAGGATGCGTTCGGACGACCACTCGCTGCAGCAGATATCGCTACCCGGTTAGTCGTACCGTCCGGGCAAGCAGGCCCTGCCTTCGTCACGTACCAGAACTTCGATGTCATTATGGGCTGGAACCATTCTGAATATTATGCATTGGCCGTGGGGCGGCTGGCTGACCGGATCGCCGGTGCGGGCAAGCTGGCAAACGCCCCACCCGATGTTAATTTAAAGTTTTCACGCGCACAGGTAATGCGACTGCAACAGAACCTTAATATGCTTGGCTACAATGCCGGTGAGCCTGATGGCATACCGGGTCCCACGACACGTTCAGCCGTCAGCCGTTACCAGCGGGCTAAAGGCATTATTGCCGACGGCTATCTTGATAGCACCATTATTGCCGCTGTGAATGAGGATGTCCGGTCCAAATAAATAACGCCTGCTAAAGGCTTTAGAACAAGCCCACAATTTTTTTGTTTTCATCGACACCGATGTTTTCAGACGAAGGTTTGCGGGGCAAACCCGGCATCGTCATGATCTCTCCACATATCACCACCAGGAACTCGGCACCGGTCGCCAGGCGAATTTCCCTGATTGGAACGTCATGTCCGGTCGGTGCGCCGAGCAGCAGCGGGTCGGTTGAAAAACTGTACTGGGTCTTGGCCATGCAAATGGGAAAATGACCATAGCCTTCCTGCTGATACCGGGCGAACTGGGCACGTATTTTTTTATCCGCAATAATGTCTTCTGCACCATACATGGTGCGCGCGATACGGCGCGTCTTGTCCCACAGGCTTAAGCGGTCGGAGTACAGCGTCCGAAACTGTGACTGTCGGTGTTCGATCATATCAACCACACACTGGGCCAGCACAAGGGCCCCTTCACCGCCGTGCGCCCAGTGTGTCGCAACGATGCATTCAACATCGAAGCTGGCACAAAACTCTTTTATCACTGCATGCTCAGCCGCGGTGTCGCTCTGGAACTCATTGATTGCCACGATGACCGGGACACCGTATTGACCGAGGTTGCGGATGTGCCGGCCCAGGTTCTTGCAACCTGCCTGCACGGCGCCGGCGTTTTCCTCTCTGAGGTTTTCTTTAGCGATGCCCGCCTGCATTTTCAGCGCCTTGGTGGTGGCCACGAGCACGGCCACATCGGGGTGCAGCCCGGCTTTGCGGCACTTGATGTTGAAGAATTTCTCGGCCCCCAGATCCGCCCCAAAACCGGCCTCGGTGACGACATAATCGCCAAGTTTCAGTGCCGCCCGGGTGGCCACCACCGAATTACAGCCATGGGCGATATTGGCAAACGGCCCACCATGCATCAGCGCCGGGTTGTGTTCCAGCGTCTGCACCAGGTTGGGCTGGAAAGCGTCACGCAACAATGCTGTGACCGCACCCTCAACCTTGAGTTGTTTGACGGTGACCGGCTGGAGCTTGCGCGTATAACCGATGACGATATTGCCAATGCGCTGTGTCAGATCCTCCAGGTGGGTTGCGAGACAAAAAATCGCCATGATCTCGGAGGCCACGGTAATATCATAGCCCGACTGGCGCGGGACACCGTTGCCAGGACCGCCCAGGCCACAGGTAATATCGCGCAGGGAACGGTCGTTCATATCCACCACGCGCCGCCAGGTGATACGCCGCTGGTCAATATCGAGCTGGTTTTCCCAGTGAATATGATTGTCGATGACTGCCGACAGCAGGTTATGGGCGGCACCGATTGCGTGAAAATCACCGGTAAAATGCAGGTTGATATCTGTCATCGGCACAACCTGGGCATACCCGCCACCGGCGGCACCGCCCTTCATGCCGAAACAGGGGCCAAGACTGGGCTCACGTAAACATATAACCGCCTTTTTGCCCAGTTTGCACAGGCCATCGCCCAGTCCAACCGTGGTGGTGGTTTTGCCTTCACCGGCAGGGGTCGGGGAGATAGCCGTGACGAGAATGAGCTTACCGTTCGGCTTGCCATCCAGACTCTCAAGAAACGAGTAATCGATCTTGGCCTTGTCGCGGCCATAGGGAATCAGGTCATTTTCCGGGATGCCAAGTCCGGCGGCTACCTCGGAAATGGGCAGCTTGTGCGCTGCCTGGGCGATTTTCAGATCAGTGGGCACATTGGTCATAAAGGTTTCCCGGTCATGGTACGTCCTGCAGAGGACTGGAGTTTAGCAGCGCTTATTTTGCGCGCCAATGGCAATGCAGTACACTGGTATCCTGACCCAACCCAGGACGGCGAGCTCCAACATTTGTATACAGAAGCCGAAAACCTTCAACGCCCGGACTTTACCTTTACGGTATCCGCCCGCAGAAAGCCGCCGAACATCCCGGTGTTCCGGTTCCTGCGCCGCCATTTCGGCCACCTGCCGCTGGACCGCATCGAAAGCCTGTTCGGCTTTGTCGAAAAGTCCTCTTTGTACGGCGGCCGGATATTTAGCCAGCGGGAATTATCGGATCGGGATGTAGGGCAGCTGAACAATGCCGGCATCGGCGTACGGTTGCCGCTTTCCAATCATTTCGTCACCCGTGAAGACTATGAAATGAGCCGGGATCTGCTGGAGAAATACCATCGCAAGCCCAACTCTGTGATCGTCACCAATGATGACCTGGCCCACTGGATAGGTACAGACTTCCCCGATTACCGCATTGATGCCAGCGTGATCAAGAATATCGACAACGCCCGTAAGCTGGACAAGGCACTTAAAATTTATGACGAAGTCGTATTGCCGATGGCGTCGAATGAAGACACCCAATTCCTGCAAAGCATTGAGGAACCGGAACGTATCACACTGTTTGCCAATGCCGGCTGTGCCTTTACCTGTCCGGCAAAAACCTGCTACGTGTCAGTCTCAAAGCTCAACAAGGGCGTGCCCGAGGCACAATTTCAGTGCTCCCAGTCCATCAAGGAACGCGAACAGCTTGGCATGCTGGATTTTGCACTGGAGCCATTGGTGGACATGGGTTTTCGCAGTTTCAAGTTATTGCGTTCCAGGCCGGGTGGAAAAACCGGCTTCTGATCAGAACGACATCAGCTCAGAACGACAAGAGAAAATTATGGCAAACCCTGATAAATCTGCATTAAAAGCCCGCGTATCCAGGGTTGAGCGTGATTACGGAATTTAGGCAGGAAACGAAGCATCATGTTGGAATTATTGCAAAACTGGCTTTTAAATCATGGCCTCAGCGAAGGCCTGGCCTTCTATACCGCACGCACGATTGCCGCTGTGGCGGTGCTCCTGTTGAGTGCCGTTGCGGACTTTGTGGCCAGACGCTACATCGTCTCGGCGCTCAGCTATGTTATCGCCCGATCCAAAGCGCAATGGGACGATGCTATTCTGCGCCAGAAAGCCCTCAGCCGACTGGCACACCTCGCCCCGGCGCTGGTTATCTACGTGCTCACGCCGATCGCGCTGGAAGGCCTTGGTGCGATCATCGCCTTCACCAAAAGCGCCGCGCTGATTTACATGATTATCATCCTGATGCTGGTGCTGGATTCCTTACTCAATACAGTTGAGGAAATTTACCAGAGTTTCCGGGCATCCAGAGAGGTCCCGATCAAGGGCTTTATCCAAATCCTGAAACTGGTGGTGTATTTCCTGACAGCCATTTTTGTTACGTCCATACTGCTGAATAAAACACCGGTCTACCTGCTCAGTGGGATCGGTGCGCTCACGGCCGTGTTGATGCTGATATTCCGGGATGCGATCCTCGGTTTTGTGGCAGGTATTCAACTGGCCGCCAACAAGATGGTAGCGGTCGGTGACTGGATCGAGATACCGGAATACGGTGCTGATGGCGATGTTCTTGAAGTGACACTGACCACAGTCAAGGTACAGAACTGGGACAAAACAATTACCACCGTCCCGACCTATTCACTCATCAGTGCATCATTCAAGAACTGGCGCGGCATGGATGAGTCCGGTGGCCGGCGTATCAAACGTGCGGTGAATATCGATATGAGCAGCATCCGCTTCTGTGACGAGGAGATGCTGGGTCGTTTTGAGAAGATTCAGTATATTTCCGAGTACATCGAGACAAAGAAACATGAGTTGGAAGCATTCAACCAGTCTGCAAATGTTGATAACGCCAGTCTCGCCAACGGCCGTCGCTTGACCAACATCGGTACCTTTCGGGCCTATGTTGAGGCCTACCTGCGCAACCACCCGATGATTAATATGAATATGACTTTTCTGGTTCGGCAACTGGATCCGAGCCAAACCGGCCTGCCGATTGAAATTTATGTTTTTTGCAAAGACAAAGTCTGGGCAAATTATGAAGCCGTCCAGGCAGACATTTTCGACCATATCCTGGCGGTGCTGCCAGAGTTCGATCTGCGGGTATATCAAGACCCCACGGGCGCCGACTTCCGCGTGCTGAACTCATAAAGAAGTCGGACATGCGTATGGAGAACAACAAAGCCCCGGCTCAATGCCGGGGCCTGGTTCGCTTTAAATAGCTAATTGATTATTTGCTGTCGCCGTAATCACTCAACTTCGGGCGGTATTTGAGCATGTAATTTCTTCCCGATTTGTAAGTTTGGCCGAATTCAGCCAGGAATGTCCGGGCTTCTTCCTCCCCCATGCTATTACCCATAGCGTCCAGGAACGATGGATCTTTGGGCTCCATATCAGCAAAACTTTTGCGCGGGCTGACGAGGGTAATCTGGTTGCTATGGCCACCGGATACAGTACGTATGAACGCGTAGTAATTCGGCCAGCTGGCTTTTTTCAATATCCCGTCAATTTTCTTAAGGCCGCTGTTAAACGCCCCGATAGACCCATTTTTGATAAACCAGTCGGTGATCAGGAAATATTGATAGCCATCCAAACTGTCTGGCCAGATTCCCAGTTCACCATCCGTGCGGGTGATCCTGAAGTCCACATCTTTAATGTACGGCTGTACGTCACTGGCAAATTTGGCGGCAGCGGCTTCATCCCAGTCGTGTGTGGCGTCAAAATCCGCCCAGCTATGATTGCCGGTCCGCGCCACGTATTTACCCGTATCCGGGCCGGTGGTTATAGAATACCACTGATAGCGCATCGCACCTTTTTTATCAGCCATGTAGTGGTGATAGCCGGTGATGGCTTTTTCCAATGCCTTTGCCTGACCATCCTTGGCAGTGATGAGAACAAGCCAGGCAAGACCATCGTCTTGTTGCTGGGCTTGCGCCACCGTCGTCGACATAAAGACGAACAGCATCAGCGATGCAAACAGCATCAAAGCTTTCTTGGTTAACATATCAATTTCTCCACAGTTGAAGTAGTAAATACCCGTCTGCATTTTCTGTCTTTGACGGATAGCCCTCTAACTATAGGAGACTTTCAGGATATTTCAGGATTGGCAGGCGCTGGTGGCACCCAGGCTCTGATCATCGCTGGCTGCAATCTGTAATTTGCTGGCTCAATCGCAGGAAAAAACCAATCGGTAGGCGAGCGTAACAATGGAAGTTTCACCCGTTATACCAGGTGACTCGACGACCCCAACTGAAATTTTTCCGTCATGCACCAATGGCTCTTCACCTGATCCTGGGCATTCGAGGCGAACATCGATATCGACTTTGCCGACATCGTTTCTGAACAGGTCAACCTCAGTGGCTTGCAGCGTCAGTTTAACGTGCACCCTCTGACCGCCCTCGCCTGCAGGTAATTCCAGTGGCGCAGGCGGACCGGGAGGTTCCTGTGTGGTACCGCTCGGCAGTGAGTGCTTTTTAACCTCGATTTTACCCTTGCCTTTCAGCCCCTGGTTGAATACCTTGGCCTCGACCCAGTACCTCCAGTCATCACCAATCGGGCCTTCATGGTTCTCCGTTAATATCGAGAAAATAACCTTTGCTGCCATCTTTTCCTCCTTCTTGTTGGGTACACGCATGCGCAATTCAACCATAGCATATAACATCGTGGCCGGTCTTTATGATCATAGCTGCTAAAATGCCAGCATATTATTTACCGCCGGACACCGATGTGAAGATCTATTACCTGGAAATGCGCTCAGCCTCCGACTTAAATGAGAAACCCGGCGTCCCCGGCCTCAAGATCAATGCGCGCATCGACAAGGATTTCCAGTTCAATAAAGACCTGTACCGGCTGGTGGGAGCGCAATGGCAGTGGAACGACAAACTGGACTGGCCAGACGAGCAATGGAAAGCCTATGCAGAGGCAGGAAACCTGCGCACCTGGGTCGCGTACTTTGAGGATACGCTGGCCGGTTATTTTGAGTTACACAAGCAGGCCGGGGATCAGGTGGAAATCGCCTATTTCGGACTACTGCCCCAATTCATTGGCCGGGGACTGGGGGGGTGCCTGCTGAGCAGGGCTATCCGGTCCGCCTGGAGCCTGGGCGCAGCACGGGTCTGGGTGCATACCTGCTCACTCGACCACCCCGGCGCACTGGGAAACTACCAGGCACGGGGCATGCAGGTTTTTAAAACAGAAACCGTCTGAAACCCGGCGGCTATCAATCCTGCACACCATAACTGCTGAATTTCTTCAGCACCGTAGCCATTTCTGCATCACTGAGCAGTTCCGGTTCACCCATGGCCAGCACACAGCTATAAATCGCTGCCAGGTGCTCAATCTCCAGTGCCAGCGCCAGCACCCGCGGCAGGTCTGTTTCAAAGCAGGTCAAACCATGGTGGGCAAGCAGGCAGGCTTTGCGATTTTCTAGTGCTGCAATGAGGTTTTCTGAGAGTTCTGCCGTGCCAAATGTGGCGTAAGCTGCACAGCGAATATTGCTGCCGCCGGCAACGGCCACCATGTAGTGGAATGCCGGAATGCCCTTGCCGAGGCAGGCCAGCGCCGAACAGTGCAGCGGGTGGGCGTGCAGAACAGCCTGTGCTGCAACCCGGTTTTGATAGATTGCTGCATGGAAGCGCCATTCACTGGAAGGCTTGCGGCGGCCTTTCCAGGTACCATCATGGCCCACCCATACGATGTCATCCTCACCTATCGTGCCGTAGTCCATACCCGATGGGGTGATCAGCATGCCACCTTCCAGACGCACGCTCAGGTTGCCGGATGTTCCCTGGTTCAGGCCACTGGTATTCATGGCCTGGGCGGTATCTATCAATTGCCGGCGCAGCGCTTTAGTCATTCTGCAGGCCCTTGCTGTTCCGGGTAAAGGCTCAACAGGCCGGTTTCACTGGCGTCACAGACCCCGCGCTCGGTGAACAGCCCGGTGACCAGTCTTGCCGGTGTGACATCGAAGGCATAGTTGCAGGCGCTGGTGCCATCGGGCGTGATCTGTACCGTCTCGATTTCCCCGGCAGAGTTCTTGCCGCCCACATGGGTCACCTCACTCGCAGCCCGTTGCTCAATGGGAATACCACTAACCCCATCAAGCATTTGCCAGTCGATGGTCGGCCCGGGCAAGGCCACGTAAAAAGGCACATCGTTGTCATGCGCCGCCAGTGCTTTCAGGTAGGTGCCTATCTTGTTGCAGACATCGCCGTTGCGGGCCGTGCGATCGGTCCCGGTAATGCACATATCCACCAGGCCATGTTGCATCAGGTGGCCACCGGCATTATCCACGATGACATCATGCGGAATTCCGTGCGCCAACAATTCCCAGGCGGTCAGTGCCGCCCCCTGGTTACGCGGGCGGGTTTCATCCACCCACACGTGTACGGGTATGCCGGCGTCCCAGGCCTGGTAGATGGCGGACAGGGCAGTGCCCCAATCCACCGTGGCGAGCCAACCGGCGTTACAGTGGGTGAGGATATGGAAAGCTTCACAACCGGCGGGCTTTTTTTGCCATAGAGTACGGATCACGCCCAGTGCATGCCGGCCAATGTCGTAGTTGATAGCGACGTCCTCGTCGCAGATTCCTGCTGCCAGCGCATACGCTTTCCCGACCCTCTCACTGGCCGGCAATTGCGCCAGTGCCTGGCGCATCCTGGCCAGTGCCCAACGCAGGTTGACTGCAGTGGGCCGGGTGGCAAGTAAAGTCTCGCTGGCACTGCTGAGATTGCCGTCACTGGCATCTTCACGCATCGCCAGGGCCAGACCGTAGGCAGCGGTTGCGCCAATCAGGGGCGCTCCCCGAACGCGCATGACACGGATAGCCTCCGCAGCAGCATGCATACTTTTCAGGGTCTTGATGATGAACGCGTGCGGCAGGCGGGTCTGGTCGATAATGTTCACAGACCAGCCGTTGTCATGCAGCCAGATAGAGCGGTAGGGGGTGCCATTGACCTTCATTTGGAAAGGGTAGCATTTTGTGCTGTTTCAATGCGACGCTGACAGGGTACAATTCACCACAATTCTTTATATTGCACCCCCAATTCAAACAGAGATTGTTCAGTCATGCGTGTTTTTGCCCTGTTGTTAAGCGTTTTTTTCGTTGTAGCCTGCAGCCAGGATAAAAAATCCACTGCAGCTATACCCGTGGATAAGAATTCCACTGCGGCTATAACTGTGGATAAGAAGGCCGTTGATCTAAGCCACGACTATTTTTCCTTCGCCAACACCAAACAGTTTGTCACCGACCACCTGCAACTGGATCTGACAGTTGACTTCAGCCAGCAGGAATTGCGTGGCCTGGCCGTCCTGCACATGCGCCGGCTGGACCCCTCAGCTACAGACATCATCCTGGATACACGTGACTTGCATATCAGCAGTGTGCGGGTCGGTGATGGCAATGGCGAGGGTACCGAAGCAAGCTACGAGTATGCGCAAACAGACCCCGTGCTTGGCCAGGCACTGAAAATCACACTGCCCGACGGATTGGAACAACAACAAAACCTGGTGGTTAGTATTCGCTATCGAACGGATCCCAGCGCATCCGCGCTGCAATGGCTGCCACCAGTACTAACAGCGGGTGGTAAATATCCTTTCATGTTCAGCCAGTCCGAATCCATCCATGCACGTAGCTGGATACCGCTACAGGATACCCCGTCGGTACGAATCACCTATGAGGCCGCCATTCACACGCCGCCCGAACTACTGGCAGTCATGAGTGCTGACAATGATCCGCACACCAAACGCAACGGTGAATACAAATTCACCATGCCGCAACCCATCCCCTCCTACCTGCTGGCAATTGCCGTGGGTAATCTCTATTTTGCACCCATTGGTGCGCAGACCGGAATCTACGCAGAGCCGGAAACCCTGGAGGCAGCTAAATTTGAGTTTGCCGACACCCAGCAAATGCTGGAAACAGCAGAATCCATGTTCGGGCCCTACCAATGGGGCCGCTACGACCTGCTGATCCTGCCGCCCAGCTTTCCTTTCGGCGGCATGGAAAACCCGCGCCTGTCATTCATTACACCCAGTATATTAGCCGGCGACCGCAGCCTGGTGTCCCTGGTCGCACATGAGCTGGCACATTCATGGTCGGGCAATCTGGTAAGCAACAAGACCTGGCGTGATATCTGGCTGAACGAGGGCGTTACAAGCTATCTTGACGCACGCCTGATGGAAGTACTGTTCGGCAAGGATCAGGCAGATGAAGAACGTGTGCTGTCCTACCACGAACTGTTGCAGGGCCTCAAGGAAGTCGCCCCGGCGATGCAGGCCCTGGCACCGACCGAGCGCCTGAAAGATCCGGATGAATCCCAGGGCAGCCTGTATTACCAGAAAGGACAGTTGTTTCTGCAACTGTTGGAAAATACATACGGACGTAAGACTTTCGACCCTTTCCTGGCCGCCTATTTCAAGCACTTTGAATTTCAGTCCATTTCCACTGAACAGTTTCTCGACTATCTGGATAAGAATCTGCTGCAGAAATACCCTGGTAAATTCAGCCGTGCACAAGCCGAAGAATGGTTATATCAGCCGGGCTTACCGGCAGATGCACCCATTCCGCACTCAGAGACCCTGGAAACTGCCGCGCAAATGGCGACCGACTGGGCGGCGGGTGAGATCCCCGTGAAGGATATCCCAATGTCCGAATGGAGCCCCCATGCAGCGGTGTATTTCATCGACAGCCTACCGGCTGATCTGACCGATGCACAGTTGAGTGAGCTCGATGCAAACTTTGGTTTCAGCCAGTCGCACAATGCAGAAATTGCCCGTGCATGGTTTATTCAGGTCGCTACCCGCCGGTTCCTGCCCGCTTATGAGGCAATGAAGGTGCACCTGAACCGCTATGGCCGCACACGCCTGATTGAGCCTGTCTACCTTGCGTTGGCAAAAAATGGAAAAGACGCAGACCTGGCCAATGAAATATTCACAGAAGCCCGCAGCAAATACCACCCGCTAACCATTGCTGCAATTGAGCACAGCCTCAACACAGCCAATCGGGGACACTGATTATGAGCCTCATTTCGCATCTGCAATGCATCGGCTGTGGCACCGTGTATCCCGCTGACTCCGTCATGAACCTGTGCCCGCTTGACAACCGCCCGGTAGAAATCATCATGGACCTGGACCGGCTGGATAAGGAACAGCCTGACCTCGCCTGGTATCACCCGGAGCAGAACAATATGTGGCGTTTTGGCGGCCTGTTACCGCTGGATATCAACAACCCCATCGAACGGCCTCATATCTTCAACCTTGGCGAAGGCAATACACCACTGCTGCAGTATGAGGATCATGCGCTGGCCGTGAAAGCCGGCTTTTCGCTGGCTGTAAAGGACGAGGGTAAACAACACATAGGCTGTGGCGGCAACCCCACGCAAAGCTTCAAGGATCGTGGCATGGCCATGACCATATCCATGGCACACAAGGCAGGTATCACCAAACTGGCCGTTCCCACCCAGGGCAATGCCGGCGATTCCCTGTGCGAATACGTCCTTGCGTCGGACATGGAAGCAGTTGTGGCCATGCCTGACAACACCCCTGCACCCATCCTCAACCGGGTAGCAGAACTGGCCAGGGAATCAGACCGGTTCAACCTCGAACTGGTCACCGGTACCATCCGCGAGGCCGGTGCCGTGCTACAGGAAAAGTGGCTGCCCAAGGGCTTTTTCAGCGTCGCCACTTTCCAGGAACCCGGCTGGCGGATTGACGGTAAAAAGACCATGGGGCTTGAGATTGCCGAGCCCTGGCAAAAAGGTGAGCCCTGGAGCTTACCGGATGTCGTTATCTACCCCACCGGTGGCGGTACCGGCGTGCTGGGTATGTGGAAAGCCTGGAAAGAACTGGAAAACCTCGGACTGCTCAATCACCTCCGTCCGAAAGTCATTTGCGTACAGGCTGAAGCGACCCAGCCACTGGTGACCGCATTTGAAAGCGGTGCCATAGATTCCACCCCGGCTGAACCGGGCGATACCCTGGCTTATGGCGTCAATGTTCCTGGTGGGGTTGGCCACTTCATGGTACTGAAAATAATCCGCCAATCGGGTGGTGCAGCCGTGGCCGTGGCCGAGCAGGACATTCATGCAACTTTGAGCCAGGTCTCGCGCGACAAGGGCTGGTCAATATGCCCCGAAGGTGCGGCCTGTCTGGCTGCATTGCCACAGTTGCTCGAGCGTAAACTGATTAATTCCGGTGACAAGGTCGTGGTGTTCAATACAGGCTCACAGGAGAAATACCTGCCTGATCTCCAGCATCTGCTCTGACAAAAAGCATAGATGACCGATATTCCTTCTTCCGCCAGCGTGCTGAGGCAGCTACTGCACTACGCGCGCGGGCACCGCAAACAAATCCGGCTGGCTTCACTGTGTTCCGTATTGAACAAAATATTCGATGTCATGCCGGAAATCCTGATCGGCATGGCCATCGACGTTATCGTGCGCCAGAAACAGTCTTTCCTGGCCGATTACGGCCTTGTTGATCCGCTCAGGCAGATGCTGTTTCTGGGCGTGATCACCGTGGCAGTGTGGGGACTTGAATCACTGTTCCAATTCTTTTTACAGATTCTGTGGCGCAACCTTTCGCAAAACCTGCAACATGATTTGCGGCTGGATGCCTACGGTCACATGCAGGATCTGGACATGGCCTGGTTTGAGGACACCTCGACCGGCAAGCTGGTGGCAATACTGAATGATGACGTCAATCAACTGGAACGGTTCCTCGATGGCGGTGCAAACGCGCTGATCCAGGTCGCGACATCCATCATTGTGGTGGGCGCTGTCTTTTTCTACATCTCCCCGCAAATTGCACTGATGGCGTTTACACCGATTCCGGTCATCATACTCGGCGCGTTCTGGTTCCAGCGCCGGGCTCAGCCGTTATATGCCACAGTCAGGGAGAAGGTCGGCTTGCTCGCCACCCGCCTGGCCAACAACATTGCCGGCATCGCCACGATCAAAAGCTTTACCCGTGAGAAATACGAATTGGAACAACTGGAGCGTGAGAGCGAGGCTTACGTGGCTGCCAACCGCAGTGCCATCCGCATCAGTTCCGCTTTTATTCCAGTCATCCGCATGGCCATTCTGGCGGGTTTCGTCGCGACCCTCGTTTACGGCGGCAAACTGACCCTGGACGGCCAGCTCAATGCCGGTGCCTACAGTGTATTGGTGTTTCTGACACAACGTTTGCTATGGCCCCTGACCAGACTGGCAGAAACCGTTGACCTGTTTGAGCGGGCCATGGCGTCTACCCGCCGCATCCTCAACCTGATCGAGGTACCGGTACACACACGCAGCGGTTCAATGGCTTTGCCCATCGATAAAGTTCAGGGTGAACTCGTTTTTAAAGACGTCAGTTTCACCTATTCCAACGGCACCGAGGTATTGCATGAAATCAACCTGCATATCGCACCCGGAGAAACCATTGCCGTGGTCGGGCAAACCGGCTCTGGTAAAAGCACACTGATGAAACTGCTGCTGCGCTTTTACTCACCGACTCATGGCAGCGTAAAGCTCGACGGCATAGACATTAAAGACCTGCAAATATCAGACCTGCGCGCTGCCTTCGGGCTGGTCAGCCAGGATGTGTTCCTGTTCCATGGCAGCGTGGCGGAAAACATCGCCTACGGCCGCGCAGATGCCGGCATGGCTGAAATTGAAGCTGCCGCCCGGGCCGCCGAGGCACATGATTTTATCCAACAGCTACCACAGGGCTATGAAACCATCGTCGGTGAGCGGGGGCAAAAACTGTCAGGTGGCCAGCGGCAACGGGTATCGATTGCCCGCGCCGTGCTTAAAGATCCACCGGTATTGATCCTGGACGAGGCGACTTCAGCAGTGGACAACGAAACCGAAGCTGCCATCCAGCGTTCCATGCAGGTTATTACGCGGGGCCGAACGACGCTGGTAGTCGCCCACCGGCTGTCAACCATTGTCAACGCCGACCGGATTTACGTACTCGATGAGGGACGTATTACCGAACAGGGTAGTCATACCGAGCTACTGGCAGGTGATGGAATTTATGCAGCCCTGTGGAGGGTGCAGGCTGGGATTGTTAATTCCTGATGACAGCTTAATTGTGCTGATGACCACCCGGGCCATGCACATGTCCATGCCCAGTTTCTTCCGTACTCGCCTCACGAATTTCCGTAATTTCCACCTCAAATGTCAACGTCTCACCAGCCAGTGGGTGGTTGGCATCCACATCCACATTGAAGCGCCCCATCTTGACGACGGTCACCTGTACCGGACCTTTGTTGGTCTGCAGATTTAAAACTTGCCCGACTTTTATTTTCCCGAGACCTTTCAGGCGCTTTAGCGGCACCCGCTGAATGTTGTCTTCGACCCGCTCGCCATACGCTTCTGCGGGCTCGACAGTGACACTGAACTCATCTCCGATGGCATGTCCTTGCATGGCTTTTTCAAGCCCGCTGATAATGTTGTTGGCACCATGCAGGTAACTCATCGGGTCACGATCTTTTGAGGATTCCAGCTCCTCTCCATCGGCGTTTGTTAAGGTGTAGTGAAAAGTCACCACCTTGTCTTTGTCGGCAAGCATTTGCTTCTCACAATCGGGTTCCATGGGCGGTACATTATAACCGCTGGTGGGTGCAATATCCGTGTGGGTGCGCTATGGTTTCCCACAGAATATTCTTCGGGTAGTACTGAGTATGGTTAGAATAATAGTGTTATTTTTACTGGCATCTTTCGTGCTGCCCGCCTGGGCACAACCCGCTGAAGCCCCCGCACTAAGTGAAGACACCCTGCTGAATGGTGCCCTGCCACATGGTGATGCAGAAGAAGCCACAGCGGTTGTCAGCCCGGTGGTTGATAACCCCATTGAGGTGACGATCAATGAATGGCCGGTACCCTGGAAGGACAGCCGGCCACGTGATCCGGATATTGCTCCCGATGGTGTCATCTGGCTGGTCGGGCAGGGTGGCGATTACGTGGCACGTTTTGACCCGGACAGCGAAGAATTCACGCGCAGGGATCTACCCCCCGGCACCGGCCCGCACAACCTGATCATCGATCGCGACGGTAGCTTGTGGATTGCCGGCAACCGCCAGGCTTTCATTGGCCGCATGAACGCTGCCACGGGTAAACTGACCCGCTTTGCCATGCCGGTTGAGGCCGCGCGGGATCCGCATACGCTGGCATTCTCGGGCCGGGATGAGATCTGGTTCACAATGCAGTGGAGCAATTTTGTCGGGCGCCTGAACAAACGCAGCGGTAAGATTGAGCTGGTGCCAATGCAGACCGAGAAAGCACGTCCGTACGGCATTAAAATAGATTCGAAGGGCCATCCGTGGATCGCACTGCTCGGCACCAATGCTCTGGCGACCATCAATCCACAAACATTAAAGCTGCAGGTCGTGTATCTGCCACGTGCAGAGGCCAGGCTGCGACGCCTCGCCATCACCCGCGATGACAGGGTTTGGTATACCGATTACGCGGGTGGCTACATCGGCCGTTATGACCCGCAAAGCGGAGAGATCAGCGAATGGAAAACACCCAGTGAAAAATCCGGCCCTTACGCCATGGCAGCCGACGCAGAGGGCCGAATATGGTTCGTCGAGACCTGGCCGCAACCCAACCTGCTGGTCGGCTTTGACCCGGTCACCGAAATGATGTTCAGCATCACCGCCATCCCCAGTGGCGGCGGTGCGGTCAGGAACATGGTATTTGACCCGCAGCGCAACAGCCTGTGGTTCGGAACCGACAGCAACAATCTGGCCGAGGCGATCCTGCCCTGAGTTGCAGGACTGGCATCTCAAAAAAATACGCACCCCATTCGCCAGGCGCCAGGCAGTTCCCTCCCACAAGAATCCACAAAACGAGCGGGGATATGGGGGGAGAGATCCCAGAGACCGTAGCCGGCAGGGATGCCGGCTCCGAGTCCCCATGGATGGGTTCACGACGTGTCTCTGGGGGCTCTCCCCCCGTGTCGCCGCGGATCGGATGAAGCGAACCTTTAATGGATCGCAAACAGCAAATCTGCTCCCTTCTACTATGGTGAAACGGTAATGGTAATCTTTTTCGAGATCACCGGCGGGCTATGCGGTATGTGCGCATAATTTCCGAGCAATAACTGTAAGGTATGCTTGCCTGGCGGCAGGCTCAGGCTGGTCTCTGTTTGCCCACCACCAAAATGGCGTATCTGTTCGGTTTTCGGCAACGGCGCGTCCATCGGTGGCAATGTAGCCAGGTCGATCAACAAGTGGTGGTGACCGGTTCCGGCCTGGTCAACGCCGGCGGGTGCGACGCCCATGCCACGCAGGCCAAACCGGATGGTGAACTCACCGCTGACCACAGCGCCGTCTTGCGGGCTGATGAAGTACACGGCTGTTCCTTCGTCGGCGCTGGTAAATATGGGGAGAGTCGATAGCATCACGGTGATAACAAGCGTTGATAATTTCATTTTGGTTTTCCTTTGTAGATCTGTTGCGATCCTGGAACAATCGCGACCAGCGAAGTCGGGCGCTCCTACAGCCCCCTCAATTTTGGGGTGACGATGCTTCGCTGATCCAGCGATTGACTTCATCTTTAAGTATATCCAGTGGAACCGAGCCCAGCGCGAGGATAAAGTCATGGAAGTCCCGCAGGTTGAAATCGGCACCGAGACGTTTTTCTGCCTGGTGCCGCAATTGCCAGATTGTATACTCACCCAGCTTGTAACTCAGCGCCTGCGCAGGCCAGGAAATATAGCGGTCAATTTCCGTGGTGATTTCGTGCATGGACAAGGCCGTGTTGGCAGCAAGATAATCCTGTGCCTGCTTGCGGGTCCAGCCCCTGGTGTGAATCCCGGTGTCGATAACCAGCCGGCTGGCACGCCACATTTCATACGTGAGGCGGCCAAAGTCCTGGTAGGGTGTCTCATAGATGCCCATCTCAACACCCAGCTTTTCAGCATAAAGCGCCCAGCCTTCACCGTAGGCTGAAATGTAGTCATTGCGCCTGAACGCCGGTTTATCATCCTGCTCGAGCGCCAGCGCCCCCTGCAAATGATGCCCCGGCGCAGCTTCATGCAGCGTCAACGCCGGCAGCGTATACAAGGGCCGGCTATCCAGCGCATAGGTGTTGACCCAGTAATAGCCGCCCCGACGTGCTGACAACGGTGCGCCAACGTAGCGACCGGCCGTGTAAAAAGGTGCGATGTTGGCCGGCACCGGTGCGACGCCGTAAGGTTGGCGGGGCAGTTTGCCGAAGAACCGGGGCAAACGGCCATCAACCTTTTTGGCGATGTAGGACGCCTCTGCCAGCAACTGATGCGGCGTCGTGGCATAAAACTGTGGGTCACTACGCAAGAATCGGATAAACGCCGCCAGGTCACCGTCAAATTTCACCGCCTTGATAATGGCATCCATCTCGGTGCGGATACGGGCCACTTCACTCAATCCCAGTTGATGGATCTCATCAGCACTCATGTCCACCGTGGCATAACGGTAAATCTGTTCCCGGTAATAGCGCTTCCC
>QIKV01000002.1 GCA_003233115.1 Oceanospirillales bacterium
AAGCCGCGTTCATTATTCACTCGTCGCCCTTGCCTGTTTCAGCTTCGTCATGTGGGTTGTTAGCCTGGGATTGATCTAGCGGTAATTGGAGCGGATAGAATTTTTGAAGAAGGTGACCGACTCCCCTACTTAGTTCTTTGCAAGACTTTGCAAGCATCTAACTTCAGATTCTGAATATATTAGTTCGTAATATCAATTGAATATAAAATATCATACGAAGAAGCTACGCTTTCCTAATCTGGGGGCCACAGGTTCGAATCCTGTCGGGCGCGCCAAACTCTCAGCCTTGTGCCTTTTCCTCAAAGTAGAACATGCTGATCCCGGCAGTCACCTGGTCGTTACCAGCCTCACCCTGCTCAAATGGAGCGATAATCCTGCGTGCCCGTTCATCTGATTCCAGCAGAAATACCCTGACCATTTCACGTAACTTTCTGCTGTCTTCTTTTCTCAACCGGTTGGTCCAGCAGCCCTGCTGATAGAAAGGCTCCCCGTTCCGTTGAGCAGCATCCAGGTTGTGAGCGATGGTGTCGACAAGATTGCCAACCACCGCCATGCCGATTCTTGCATTTGCAATTTTGTCTGTCGATTCGAATGGTGTGTAGCGCTTATCAATCATGCGAACCGTATTCCGGCTTCTGTCAACGATGATCGAATTACTTGCTTCCAGCCTTTGCAGGAATGAGGTCACCGTCACGCCCCGGGTGGACACCGCTGCACCAATCAGGGATTCGAAACTGGAAGCTGCCCCCTTGATTTCCAGTTCCTTTGGCATACCGGACTCCGGATCCCTGTATTCCGGGTTACTTTCCCAAACATCCAGTACGCTGCACTCGGGTGTTATCGCACTCAGGAACCGCTCCTCCTGGTAAAACGGCTTCAGGTAATTCTCATTGCTCTTTATTTTGGTAATGGTGCGCGTATCAAAACCGGTAATGACGGCCAGGGTCGTCAGTGCGACGTTCTTCCCAGGTGTCTCCTGCCGCAGTTTCTCCTCAGCCTCTTCAACAAAGATCACCTGGATCATTACCTGCAGTTTTTTCAGCGACATTCGGCCGATCAGCATGCGAATCAGTTTTCTGAAAACATTCTCGACGGCGCGCGTAAGAATGGCAGCATCGCTCAAGGGCGGGTTGTCGGGTGAGGCCATAAGGATCTCCGTATTCTCGTAAGCTCATTTCCCTGATTTGTAGCCGGCGCTCAAGTCGGCCTGACCCATCAACCCGCATATTGCACCAGGCTAATCGAGATATTGCAGGCCTCCATTGTTCACACAAGGCAAAGCCCAGCCTGTGCAACAGGCTGAAACAGTGCCCTCCCCGTTCATAAACGACTCCAGTTCCCCCTTTAACCAGACAAAGCCTTCCCCCTTAAAACGCGCTGTCTAGCCAACTGTATCGCTTGTAGTACGAGGTTCCCCCTATTCTGATGTCTACGCATTCACGTCTTTTTTTAGACGTTTTTATATTTAGATGACAAATATGTCATATTTTGACATATTTGTCAATTTATACTTTGTACGAGAATTCCCACTATCGCCGTAGGCAGATTTCTTTAATTCATGCTCATCATGACAAGCACGCCGCCCAGTGTCAGGCTTATGCCGGCCAGTTTGCGGCGACTCAGCTTTTCTCCCAGCATTAACCAGGCCAGCAATACGATGAATGCACCATTGGTTTCATTCAGTACAGAAGCAACCGATGCATCTATCAGCTTATAACCCGCCATCCACATGGTCAGGGACAGATACGATGCCAGAAACGATGCGGTAATCACCGTGCCCCATGGTTGGGCCTGCCTGAAACTCTGCCTGACACGCTGCCAGCGCCCCGGTATCAGCATAAAAGCCAGCATGCCGGTAACACCACCCACCAGGCGCAACTCAACTGTCCACAGGAATGGCCGGGTTTCAAGTATTCCTTTTACCATGACGATACCGACAGCCATCATGAACATGGCCGCAATGCCATAAATCGCACCTTTCCTCAGGTCACCGGCATCCACCTCGGAGCGATGCACGCGCCAGGTCACCAGCAGTACACCGGTGATGACCATTGAGAAGCCAAGCCACTGCCACAGGACCATCCGTTCACCCAGGAATACCATCGACAGGAGAATGACAAAGGGGCTGAACAGGCTGGCCACGATGCCTGTCCTGCTTGCACCCATCAGGTTAAGCGCCCGTAAATACCAGGTGTCCGCCAGTGCAATACCCAGCATGCCGGAAATCACTATGACAAATAATTCAAAAACAGAATAGTCCGGTAGCACCGGACCGCTGTACAACAGGACCGTTGGAATCATCAGGACCAGACCAAGACAGTTCTTGAAAAGATTCAGCTCGAAAGGCGGCAGTGTTTCACCCGAGCGCCGTAGCAGGATGACCGCCAATGCCCAGGCCAGAGCACTGGACAGGGAAAAGACCTCACCCCAGCTCATCCATGACTTCCCGGTATCCTGACTTCAAGGTTGTGCATACCCCGCGTCCAGGCAAAATATCTATTCCGTTACTGTGGCATGGATTAACAATACTGGCTGCAACGGCACGTCCTCCGCATTCAGGTCTTCACTAAAGCCCGTCTTCACTTCAGAGATGGCTTCCAGCACCTCCATTCCGGAAACGACTTCGCCAAAGACGGTGTAACCCCAACTGCGGGCATTCGGATCCAGGCTGGAATTGTCGTTCATATTGAAATAGAACTGCCGCGTGGCCGAGTGCGGGTCTGTAAAGCGGGCCATGGCGATGGTTCCCGTCTCGTTTTTCAGGCCATTGCCTGACTCGTTGCACACGGGTGCGTGCAGAGTTTTTTCCTCCATGTCCTTGGTATATCCCCCACCCTGCACCACAAAACCGGGCATTACCCGATGGAAAATTGTGCCGTCATACTCCCCCTCCAGCACATAGCGTAAGAAGTTATTGACGCTGGCCGGTGCACGCATGCGGTTCAACTCGACTACAATATCCCCCATACTGGTTTCCAGCTTGATATTGGGAAACAGGTTATCCGGGATCATTTCCTGCGGAAAACAGTCCGGTTCAACGGCCCATGACGTGACAGGAACCATCAATAACAGCATGACAAACTTTTTAATCATGGATACACTCCGCTGGCATGTAATCAGGTTGTTCACCCCGCCCTCAGCAACGACTCCCGGGCGCGGCTTGCGCGTTGTTGACACAGCTTACAGGAACACACCATTTTGAACCTTCTGAAATCAATATTCATCTCTGGCTTTGTTACCTGGCTGGCCCTGGTATCAATTTATGCCATTACCGAACTGGCCAGGGGCATGGAGCCGATGCTTTCCTGGCTTGGTCTGGCGCTGACAGCATTTGCGCCGCTGGTTTTCTTCATCAAGGCATTCGTTGCCAAATCAGCCAGAACGCCACGTCACCCGGTTGAGTACAGCATACTCAGCGGTGCGGGTCTAGCCCTGACCATAGCCATGTCCTATCGCTATGGCGATGCCGCTGGCATCGTGCATATATGGGCCTTCATAACATTGCTGGCCTGGTTGGTTTACCTGCTCTGGTATTCGGTATTCAAAGGCCGCGATGCGGGGCCTTTGGGCGTTGGCTCACCGTTACCCATGTTTGAATTGGAAACCATGGATAATCATACGGTTTCTTCGGAAAGCTTCAGAGCCAGACCACATCTGCTGGTTTTTTACCGTGGTAACTGGTGCCCGTTTTGTACGGCGCAGATCGCCGAGCTTGCCGCAGCCTACCGGCGGTTGGAAGCACTCGGCGTTACGGTGGTGCTGATCAGTTCCCAATCGGTAAAAAAGAATCAGCAACTGGCTGCAAAGTTTGATGTACCGATGGTGTTTTTGCGAGACCGGCACAATGAGGCAGCTAAAAAGTTGGGCATCTTCCAGAAATGGGGCACCCCGATGGGCATGCAGTTGTTGGGCTATGAATCCGACACGGTATTGCCGACCGTCATTCTGACCGATGCACAAGGCGACATCGTGTTTGCCGACCAGACCGATAACTATCGCATTCGCCCCGAGCCAGGGGTTTTCGAAGCACTGCTCAGGGCAAAAAGCCTGGATCTGTAACCCGTATATTTTACCAGTCGGTCCTGTCTATCAGCTTTGCCCGTGTTCAACACGGGTTGCGCGTTCTCCTCACCACAGTTTAATTGGGACAACCAGGTGCCTGCGGAACATGCCCGATCCAGCATGCAATATGCGGGTCAAGAAACCTCTGGTTTATTCTGAACGAACATGAACAGATCAGAGGCCCCCTAAATCAGGCCGCTTCGCTGGACGGCATAGCGCACAACACCAGCTTCTGATCCGGCACCGGTGAACTGAAACCCGTTTTTCTCAAGCACGCGTATTGACTGGGTCAGATAGGGGAAGGTTTCGGCGCAAACCTCTACCACGTTGTGGTGTGAAAATGCCCAGCCGACCAGGCGCGCAACCGCTTCGGTCGCGAAGCCCCGACGCTGGAAACCCGCCAGAACAGAATATCCGATTTCAACCGATCCTGACGCATCGGGCCGTCCTTTAAACCCACAAATTCCGACCAGTTCACCCGGTTTGTCCAGGGTTATGAGGTACCAGAATGACCAGCTCTGCTCGGCAGGGTCGCCCAGTTGTTGCAATGAATAGCGCTTGGCCGAGGATCCGTACAGGTCAGGCGGCCAGGACGCCGGTGCGGCAACACCCAGTGCTGTAGCCAGTGCCTTGCCGCCAGCGATATCCTGCTCAATTAATTCCGTGGTCGCGGCAATCAAATTCAGACGTGCTGATTGAATCTGCCTGAGTGGGCGCATCCGCCTGGACTCAGCCATCATAAGCCGCCAGCAGTTGAGTCCAGGCCGGCTGTAAAGCGGCCGTTCGGGCTGCCGGCCAGAGTTTTGCCAGCGAGCGCTTAAGCCGGGACAGGTTATTTTTTCCGTTCACTGCCTTGCCGGGAGTAAACCGTGCCCGGTCAAAATCTATCAGGAATATACCGGAGTGAGCATCCAGCAGGATATTACGGGCATTCAGGTCCGCATGCCAGACACCGGCATTGTGGAAGCGGCGAATACACTTGCCCACATCAGCCCACAGGCGGGCCCTGGAATCTGCACCCGGCAACACATCTGCCAGGGTTTGCACCCCTTCAATGCGGCGCGTCATGATGGCTCCACTTGCCAACAACCCACGATGCTTACACAGGGCAGCGACCGGCCGGGGAACAGGCAGATCCAGTTCATACAGTGACGCCAACACACTGAATTCCCGAAATGGCCGGGCGTTTGCAACCGTCAGGAAAAAATAATGCTCATGGCTAACTTTCGCCGCCCACCCACCGCGCAGATATTTGCGTAGCACGACAGGACCAAAGGGCGTATCAATAAACCATGCACTGCCACGACCAGTGGCCTGCCCCTGCAAGGCGTTACGCCGCTCCCAATACCCTGCTTCAAAAAGTTCAGCAGCGGGTAACTGCATCCGGCTAGCATCATAGACGATAGACAGCGATGAATCTTTATGGACTACAGGCTTCATGTGTGGTTTATTCTAACCCGAATAATTCAGCAGGGCTGCGGGTGAGCACACAATCAATTTGCATTTTACGGCTCTCAGCCATCGGCGACGTGACCCACGTACTACCGGTGATCAATGCCATTCGCAAACACCAGCCACACGCAGCCATCACCTGGATCATCGGCAAACTTGAAGCCCGTTTGCTCAATGACTTCGAGGGTGTGGAATTCATCGTATTCGACAAGCAGGGCGGTATTGGCGCCATGCGCCAGCTTGGCAGGACCCTCAAAGGCCGTCGCTTTGATGTCTTACTGCACATGCAGGTTGCCGCACGCGCTAATTTGCTCAGCAGACTGATCAAGGCGCCAGTGCGTATCGGCTGGGATCAACCACGTTGGCGTGACCGGCATCAATGGTTCATCAACCAGACGGTGCGCAGTGTTCCAGAGCAGCACCAGGTCGATGCATTCCTGGAGTTTGCCCGCGTGCTGGAAGCCCCTGTCAGAGCGCCGGAGTGGCATCTACCCGTTTCCAGGCAAGCTGGAGAATGGGCCGGGCGGATACTGGGTGACGGCCCGCCCGTCCTGATGATAAGTCCCTGCTCCAGCCATCAGCTACGCAACTGGGTGCCTGAACGATACGCAAAAGTGGCTGACCATGCCATTGAAAAACTGGCCATGCGCGTGGTTCTGACCGGTGGACCTTCAGCGCTGGAATTGAAAACAGGGCAGGAAATTGAATCAATGATGCACCACGGCGTGCTGAACCTGGTCGGCAAAGACACACTAACTCAATCCGTTGCCCTGTTGCAGCGTGCCGCGGTGCTGTTATCGCCGGATTCAGGCCCCGTCCACCTGGCATCCGCCCTTGGCACACCGGTTCTGGGCTTATATGCTGCCACACCAAGCCGACGTTCCGGCCCGTACAACAGCCTTGGCCTGTGCGTCGACCAATACGCTGAGGCCGCACGGCAATTCAGACATAAAGATCCACAGCAACTGCGCTGGGGCCAGCGCATTGAGTTTCAGGGTGTCATGGACTTAATTGAAACGCAGCAGGTAACTGCCAAACTTGACGCCCTCATGCAGACCGGCTACGAATAGTCCTGGTAAGACTTTTCCTCGACGATTGCCGAACCCAGATATATATTCAGTTCTTTTTTAGCATTGGCGCGCCGGTCGTTGGTGACATAAACGCTCCTGGCCAACTCGATGAAGCGCTGATCAAACGCCCTGGCGCGCTCCTTGTCACGGATAGCATCCTCAATTTCCCACAATGCCTCATTAACGGACTTCAACTCAGCGTGGATACGGCTGACGGTTTCATCCTGATCGACAGATTGCCGCCACCTGTCGCGCAGCAATTTAAGTTCACGCCGAACATTGACGACTTTGTCCGGGTCGGTGATCCGCTCGGACTTGATTTCAAGAATAGTGATTTTGTCGAGTACCTCGCCCGGTGATACCGGAACCTGAATGATGTCCATGCTCATACCCTGATTGCGTCGCTGGATTTTGGGTCGGTTTCAATTATTGTCTACTTTACGTCTTTTCCATAGCATTTTAACCACCGAAATCAGGTTGTTGGTCGTCCAGTACAGAACCATTCCTGCCGGAAAGGTGTAAAACAACACCAGGAAGCCCAACGACATGAAAATGAGGTTGCGGGCCTGCTTGCCTTGTTGCACTGCATCCATGGAAGGGGACACATGCAGTTTGGAGGCAACATAAGAAAAACCGGTCATAATAAACGGCAGCAGGTTAAGGTATCTGCCAAAAAATGGCAGGTTGAACGGCAACGACATAAACACATCCGGACGCGACAAATCAGCAATCCACAGAAATGCCTCGCCGGACAGGTGAATATTCTCCGCCAGCATATCGAACGCGCCAATGAACACGGGTATGACCACCAGCACACCGAGCAGGCTCTTGAGGCTATACAGTGGATGGACATTTTCATCTTTGTACAGCGCAAGAATTTTTTCTGATTGTTCAGCACCTTTGTAGTTTTTCTTGATGGCGGACAGTAACGGTGCCAACCGGGCATCAATTTCATGTACCTGACCCTGTAGTCGGTCGGCAATTCTGCTTAACGGCCACATCAATACCCCCACCAGGACCGACAACAACATGATGGCCAGTCCCCACTGCGGTACGACCACTACAATGCTGTTGAGCAGGTAGTAAAGCGCCTGCGCAATCCAGCGCAACCAGAACCACAAACCCGAATACATCAGGTTCTCAAGTTCAGGCGCAGCCTGGCTTAGGGCAGCGGGCTCAACCGGACCCAGGTACAGATCCATGCGCTGCTGCTTTTGACTGTCCAGCTTTATCGTAATCAGGGCGTCTTCAACCTTCTCCCCCGTCACCGGATTGAGCGGCAGCGGGGAATCCGGCAGTATCATGGCCGTCCAGAACCTGTTGCGGAATCCAAACCAACCGGAGCTGTTGCGGCTGGTTTGCTCTTCTTCATCAAGCCCCATGGCTTCGACGGCGGAGCCGTCAAAGAAAAGATAGCGTGTTTGTTCCAGCAGATAACCAAAACCACTCGATGGTGCAGGCCTGAACTGTTCCCCACTCATCAATACCGCATGGTTAGCTCCAAGTGTGGTGACAGAAATTCTCCAGCCCCGATCCGGGATCTGCCAGCGGCGAACCAACCTGCCGCCAGCATCAATAAAGCTGAGCACCGTAGTGGCATCGGCATCTGAACGTTCAAGCCGTAACTGCGGTGGACTCCGCTGCACAAAAATGAGCATGCCCTGTGGTGACGACAGCAGCCGGGATTTCACATTCCCCCCGCTACAGCCGGGAAAACAGGCCTCCGCCCGCAGCAGATCACCCCGCTTATTGAACTGCAGGTGCAGGGATTGTGTATCGACCGTCACTTCGGCCAGTACCGCAAGGGGCTGCATAAGGCCCAGGCCCAGCACCAGCGACCAGCTCAATAATTTCCTGCTAACCACTATTTGTGAAAGCGCGCGTTTTCACGCATCACGGCCTCCAGGACATTGGAGTTGAATAGCGGCTGTGCCAACAGGCGGTAGTCATTGTCGCGGACCTCGTACAATCCGCTTGGGAAAGTTATCGTCACCTGGTTGGGTTCCAGCACCGCATAGTTGTAATAACTGCCGACTACCAGCCAATCCCATTGCGGGCCGCTATACAGGTCATGGCCGCTGGAATAGTCGGAATACGCGTTGGAGCAGCCCAGTAAGCGGCGCAATAGTGTCGCTGAAACGTCATAGTGCGAAGTCCGCCGGGTGACAACTTGCGGCACAATGCCGGGCCATGCGAGCAACATCGGCACCTTGACCTGGTAGCGGCTATAACCGGAACCGTGCCCCCGCACGCCATCACCATGCTCATTGAATTCTTCACCGTGATCAGACGAGATCAGCACCACAGTTTTATCTGCCAAACCCCGGCTTTCGAGATCCGCGAGTACCTGGCCAACCAAATCATCAACGAATAGCACTGAAGTTTTATAGGCGGCAAATTCTTCCGGCATCGGGTCTGCTGGATCTGCCGGGACACGGCCTGCATATTCCGGTGGGAAAGTCTGGTTGTTGACCGCGTCATAAAAAAGGAACCCGAAGAACGGTTTGTTACCCTTGTGCTGGTCCAGCCATTGTAACCAGTCCGCATTCATGATCCGATCGCGCTGCCAGGCCGGATCTGCGAACTTTGTCTCTACCCTGAGGTTTGGAACCCGTGCAAACGCAGTCCGGTCCAGAGCAACCGGTCGGTACATATCAGCGCTGCTGAACAAGCCCATCTGGTAGCCGTGCAGCGCTAATTGATCCATCAGTACAGGCGGTTTCTGCACTGATTCGAAGCTGCGGAAGTAGCTGCCCTGCAGGCCATAGAACAAGCTGAATACCCCCATCCTCGAAGAGTTCCCGCCACTGAAATGGTTGCTAAACCGTGTAGCCCGTTGCCGGGCAAAGCGATCCATATTTGGTGTGAGTCCGACCCCAAGCATGTCACTACGCATGGAATCCACAAGGATAATCAACAGGTTCAAAGGGTTGGATCCACCGCGGTCAGCGGAACACGCCAATGGCGCCAACGGGTAATTCAAGTCAGCACTAGCGGACTTATCCAGACCGATCGCCATGCGGTGGGCCAATTGCCGCTCCCTGCTTTGGCTGATATTTACCAGGCCATATTTCACCAGTAGTTTTTTAGCCGTAAATCCCCGTTGTACCGGCAGTTGCTGTGCAACGCGGGTGACCGGTACATAGTAACTCGCATCAGCCCAGGCAAAAATACCTTGCGCAACCACGAATGAAACCGCAATCAAACCACCCAACAGCCTGCCCCGGTGCGTGGCTGCAGCGTTCACCCAGGACCAGACCCTGCCGGCAAGCATGGTCTCAAATACCATCGCAATGGCAAACATGACAGCCGTAAAAACCCAACTGGACGAGCCCAGAATTTTGAGCGTCAGGAAGTTGAGATGAAAACGGCTCTGTGACCACAACAGGCTGTCGAGCATGATGATGGCAATCATCGCTGCCATCAGCAGAACAGCCAGGGCCTTCACCACTCCGTATGACGGCCGGATCAGAATTATCGGGGCCAGCAATACCAGCAGCGGTAACAGGGCCAGCCAGCTATGGTAGGAGATGTAGATGGTAACCAGGTACACCCAGGCCAGGCTTGTATGACCAGCAAAACCGCTGCCAACAGAGCGCAGATCAATCAGTCCCAGGATGACGGCATTGGCCATCGCAAACCAACCCAGCCAGCGCCAAAGTTGTGCACGTGGATAAGTGCGCGCGTACAACTCAGGCTCCCCCATGCGCTGCCACCGTATTGGCCAGGCGTACAATTTCGCGGGCACCCAGTTTGATACTGTTGCCAATATTAAATACCACTTGCGGGCGCAGGGCTTGCATGGCCAGCCGGAATTCCTGGCGGTTTTCCAGCAACCGGGGGATGATCTGGGTGATTTCAGCAAGATTTTGCGGCGCGACTGTTGCACCCGCTATTTTGCGGAAAGATACCTCCAGCGGCTCAATCTCCAGCACCTGCCAGTCAGGATTACGCACCCGCCGGGGCAAATCAATAAATACGACGGGTTTCTCCAGGCCCAAAGCATATTCGATCGCCATGGCCGACCAGTCGCAAATCAGAACATCGGAGCGCAACAGCGTAGCGGTTTCACCCATGCGATCCTGGAATTCAAAATTGGCATGACCGCCATATTTGGCTTTCAATTCTTGGATTACACCGGCACTCAATGCCAGCGTCTGGTAGTGCGGCCGGACAATAACGTGGTAACCCGCATCCAGCAGTAAACCGGTCAGTTCATCACCACAGGTATTGAAGATAGAATCATTACCCCAGGTAGGCGCCAGTAATACCACCGGTGGATCACTGCACACAACTTCCTGCTTTTGCGCTGCCGCTGCGGCCAGCAGATTTTCCAGCCGTGGGTGCCCGTATGCGAACAGGTTCCGTATCGGCAGGCCTGCAATGGACTCCCGCTTACGCAGCTCAGCAACGTGATGGGGGCCGACACAAAACAGGCTGTCGTAGGCATCATACGAATTAGCATGGTCCACCATATGCGTGCTGCCCAGCGCGTGAAACAGGTAAATATAGTGTACTGGGTTAATTGATTTCTTGAGCTGCAAATTGTCCAGATCCATCATGGTCAGCACCACGACATCAGCCCTTTGCATATTAAAATACAAAGTCAGAAAAAACCCGGCGGGAATACAAATGGCCTTGAACAAACCATGCTGCCGGCTCAAGCCCGGGTCTGCAGCATCGGAGGTGATATAGGTAACTTCTTTCTGCAGGCCAACATTGAGTTCTTCAACCAGAGGCTCGAAGTAATGCCAGTCCTGGCCACTCTCCGAGTAAACGACAATATTACGCCAATGGGCAGGCAATTTACGGTACTTGCGCCACCCGGACCAGGCCTGAAGTATCCCCATCTGCCCAACAACCCTGTCAAGCGGCCCCGTCACCCGTATTCCTGTCTGCGTCCTTGTCATCCCCGGCGTCGCCCCCGCTATGGGCTTGTACCGGCTTACGATCAATAAACGCCTTGATACGATACCAGTAAGTCCTCACAGCCAGGACCAGCGAAGCGAACAATCCCACGATGGCTGATATCACCATGCTGCCGGTGGTTGGATCCAGGTACGCCACTGCTGGAACAGGCACCAGCAGCAAAATAAATGCCCACACAAAAACCTGCCTGAATCCAAACAGATAAGATGGCCCAGGCTTATTCATAGTCACTATTTCTCATTCGACAATCACCGACTGAAATGCCTGCTCCAGGTGGGCCATGTCATAATCACTGATTTCTCCCATGGTGGAAATTCGGAACATTTGCCCGGCAAGGTCGCCCTGCCCCGCATAGATAATAAAACCATGCTGCTTCAACCCGTCATGCAGTTCAGCGTAGGCCAGGCCGTCCGGCAAGTGATAACTGCGCAGCACACAGGAGCTTTCATCTGCGGGTAGCCATTGCTTGACACCCAGCGTATGCAGACTCGCAGCAACATCTGCTGCCAGCTTACGATAGCGTGTCCTGCGTGCTTGCCAGCCACCCTGTTTGTGCAGTTCTCTCAGCGCCTGTGCCAGCCCCAGCATGGCATTCACTGCCGGTGTAAACGGGGTAGAGCGCCGCGCCTGGTGCTCTGCCCATAAGGGTAAATGCAGGCTCAGGCTGCGTGGCTCAATATTCTGTGCCAGCGCATCCCGCCGGCACAACACCATGGCAAGGCCGGGGATACCGTGCAGGCATTTGTTCGAAGTTGCCGCAATCGCCTGCAACGATGAACTGCCAAATGGGATCGACTCAGCCGCAAAACTGGACACCGCATCGAGCAATAATTGAACATTATATTCGGCACACAAGGCGGCTATCTCAGCGGCCGGGTTCAATCTGCCCGTTGTTGTTTCATGGTGAACTGCAGCGACATGCGATATTTCACCTGATGCCAACAATTCTGCCACCGCATGCAGGTCAATTTCTGCACCCCATGGTGCCTTTAGCACCTGGTAACAGATAGCATGAATTCCGGCCAGCTTGCTCAGCCTTTCTCCATAAACACCGTTTTCCAGTACCAGTAGCCGCGCATCTTCAGGTAATAAGGACGCCATCATGGCCTCCACTGCTGATGTACCAGACCCTCCTATCAGGACCGCCGCCCACTCCATGTGCTTACATTGGTAGATATCCAGCAGGGCCTTGATGACCTGATCCTGGAGATCAAAAAATTCTGTTTCGCGATGGCAAAGATCCGTGCGCGTGACTGCCCGGCGCACGCCCTCGCTGATCGAAACGGGTCCGGGACTAAGCAGAATGGCTCTCATGCCCACCCTGGTGGCAGTGAAAAAATCACCACGGCACGCTGCCCGAAATCAAACCTGCTGGCTGACGACCCACAACCAGATCCCACAACTCCCCAGGTACAGGGAAATAGGTAGTTCACCATTGCGGATGAGTGACTGGTAGGTATCCCAACCATCGGATTTCAAATCGGCCCACTTGAAACGCCCAGGCGTAATGGCACGAATATTCTCGCTCCAGGAACGCCACTCTTCTGCGAAAATACTTTCCAGCTTGCTGTCTTCATAGGCAATGGCTGCAGGATACCAGATGAGAAAAAACAGAATGGTGGCAATCCATACATAAAGGTTGGCAGCAGCGAGCGTAAAGCCAATTAAGATCAGGAAGTTACCAAGGTATAGCGGGTGCCTCACCAGGGCGTACGGCCCGTTGGTCGCCAGTTGTGTATTCTTGTGGATAAAGCCGGCGGCATAAATGCGGAACACCTGACCAAAGGCAGCAATCGCAAAGCCGATGTAGACCATGATCAGGCCCGGCTGCGCAAAGAAAGCACTTGCCGCAACCAGCAGTAAACCAATACCCTGGCGTAAGATTTCATTATACCTGATGCGATCAAACCAGCCCATGAGGCCGGTGCGGTTTCCCATCCGCAGCATTCTGTCTGAACTCATGTACTACTCCATTTAATAAGCACTGATTTTACAAGGAGTCCGCCGGATTTAACATGACCTGCCCGGAAAAAACCGGATTTGACAGGGTTTCTGCACTTGATATGGCACCTCTTTATGCATTGGCAGCCATGTGCGTCATCAGGCGGCAGGCCACATCTGCAGGCTGGATTTTCGGGCGTGGCAACCTGTGTGGTACACACCCGTCCGTTTGGATGTGCATGAACGCAGGTGCGTGACTCTCCAGAAACCCGCTCAAACCCTCGAATCCTGTGCACCGGTGGACATTCCGATACCCACAGGCCCGGGCAATGGCCGGAAAATCAATCACCGCACTGACAGTAGCCTGACCACCGGTCGATTCGTGTACATGATTGTCCAGCAGCAGGTGATAAAAGTTGCTGCCGGCGTAGGCACCCATCGTTGCCAGGTTGCCCATGCGCATCAGGGCAGCACCATCACCGTCAACGATTACAATTTTTTTATCCGGCCTGGCCATTGACAGGCCCAGGCCCAGCGACGATGCACAGCCCATAGAACCCACCATGTAAAGCTGGTTCGGACGGTCTTCGATGGCATATAGCTCGCGCCCGGCAAACCCTGTACTGGCAATCAATATTGTTTCAATCACATTGGTGCGGGCAATAAGTTCCTGCAAAACATCATGCCGCGAGGATAATTCCGCTGCTGCAGCAACCGGCTGCCCGTGGCTATGGCCGGAGCCCTGCTGGTTTGCACGCACGGCACTGCGCTGCAGGGGATAGGGTGCAACCGCATCCTTGCGCATGACCAGCGCGTAGGGCCGGCGGCTTGTATCCATGTGCGTAACTGCGCTGTGCAGCGCCGGCCCGATATCCTGTTCGTCCTCTGGAAACCAGTTCCAGGGTATCTCCATGGTTTCCAATAGTTGCTGCGTAATCTGTCCCATCAACTGATGTTGTGGCTCGTCCGGCCTGCCCGGTTCACCCCGTAGCGTGATGATCAACAACACTGGAATTTGAAATATGTGGTTCAGCGAAGTCAGCGGGCTTACGGCGTTGCCCAGGCCGGAGTTTTGCATCATTGCAACCGCGCGTCGGCCACCGAGGACAGCACCCGAAGCAGTAGCCACGGCATCACCTTCATTGGCCGAAGAAATATAAGTGAGCCCCTTGTCGCCAATGGTGTAATTGATGAACGGGGTCAGATAGGAGCAGGGTACCCCGGTCCAGAAATCAAAGCCCTGCTGCCTGGCCGGCTCAACAAATTGACTGGCTTCTATCACAGCTTCATCGCGATGAATGTCTTTTCCATCGCACTTTAATTGCAATAACCAGCATGGAGGCAAGAAAAATCAGCGTCAGTAACCCGAAAGAAAGCGTATAGGGATAACGTGCACTGAAACTGTCCAGGATAGCCCGCATGGGGTCTTTACGGTCCACCGCTATCGGCACCGAATCTCCAACCGCCAGGCAACAGAAGGGCCCAAGTGAATCCAGCAGGCCTCTTCTGGTGACCAGTATGTACTTTTCTCCATAAGCGAAATACTCGATTCTGAACTCCCGGTTGTCACCACCGCCGCCGGGGTTGACTTGCTCCGCATTTATAACTGTACCGATCACCGGTCTGAGATTCTTGCTTTGACGGTACTCCCAGCTCACTGAAACCGCCATAATGACTGCCAGTAATATCGCTATCCGAAGCACCGCGAAACGTGCTGTATTTCCTTTTCCCACTGCTGACATTATCCCTCACTCCGAGTATTTTCAAATCTACCGGCACGCTCCAGATCAGCCAGGTTATTGATATCCATCCAGTGCCCGTTGACATACTGCACTTGCGGTGCGTGTCCGTCTTTGACCAGTTGGTTAAGCAGATCCGGCATACCCAACCTGTAAAAATCTTCCCTTTGCTGCAATGTCGCCAGCGCTGACCGGAGCTGCTGAGCACCCTTACCCGCAACCCGCAGCATGCCAATCCAGCGCCCGTCGGGTTGCCGGGCATCACTTTTTGCTGCGTGAGTGATGCCCCTGAGCATCACCTTCTGCTGATACATTGCGCGATTATCCGGGGCCGAACAATAAGCCAGATCACTGGCATCCCCTTTGGCTTCATCAAGTGGCACTGAATCCACTGCCACCAATAATTCTGCATCCCAATCCAGCAGGTTGTGCAACAGGTACGAGCGGAACAGCAGGTCACCATAAATAATCACCGTATTTGCACTGAAATTATCTATGGCACAGTTTAAGGAAGCCAGTTCACCGGTCGCCTCCCACGCCTCATTGACAATAATGTCCACACCCTGGACATCGATGGCGTCATGGCGGTACCCGGCAACCACGGTGATTTTGTTGACTCCCTGTCTCTTGAATTTATCAACCTGGTGCCGCAACACCGGTATACCGGCAACCGGCAGCATCACTTTTGGCCGCTTACGGGTCAGTTCATCCAGGCCCTGCCCCCTGGATGCAGCCAGTACGACCGCCGCAACCGCGTGGCTGCCGCCGCGTGCGTAACGCTTTTCCGCTTCGAGTAGCTCGTCTGCACCCTGCAAGCGGAAAATCTCTGCGACCGTCGCAATACGCTCTTCGCTTTCGACCAGCGAGCGGGTGCTATAAATATTTGCCGCGCTGGACTGCATGGCAGATATACAGGTGCGTATCATGTGGTTGGCCCAGATCACCAGGCTGATGCCGGCCTGCTCAAACACCTCGGTCGGCGTCGCATAGTACTTGGTTGGCACCAGCACCAGTGGACAGCGGTTCGCCCACTCCGTCGCGAACTCCAATACCTCATCCGGCTGACTGTGTTTGCTGTGAATCAGGATGGCGTCCGCACCGGCCGCATGGTAAGCCTCGGCGCGTAGCAGGGCCTCGTGCAGGCCCCAGCCGGCAATAAAAGCCTCGACCCTGGCAACAATACAGAAATCGTCCGCCGTTTGCGAGTCCTTGCCCGCCTGGATTTTGCCACAAAATGTCTGGATATCTTCGAGCGCCTGTGTCTGACCCTGGATGAAGCTGTTGGTCTTGGGGAACAGTTTGTCCTCAATACAGACACCGGCCACACCAATCTGGCCGAGCTTACGCACCAGGCGGCGCATGTTGTTGAAATCGCCATAGCCGGTATCACCATCCAGCAGGATGGGTATAGCCGTAGCGTCTGCCATGAACTCCAGTTGTGCCACCACCTGGGTCCAGGAAAGTTCATTGTTGTCCCGCACCGCATGCTGCGCCGACAGGGCCAGCCCGGATGCCCAGATGCCCTTGAAGCCGGCCTCTTCCACAATGCGCGCTGACAGACCACTATGTGATTCGAGGATGAACTCTGTGCGACTGGATTCCAGCAGGTTTTTCAGTTGGGTCGTCTTTAACACAATGCGCTTTCCTGGCCTCAAAAATGAGGCAAATCTCTCCTGATAGCTGGCACGATCTGTTTGATCGCCCGCTCCACATCTTCGGGAAAGTCTACTTCGATCCACGGCAGGCTGCTGACATCTTCACAGGCAAAGTCCGATGGTTGCGCCAATAATACATCCCGCAAGACTTCCTCATGAGGTGCGTCCAACAGGCCTTCTGTCTTGTAACCGGCGCAAGTGTGTGCGATTTTTGCGGCGATTTCACCGTTGAATTTAAAAAAACCTATGGACTCTCCCAGCGTGTCGTACACCAGCTCTGGCGGCAGCTTCTTCCTGAACTCGACGATTCGGTCTTTTTGCATAGCAATTTTGACTGGCTCATTACCTGCAACAAAATTCTTGTCGATCAAATAGCAGTTTTGCTCTGGTGAATCAATCAGGGTCTGCATTATCTGCGGGTGGAACAGTACATCTGCATCCAGCACCAGTACGGTTTCATCGCTGTTCAGAACTTCCCGGGCAGCCAGCAGGCTGAGCACACTGCCAGCGGCGAAGGCAGGGTTATAAACAAAGGCGACTTCGGGCCGTGATGACAGTGTACCGACATGATCGATAACCTGGTCTGCCTCATAGCCGACAACCAGCGTTGCCTGCCGGGTACCCAAGCGGAACAGGCTGTCCATCTGACGGGCCAGCAGGCTCTTGCCGCCAAATTCCAACAGGCATTTTGGGCGGGCGTCGGGATTGAATTCCGCCAGGCGGCTGCCCTGCCCGGCAGCAAGGATGATTGCGTGCATGGTTAGTTCCGTGGGTAAGCGGGTATTGTAACCTGCTGACAGGAAAAAAATGTGCAGACCTTAAGGATGCCTCAACGGCAGAATTAACGCTGGTGGACATGAATGTCCACCCTACATGGTCAGCAAAAAAATGCCCGGATAACCCGGGCACTTTTTGTATCACATTACTCGAAATGACAGATCAGTCGTCTTTGCCGACCTCTTTCATGGACAGGCGGACGCGGCCCTGCTTGTCTACTTCAAGCACCTTGACCTTGACGATTTCGCCTTCTTTGACCACATCGGTGACATTCTCAACACGTTCGTCAGAGAGTTGTGAGATATGTACCAGGCCATCGCGGCCCGGGGTCAATGAAACAAAAGCGCCGAAGTTCATGATCTTGATGACCTTGCCTTCAAATATCTGGCCGGGCTCAATATCAGCAGTAATCTGCTCGATGCGTTTACGCGCAGCGTCGCCGGCATCCTTATTGACGGACCCAATCGTGATGGTGCCGTCGTCGGCGATATCTATCGTCGCGCCGGTTTCCTCGGTGATGCTGCGAATGGTTACACCACCTTTACCTATCACGTCACGAATCTTGTCGGGGTGTATCTTGATCGTCACCAGGCGCGGCGCAAACTCGGACATTTCACTGCGCGGTTCGGAGATCACTTTGTTCATTTCACCAAGGATGAAGTTACGGCCTTCGTGGGCCTGCTCCAGGGCGATCTTCATGATCTGCTCGTTGATACCCTCGATCTTGATATCCATCTGCAATGCAGTGATACCCTCAGCAGTACCGGCTACCTTGAAATCCATATCGCCGAGATGGTCTTCGTCACCGAGGATGTCACTCAATACTGCGAAACGGTCGCCCTCTTTAATCAAACCCATTGCAATACCGGCGACCGGTGCCTTGATCGGCACACCGGCGTCCATCAGTGCCAGGGAAGTTCCACAAACAGTCGCCATTGAACTGGAACCGTTTGATTCGGTGATCTCTGACACGACACGGATTACATACGGGAAATCTTCGATACCCGGTAAAACGGCTGTGACACCACGGCGTGCCAGCCAGCCATGACCAATTTCACGACGTTTGGGGCCGCCTGCAAAGCCGGTTTCACCCACACAGAACAACGGAAAATTGTAATGCAGCATGAACGGGTCTTTGTACTCGCCATTAACTGCATCGATCAATTGAGCATCCCGGGTCGTACCCAGGGTGGTGGTCACGATGGCCTGCGTTTCTCCACGGGTAAACAGTGCTGAACCATGTGTGCGCGGCAGAATTCCCGGCTGAACGGTGATCGGGCGCACGGTCGTCAGGTCGCGACCGTCAATACGCGGGTTACCGGAAAGAATGTGGTCACGGACCAGGAATTTTTCCAGTTTACCGACCGCTCCGGCGACCTCAGCCGCACCCGGCGCATGCTCATCTTCCTCGTCGCACAGCGCATCAATGACAGATTTTTTAACTTCGCTGACTGCGGCCTGGCGATCCATTTTGTCTGCAATCGCGTAGGCGGATGTCAACCCATCTTTTGCGGCAGCTTCAACTTTCGCTTTCAGGTCAGCATCCTCAGCCTCCACTTCCCACTCCCATGCTGTTACACCCGCTTCAGCAACCAGTTCATTGATGACGGTGACTACAGCCTTCATGGCGTCGTGACCAAAAGTCACTGCACCCAGCATGACTTCCTCGGACAGCAAATCCGCCTGGGACTCAACCATCAACACGGCCTGCTCTGTACCGGCAACGACCAGGTTAAGGCTGGACTCTGCCAGTTGGGTAGTGGTTGGGTTCAGTACATATTCGCCGTTGATATAACCGACTTTGGACGCAGCAATCGGGCCACTGAAAGGCATTCCGGACAAAGCCAGTGCAGCAGATGTACCGATCAGCGCAGGGATATCACCATCCACTTCCGGGTTGGAGGAAATCAGGTTGGCAGTCACCTGCACTTCGTTCAGGAATCCCTTGGGAAACAACGGGCGAATCGGGCGGTCGATCAGACGGCATGTGAGGATCTCTTTCTCTGTGGGACGCCCTTCACGCTTGAAGAAGCCGCCCGGAATACGCCCTGCGGCGTAGAATTTCTCTTGGTAATTCACCGTCAGAGGGAAGAAAGACTGGCCGGGTTTGGCCTCTTTGCGCCCCACCACAGCGACCATGACCACGGTGTCGGCCATATTGACCATCACAGTGGCACTTGCCTGGCGGGCAATTTCACCCGTCTCAATTGTTACGGTATGTTCACCGAATTGAAATGATTTTGTCAGTTTTTGCACGTTTAGTTTCCTGCTTTATGTGAAGAGCCACCCGGCTCTTTAACGCCTGTTTCAGGCGATTCCTTTAACTACAGCCAAACCCTGCCGGAACCCGTGTTGCGACAGATAGTGGCCATTGCCCTATAATATTTTTACGAAAAGATTTAACGACGCAAACCAAGGCGTCCGATCAAATCGCGATAGCGTTGAATTTCCTTTTTCTTCAGATAGTCCAGCAGGCTGCGACGCTGGTTAACCAGGCGCAACAGACCACGACGGGAATGGTGGTCATGCTTGTGTACTTTGAAGTGTTCGGTCAGGTGCTGAATCCGTGAGGTCAGCAATGCAACCTGAACCTCGGGGGATCCGGTATCGTTTTCTGAACGTTTAAACTCGCTTACAACTTTGCTTTTTGTCTCGGCATTAATAGACATGGTTCCATCTCCATGAATAGAGCCCCGTGGTTTCAGTAATCATCGCGGCGCATGACCGCGCCGGAATCTCACAATAAACCGGTAGCCCCGGGTTTTCGTTAGCCGCCCATTTTAACTGTCATAGCTGTGCCAAACAAGCTTTAGCAGGGTATTGATTTTATCCCCCCGGAACTGCTGGGTTAGATACAATACACAAAACGATAACACATCAAGGATGGTGATCCGGTGCGCGGCGAAGATATTTTTCAGGCGTCCCTGTTTACAACGATCCAATTGGAATCATTCGTACCCAGTGATCACCCATTGCGGCCAATCAGGATATTGCTCGATCAGGCAATGCAAAACCTGAGCTGGCTGTTTGACAGTATCTATGCCGATAGAGGCCGGGAATCAATTCCTCCCGAAAGGCTTATTCGTGCCCAGTTTCAGCACCAATAGAGACCGTTTGCTGGAAAACGGTGTAATCACGGAGTTGTTTGAAGAAGTGGTCAGTCTGGCCAGAAAACAGAAGTTGCTTTCTGATGAACATTTCAGTGTAGATGGAACACTGATTCAAGCCTGGGCATCACAGAAAAGTTATCGTAGGAAGGATGATGATAACGGGCCGCCAGATGGCGGGCGCAACAGTGAAGCCAATTTCCATGGGGAAAAACGCAGCAACAAGACCTCATGAGTCAAAAACCGACGGCGATGCAATGCTTGCCAGGAAGGGTCCTGGTAAAGAAGCCAAACTCTCTTATATGGGGCATACGGTGATGGAGAATCGTAACGGACTGATCGTCAAAGCGGCTGCGAGTCAGGCAACAGGGAAAGCGGAGCGAGAGGTGTCTGCAGGGCTGTTAGCCAACCTTCCCGGCAGTAAAAGGAAGACGGTCGGCGCAGACAAGAATTATGATACGCGAGGATTTGTCAGAGATTGCCGGGATATGAATATTACACCGCACGTTGCACGTAATAATAAACGCCCGGGTGGTTCCGCGATCGATGGGCGCACCAGTCGACATGTCACTTACCAGATCAGTCAACGGAGCAGGAAACGCGTAGTGGAACCCTTAGGCTGGGGAAAGACAGTGGGTATGATTCGCCAGATAAAAGTTCGCGGCTTATCCAAGGTGAACACCCGCTTTCGGTACTTCGGTATCCATATCAAATGAACCTTCAGATCCGTCTTTGTATGTGCCCCAAGCCGATATCGTCGCATAGCGACATCATACAATCTTTGCTTCGCCTAAAGGCGAGGGGTTTCCACCATCCCCGAT
>QIKV01000112.1 GCA_003233115.1 Oceanospirillales bacterium
ATTTCGTAGACGAGTGCGACCGCATGGCTGCGGCCTATGGTCCCAGGTTCGCCGTATCAGACTGGCTGCGTGAGCGCGCCGGGCGGGGTGAAAACTTCCACCCCCGGCCAGGCCCAGTGCGGTCGGATGGATCGCAATGATAGTTTTAAGCCCGGCCGGCAGGTCATGGAAATGATGGGTGGATTGGTGACCCCGTCAGTCGCTATTTTCAAAAAATGGCATGAATCGAGTGTCTCCTATGGATTCAGCTTCAGCTTCTGTAATACTTCGTCAGCCAGTTCCTCGGCCGGGCGGTTGCCAGCGGCCAGGTGGATATCGGCATTTTCAGGTGATTCATAGGCGGAACTGATACCGGTGAAGTTGGGGATTTCTCCCCGGCGCGCTTTGGCATACATACCCTTGGGGTCGCGTGCTTCGCAAATTTCCAGTGACGTGTCGACAAAGACCTCGACGAAATCTATATCGCCGGCGATTTCCCTGGCCATTCTGCGCTCCCGCCGGAAAGGGGAAATGAACGCCGTCATCACGATCAGGCCGGAGTCGGCCATCAGGCGGGCCACCTCGGCAACCCGGCGGATGTTTTCCACCCGGTCTGCGTCGGTAAAACCGAGGTCCTTGTTCAGCCCGTGGCGGAAATTATCACCGTCAAGCAGGTAGGTATGCCGGTCTTGCGCGGCAAGTTTTTGCTCGACCGCATCGGCGATGGTGGATTTGCCCGATGCGGACAAGCCGGTGAACCAGACGATGAGGGGCTTTTGGTTCTTCATCCGCGCGCGCAAATCGCGGTTGATTTCAAAGGCTTGCCAGGACAGGTTCTGGCCGCGATGCAGGCCGAAATCCAGCATGCCCGCGGCGACCATTTTCCCGCTGATGCGGTCGATCAGGATAAATGACCCGGTCCGGATATTTTCCGCATAGGTATCAAAAGCAATCGCACTGGCAGTTGCGAAATTACACACGGCGATCTCGTTAAGTTGCAGCCTGGTGGCTGCCTGGTGCTCATCGCCAGAGAGGTTGATGGCGTACTTCAGGCCAGTGATCTGCACGGTGGTGGCCTGTGCGCCAAGCTTGAGCAGGTAGCTGCGTTCGGGCAGCATCGGGTCTTCGTCCATCCACAGCAGGTGCGCCTGAAACTGGTTGCTGCGTTGCAGCACTTCCCCCGGCCGGTGCAGGATGTCGCCGCGGCTGACGGCAAGCCGGTCTTCCAGCACCAGGGTCACTTCATCGCCCAGCGCAGCGCTCGCCATGGAGCGTGTGCCACTGCCGTTGCCCGGGCGGGCAATATCCTTGATGCGGCTGCGCTTGAGTGACGCGGCCACCATGATTTCATCACCCCTGGAGATTTCACCGCCGGCCACTGTGCCGGTTAAACCAGGGTAGCCCGCTGCAGTTACATCTGCCGACTGGACCGGAAACCGGAAGCGCGGCGAAATCCTGCTGTGCGGTTGCAGGGATTTTACATAAGCCAGCAGCACCGGGTCTTCATACCATGGCAACTGGTCGCCATTGACCAGGCTGCTTGGGCTTTGGGGTGTGTGCACGGAGAGCATTTCCATAATCACCGTGTGCAGTTCGTTGACAGCAGACATAATTACCCAGAATGTAAAAGTGCTATTGTCCCGTTATACGACTAACGTGACAATAGTCGCGGCATCATTTACTGCTGGCAGGCATGTATTTGGGCATGTATTTGCCAGGCAATGCAGATTAAAAAATGGACAAAAGCGGGATAAATTCAAACCAATGATTGAACCGCGACATGGCTTGCGGCACAATTCGGTTCGCGCCTGTTTGAGTGTTCAAACCTGCGCTTCAGTGGTGGCCCCCGTTGGCCTCCCCGCGACGACGCGTTGTGAACCCCGTCAGGCCCGGAAGGGAGCAGCGGCAGCAGCAAACTCGGGCGCCGGGGTAAGGTGGACGGGGGTTGCCTTCCCCTTCTGGTATAGTTGTCATTGGGTTCCCATAAAAATGATTTTGGTGCATTTTATTTCATGACGTATCAGGTACTGGCGCGAAAGTGGCGCCCACGGACTTTCAGCGATCTGGTCGGCCAGGAGCATGTGGTGCAGGCACTGGTTAACGGCCTTGACCAGGATCGGGTGCACCATGCTTTTCTGCTTGCCGGCACCCGCGGTGTTGGTAAAACAACCATTGCCAGAATCCTGGCCAAATGTCTGAACTGTGAAACCGGTGTATCTTCAACGCCCTGTGGTGAATGCGGCAGTTGTATTGATCTGGATGAAGGCCGCTTTATTGATATGCTGGAAATCGATGCGGCTTCAAAGACCGGGATAGACGATACCCGGGAGATGCTCGAGGGTGTCCAGTACACGCCGAGCCGCGGACGCTACAAGGTATATATTATCGATGAAGTGCATATGCTTTCCCGGCATAGCTTCAATGCTTTGCTGAAAACACTGGAAGAACCACCACCGCATGTAAAATTTGTGCTGGCGACCACCGATCCGCAAAAACTGCCGGTTACCATCCTGTCGCGCTGCCTGCGTTTCAACCTGACCAGGCTGTTGCCGGCGCAGATCAGCGGCCACCTGGAAAAAATCCTGCGGGCGGAATCCATCGAGGCAGAAGCACCTGCCGTGCTGCGTATCGCCCGTGCGGCCGATGGCAGTATGCGTGATGGCCTCAGCCTGCTGGACCAGGCCATTGCCTTCGGCGGCGGCAGGCTGAAAGATGCCGAAGTCGCGGTCATGCTTGGCAGCATCGACCATGTCCATGTTGCAGCCATCATCGACGCGCTGATCGAATCCGACGCCAGCGCATTGCTGGATATCGTCAGTGATCTGTCTTTGCAATCACGCAACCTTGCCAGTGTGCTGGACGAACTGGCGGCGGCGATGCACCGGATTGCCCTGATCCAGGCGGCACCGGATTTTCGTGACGCCGAAAGAGCGGACTGGGATTCACTGGCAGAGCGGGCTGACAAGATTACACCGGAGGATGTTCAGCTCTATTACCAGATTGCGATCACCGGTGGCAGGGATCTGACCATTGCACCGGACCCGCGTACCGGACTGGAAATGACCCTGTTGCGTATGCTGGCATTCCGGCCGGTGGGCACAGAGCCCGGCTCAGCACCCGGGGTGGCGCCGGCAACTCAAAAGACGCCGCCGGCCCCGGCAGAGCCGTCGGCCCCGAAGCAGGCCGCGGTCCCCGCTGGCGCCGGTGCAGAAACTGCTGCGGCGCCTGCCAGCCAGGCAGCGACGACCGATTGGAGCAGCCTGCAGTCCAGCCTGAAGTTAAGCGGCGCCGCGCGGGAGTTCGCCCGCAACCTGCAGCTTGAATCCGCACACCACGACCGCTGGAAATTCCTGGTGCCTGATACCTTGCAGCACCTGGGCTCCAGGAGTGTGGTGCAGAGTTTGCAGACCGCGTTATCTGATCGCCTCGGTCACGCGGTGATGCTGGACTTGCACACAGCGTCTGAGCCATTGCAATCAGTGGCGGCAGCAGCCGCAGCGGCCGAGGTGAATCGCATAAGTGAGGCGGAGCGTGCCATCAGCGAGGATCCAACCGTCAAACAGATCAGGGAAAAGTTTGGTGCAAAAATTGTTCCGGACTCAATTCAACCACTTCAATGAATTTTGGAAATCAGTATGAAAGGTAATATCGCAGGCCTGATGCAACAGGCGCAGAAGATGCAGCAGGAAATGCAAAAAGCGCAGGCAGAACTGGCCAATCTGGAAGTCACCGGCCAGGCCGGTGGCGGCATGGTCAGTGTGGTCATGAACGGCCAGCACGCCGTTAAACGGGTTTCGATCGACCCGTCGCTGGTTGACGACGTTGAAATGCTGGAAGACCTGGTGACCGCTGCGACCAATGATGCGGTCAACCGCGTCAGGGAAACTTCTGAACAGCGCATGTCCGGCCTGACGCAGGGCATGCAACTACCACCGGGCTTCAAGTTGCCTTTCTAAACGCCGGTGGCAACAGAACCCCTTCTTAGCCAATTGACCGATGCCCTGCGGTGCCTGCCCGGGGTCGGGCCCAAATCGGCCCAGCGCATGGCTTTATATCTGCTGGAACGCAACCGGGAAGGGGGTATGCAACTGTCCTCCGTACTCGCTGAGGCCATGCAACGAATAGGCCGTTGCCGGCAGTGTCGCGACCTTACCGAGCTGGAAGTTTGTGCGATTTGCGCCAATCCCCGGCGGGACTCGTCGCTGTTGTGCGTGGTGGAGTCCCCGGTGGATGTTTTGGCCATTGAGCAGGCAACCGCCTACCAGGGCCTGTACTTTGTGTTGCTGGGACGCTTATCACCACTCGATGGCATCGGCCCGGCCGAACTGGGCCTCGATCAACTGGCTGAGCGGCTCGCGAAAAACCCACCTGCGGAATTGATCATTGCGACCAATCCGACGGTGGAAGGCGAGGCCACCTCATACTATCTGCAAAGGATGGCCAAAGCCCACACCATCCGCATCACCCGCATCGCCCATGGCGTACCGCTCGGTGGCGAACTCGAATACACCGACCACTCAACCCTGGCCCACGCCTTCGGCAGCCGCCTGCTGATTGACTAACGAACTGATCCGGACGAGGATGTCGCCCGGATCATTTGGTCCCGTGCCTGTGGCTACTTGCTGGCAGCGAGTTTGCTGTTTTCCAGCAGGATGAACTCGCGATTGATGTCGACGGTGCGAATGCCAATGCCTTTGACGTTGACCAGTTCATCAATATGTTTGAATTTGCCGTTCGCGTTGCGGTATTCCACGATGGCCTCCGCCTTGCTGATGCCGATGCCTTTAAGTGATTCGGCGATGTTCTCAGCGCTGGCAGAATTTACATTGACGGGTTGTACGGCCCAGGCCCCGATGGAAAACAGCCCTGTTGCCAGTACCGTCAGCAGTGATTTCATATTTAGCAATTTCATATTTACCCCCTGTGTTTGAGATGACCAAAATGGTTTCGCACGTCCCGCCGGTGCGGAACACTTATAGGCTACGCAATGCTGGAAGCGGAAAACAGGGGTGATCAACCCGCAGTCGTGTAGGTATTTGCTGATATTGTTACGCTTTCGAAAGCCCGCTTCTCAGGATTTGAGAATGCCCTTTGCTTTAATTCCAGCCAACGGCAAAGGAGCATTAAAGATGGACGTTGATTTTGAACTGGTTGGCAAGACCATAAGCGGCGTGGTGGCAACGCCCGCCAGGGGCAATTCACCGCAGCGGATCTGGATGCTGCAGTTTTCAGACGGCAGCCACGTCGAGTTCGTTTCACCCAGCGCACGCAGGCGCCTGATCAGGGCAACGGGCGGTCATAAGCGGGTTATCAAGGCGTATCCGGAGCAGCCCGGATTAGACATCAATGCGGCCTGATCAGGTTATCCACAAAAGTTGTGGATAACCCTGTGTGCAATGTTACAGGTGTGTAGCCAGCGTGTGCAGCCCTCTTGATTGTTCAAATATTGACCAGTTTATTATAAGCTTTAATAAACAATGACTTATAACTGCAATGTTGTCACATAACGGTCACATAGGTAAGCTGAACAGTGCGCTTATGAACAATCAGCGACTTGTGTATAAATAATTCGAATTGAATGGAGAAAGGCGCAGTAAGCCGTTGATTTGGGGTTATGACCTACAGATTAGTCAGATCGGTTGATCTCACTGCCCCAGGCCTCCAGCCGGTCAAGTATGCTCTGGGCCCGGCCATCGCCTTTATTGGCCGCTCTGGCCGCCGCTATTTCCAGCGCGAATGTCTCCGGGTTCAACTGCCTGGTATCGCCGGGTTGGCGGAGCCGCTGTAGCCGCTGTGCCTGCCACCGCGGTTGCTCGGCCGGGGTCAGGCTGTCCGGAAAGTTTCGTGCACGGTAGCGAAACAACATGTCTGCCAGCCTCGGGTCCTTAAAAGTCCATTCACATTTCGTCAGGTCGGCGGGGCTGGTCCGGCGAATTTTGTCCATCAGCCTGCGGTCGCTGGATGGGAAGAAGCCACCGCTGTAGAGCATATAGTCCGGATCCTGATGGGTGCCGGGCGGGTAGGGTTTGAATACATCCATCACTTTGTTGCGCAACGCGTGCAAGGCGGGTAGCAGTTTTTCTGCATGTGCAAAGCAGCGCTCCGGATCAAGGCCGATGCGCTTGCAGTCCACACCCTGCAGGGTTGCTGCCGGCGCCACCATGGGCACGTGATTGGTATGCAGGGCCTTGAGTGGAATGCGTTGCACACCTTCAGGAAGATCTTTTTCCGCAGTGAAAACGCGCTCTGAAATCTGTTCGGCGCTGGCCTGCAACAGTGGTTCCGGATCCGCCATCAGGTCGTAAACGATAACGGACTTCCTGCGCTCAGGATAAATCGACAGCGGCAAGACCAGGGTGGTGCAACCGCGGCTGGCAGGAATGCGGGAAGAGGTATGCAACACTGGCCGGGGATCCGTCACGCTCAGTAGTTGCATAACGTGGTGCTGGTCGCGCATTTTCAGCGCCCAGTCGTACAGGCGCGGCTGGCTGGTGCGGATCAGCCGGGCCAGGCCTAGGGTTGCCATGACATCGGCAAGTGCTTCGTGTGCACCTGCATGCAATATTCCGTTGGCAGCGCTGAGGTGCTCGAGTTTAAAACTCGGCTGGCCGTCATCACGCCGTGGCCACTCGATACCCGCAGGCCGCAGGGCGTAGCACATCCTGGCCAGATCGATCAGGTCCCAGCGTGAATTATTATTTTTATATTCACGTTCGTAGGGGTCAAAAAAATTACGGTAAAACAGGTTGCGGCTGAATTCATCATCAAAGCGGATGCTGTTGTAGCCCACGCTGCAGGTGTTGGGCTGCATCATTTCTGCATGGATATTGTCAGCAAATTTCGCTTCGATAAGACCCTTGCTACGGGCATCCTGTGGTGTAATGCCGGTTATCAGGCAGGCGATCGGGTGGGGGAGAACATCGACCGCCGGGCGGCAGTACCAGTCGCGTGGAGCGTCGACGGGTTCGAGTGCTGCATTGGTTCGCAGGGCTGCAAATTGTGCCGGTCGATCCAGTTGCGGATACGCGCCGAAGGTTTCGTAGTCGTGCCACAGAAAGGTCGGTTCCGTGTTCATGCTTTTGTCTTCATACCGATGGTGTAATCATGCGGTGTTTATGGGATACACTTGCCATGCATGCAGTCATGATAAAGCAACACTTAAATGAATGATTCAATTAATACCACTGAAGAATTGCTCCAGTTGATGGATCTGGAGGTGCTTGAAGACAACCTGTTCAGGGGTGAGAGCCGCGACATCGGTACCTCAAGGGTATTTGGCGGGCAGGTTCTGGCGCAGGCTGTGATAGCTGCCAGTCGCACAGTGGATGAAGGCAGCATTCATTCCCTGCATGCCTATTTCCTGCGTGCCGGCGATGCTGGATCACCTATCATTTACGACGTGGACCGCAATCGTGACGGCCGCAGCTTCAAGGCCCGCCGGGTGGTCGCCATCCAGCATGGCCGGCCCATATTCACGATGGCTGCTTCGTTTCAGCTCGATCAGGATGGTCTGGATCATCAGTTTGAGATGCCGGATGTGGCCATGCCTGAGGACCTGCCGTCCGAGTTCGACCTGTCCCAGGCCCGGCTCGAAAAAATCCCGAATTTCCTGCGCCGCTGGTTTATGCGTACCGGGCCATTTGATTTTCGTCCGGTGCAGGCCATCAATTTGCTCAACCCGCGCCCGCGATCCCCCTTCTCGGATATCTGGTTCCGTTTAAGCGGCAGCGTGGATGCGCCGGAACTGATGCACCGTGCACTGATGGCTTATGCCTCTGATTTTCATCTGATCGGAACGGCCACCCTGCCGCACGGCATATCCTATGTAGCAGGCGAGGTGATGATGGCCAGCCTGGATCACGCGATGTGGTTCCATCGCCCGGCGCGCGTGGATGAATGGCTGTTGTACTCCTGTGACAGCCCCAGCAGCAGCGGCGGCAGGGGGCTTGCCCGCGGCTTGATCTTTGACCGCCAGGGCGCCCTGGTGGCAAGTACAGCACAGGAAGGCGTAATCCGCGTAGGGGCGCGCCCGTCTAACCGGAGTAAGGTATGAAAGGACCAGGCATGAACAGACAAGTTGAGATCGCCACCTTCGGGGCAGGTTGTTTCTGGGGGGTTGAAGCCAGCTTCCGCGAGTTGCCCGCCGTACTCGACGCCACCGCTGGTTACATGGGAGGACAAACCCCCGAGCCCGGCTATGCAGCAGTGTGTACGGGCAAGACCGGCCACGCAGAAGTCGTGCAGGTCCGTTTTGACCCGCAGCAGTCAGGCTATGAATCCTTGCTGGCCCTGTTTTTCAGCATGCACAACCCGACGACATTGAACCGCCAGGGTCCTGATATCGGCAACCAGTATCGTTCGGTCATTTTTTTCCACTCTGATTCACAACACCAACTGGCCCGCCAGGCCATTGCGGAGCTGGACCAGTCCGGCCGCTGGCAGCAGCCGGTGGTAACCCAGGTGGTGGCAGCGCCGGAGTTCTGGCCGGCCGAGGAATACCACCAGCGCTACCTCGAGAAAAACGGGCTTGGCATCTGCTCGATTTAATAGCTTAAACGGATTTATGTCATAATTGACCCGATTCTGACTCAGGGAATGAGATGAACAACAGGCGGTACCGGTCGTGGCGGGTTGCCGGAATGCTGGTTTTGGCGAGCATCGGTTCAATGCAATGGCTGCACGCCGATATCTACCGCTTCACCGACGCAGACGGGATCGTCCATTACACCAATGTCCGGCCATCCAGCCAGCAAGACGTCAAGACCTTCTCGTTTCACTGCTATGCCTCCGATCCCGAATGCCAGCAACTGGACTGGGAGCAGATCCCGCTGAACCGGCAGGCATTCAGTCAGGAGATTCAAGCCGCAGCGCAGGTATTTTCCGTTGACGAATCGTTGATTCGTGCCATTATTCATGCCGAGTCCGCCTACCAGCCGGAAGCGCTTTCGCCCAGGGGTGCGCAGGGCCTGATGCAATTGACGCCCGCCACCCAGCAGGCGCTGCACATCGAGGATGTATTCGACCCTGTCAGCAACATTGAAGGGGGTACCCGTTACCTTGCCCGCCTGATGAAAGAATTTAACCAGGATATCGCGCTGACAGTGGCTGCTTATAACGCCGGCCCCGGTGCGGTGCGTAAATATGGCGGTGTGCCGCCATACAAGGAAACCCGTGAGTATGTGCGCCGGGTCAGGATACTGTACAGAAGATACCGCTCAGCCGAAACCTGACACCTGGCGGGCGTTCAATACCGTAAGCTGGCCTGTTTTACCGCAGCCAGTTCATGCAAGGCTGCGATCAATTCCTCACACGGCTTGACCGTCCAGTCAGGCCCCAGTTCAAGGCTCACCCGCGCCCGCTGGTTGCGGTAATGGATAAGCACGGGTGAAGTGCCGTCCTGATAGGGGCTGAAGGTGGCGGTGAGGGCTTCACAAAGCCCTTCGTCGGGTCCCGAGACCGAAATGCTGACGCCGCTGGCAAAACGTGCTTTCGCGTCTGCCAGCGACATCACATGGTTCGCTGTTATGCGGTAGCCGCCGCTAAAATCATCTGCCACCACGTTGCCCTCGATCACCACCAGCGTGTCTTTGACCATCAGGTCAGCATAAGTGGCGTAGGCCTCATTGGATAAAAACGTATCGGCGCTGCCGGTATGGTCTTCGATGGAAATGAAATGCCCGCGCGGCGTACGCCGCCTGAGAGGGTTGACCAGCACTGCCAGCGTCATGGCAACACCGCGGCGGTTCTGACCACGTTGATTCTGGCCGTTCTTCGGTACCCGCTGGTGTACGGCATCCAGCAAACAGGTGGTGAACTGCTGGATGTCGGCCAGGTGGACTTTGATCGGGTGGCCGGTCAGGTACAGGCCAAGCGAGTCTTTCTCTGCCTGTAATTTTTGCAGTTCGGGCCATTCACTGATGTCAGATAACGCCCGCTCGCTACTGCTCGTTGCCAGCGGTACGGTACCGAACATGTCGCCCTGACCGGCTTCTGCATCGCGCTGAATTTGCTCTGCGGCATGCGTGCAGCGGGGCAGGTCGTGCAGCAGGCGTGCGCGGTTGCTGTGCGGATCAAGCACATCCAGCGCACCGGAGCGGACCAGCGTTTCCAGCGCCCGCTTGTTGGCTTTCCTCAGGTCCATGCGGTTGCAGAAATCATCCAGGCTGGCATAGGGCCCACCCGCTTCACGCTCGGCCTCGATGGTGTCAATGGCTGCCCTGCCAATGCCTTTGATCGCACCGAGCCCGTAGCTGATGGACTGTGGATCAGTCATTTTGAAAGCGTAGCCTGAATGGTTGATATCCGGCGGCAGCACGGCCAGTTCCATCTTGCGGCACTCGCTGATCAGGGCCGCGATCTTGTCCGTGTTATCCATGTCTGCCGACAGCACTGCGGCCATGAAGGCCGCGGGGTAGTGGGCCTTGAGCCAGGCCGTCTGGTAGGCAATCAGGGCATAAGCGGCAGAGTGGGATTTATTGAAGCCGTAGCCGGCAAAGGTCTCCATCTGGTCAAAAATATAATTGGCCAGATCGTCAGAAACACCGCGTTCGGATGCGCCATCGACAAAAACCAGTCGTTGCTTGGCCATCTCGGCAGCCTTTTTCTTGCCCATCGCACGGCGCAGGATATCCGCGTCGCCCAGCGAGTAGCCGGCCAGCACCTGGGCGATTTGCATCACTTGCTCCTGGTACAGGATGACCCCGTAGGTAGGTCGCAATATGGGCTCGAGGTCCTCGTGGGGGAAGCTGACCACGGCCCGGCCGTGTTTGCGCTCGACGTAATCACCGACCATGCCCGATTCCAGCGGGCCCGGCCGGAACAGCGCCACCAGGGCAATGATCTCGTTGAAATTATCCGGCTGCAGCTTGTGGATCAGGTCCTTCATGCCACGCGATTCGAGCTGAAAAACTGCCGTTGTGCGGCAATCCTGCAACAGTTGGTAGGTGTCCGAATCGTCCATCGGCAGGTCTGCCAGCACGATGGGGTCCTGACCTTCAGCAGCCCGCTGTTGGTTGATGGCTTTCAACGCCCAGTCGATGATGGTCAGGGTGCGCAGGCCGAGGAAATCGAACTTGACCAGGCCGATGGTCTCGACATCATCCTTGTCGAACTGGGTGACCACGCTGCCGCCGCCGGCTTCGCAAAACAATGGCGAGAAATCGGTCAGCGGGGAGGGTGCGATCACCACGCCGCCCGCGTGCTTGCCGGCATTGCGGGTCAGGCCCTCCAGTGACATGGCAAGGTCCAGCAGCGCGCGGGTGTCTTCCTCGTCGTCATAGCGTTTTTTGAGCTCTGGCTCCTGTTGCAACGCCTTTTCCAGCGTAATGCCCAGCTCCATGGGTACCAGCTTGGCGATGCTGTCGACGAAGCCGTAACCGTGCCCCAGCACCCGCCCGCAGTCGCGCACCACGGCCCGCGCTGCCATGGTGCCGTAGGTGATGATCTGACTGACCTGGTCACGGCCGTATTTAGCGGCGACATAATCGATGACGAGATCGCGTTTTTCCATGCAGAAATCAATGTCGAAGTCAGGCATTGAGATACGTTCAGGGTTCAGGAAACGTTCAAACAGCAGGTCGAATTGCAGCGGGTCGAGGTCGGTGATCTCAAGCGCATAGGCGACCAGTGAGCCGGCACCGGAGCCACGTCCCGGCCCGACCGGGATGTCGTTGTTTTTGGCCCAGCGGATAAAGTCGGCAACAATCAGGAAATAACCCGGAAAGCCCATGTCGTTGATGACCCTGAGTTCAAGTTCCAGCCGTTCGCGGTAGTCAGTATCGGTGAAATCGTGTGCAGGGCCGTGCGTATTGAGGCGTTTGGAGAGGCCTTGCATGGAAACATCTTTAAGGTAGGTCTCAACACGCTTGCCGTCGGGTACCGGGAAGTCAGGCAGGTAGTAGGTACCGAACTGCAATTCCAGGTTGCAGCGTTTGGCCAGTTCGGCCGCATTTTCCAGCGCTGCGGGCAGGTCGGCAAACAATTCGGCCATTTCTGCCGGGCTTTTCAGGTATTGCTCTTCCGAATAACGCTGCTCGCGGCGCTTGTCAGACAGCAGGCGACCGTCATGGATGCACACCCGGGCTTCGTGGGCTGAAAAATCGCCGCGCTCAAGAAAACGCACATCATTGCTCGCGACCACCGGCAGGCCCAGTTCAGCAGCGAGCGCCAGGGCATGGCGCTCATGACGGTCTTCCTGGTCGCGCGCGGTGCGCTGGATCTCAATGTAGAACCGGTCGGGAAAATCTTTCATCCAGCCACTGGCGTAGTGGCGGGCTTTGTTGGGGTGCTGGTTGATCAGCGCCTGGCCGATGTCGCCTTCACGGCCCCCGGACAGTGCAATAAGGCCGGCTGCATGCTGCGTTATCCAGTCGCGCCGCAAATACGGAATGCCGTGGTGCTGGCCCTCCTGGTAGCCCTGGCTGAGCAGTTTGCACAGATTGTGGTAGCCCTGCCGGTCCTGGCACAGCAACACCAGGCGGCTGGCGTGGTCCGGGTCATCCGGCCGGTTGACCAGCACGTCAGCGCCGGCGATCGGCTTGATCCCGGCCGCCACCGCGGCGCGGTAAAATTTGACCAGGGCAAACATATTGGACTGGTCGGTAACGGCCACCGCCGGCATCCCCAGTTCCTGGCAGCGCTCAACCAGTTGCTTAAGCCGCAGTGTACTATCTGACAGGGAAAACTCACTGTGGAGGTGCAGGTGGACAAAGGGTTGGGGCATGGATCCATTATGACTTGCCAGACGGGGTCAGAGTCAAGTGCCAGAGTGGCCACTCTGGCACTTGACTCTGACCCCGTGTTTCTCTTCTGAAGCTGAAGAAAAAGATGAAGGTGGTGGTGGCGCCGGGGGCGTTTGATGGGTTGATAAGCGAGGACTCAGTTGATGAGCCGTAAAACTGGAACAAAACGGTGATGGCGAAGACGCTTATGATGATCATGTATTGTAAATCAAATTGACAATCTGTGCACATGATCCCATACTCAAATCATGATACCGCGTAAATTGGCAGTCAAAATAACAGAACTCGCCAGCTATTACCCCGTTGTAGTGATTACCGGGCCACGCCAGTCTGGTAAAACCACGCTGTGCCGGGCAACATTTCCAGAGAAAACTTATGTCTCGCTGGAAGCCATGGACAACAGAGACTACGCACATAATGACCCCAGAGGGTTCCTGTCCGAATACGCCGATGGTGCCATTATCGACGAAGTTCAGCATGCGCCGGAACTACTCAATTACATGCAAGGTGAAGTGGATGAACGGCCAGAAACCGGAAGATTCATACTCACAGGATCACAGCATTTCGGATTGTCACAGTCGATAGCACAATCACTTGCAGGACGTTGCGGCATACTCACCCTATTACCACCCAGCCGGGAAGAACTGCTCGGCTTTAAAAATGTACCCAATGCGTTATTTACCACACTGTGGCAGGGTGCCTATCCCAGGATTTATGATAAGAGCATTCCCCCACAACAATGGCTGGCCGATTATGTCGCAACCTATATCCAGCGCGATGTTCGCCAGGTCATTAACGTTAGCGACTTACAACATTTCTCAGACTTCCTTAAACTCTGTGCTGGGCGCACCGCACAGGAGATAAACTTATCCTCACTCGGTAGCGATGCGGGCATAAGCCATAACACCACCCGCGCCTGGTTATCCATCCTCGAAACCAGTTACATCATTCAACAACTGCCCGCGTGGCGCAGCAACATTCGAAAACAGGTCATCAAGGCACCTAAATTACATTTTCTTGATTCTGGATTGGTGTGTTATCTGCTGGGTATTCGGGAGCCCGAACAACTCCGTCATCATCCGCAGAGAGGCGCAATTTTTGAAAGTTGGGTGGCGGCAGAAACCTGCAAAGCACGTGTTCACAATGGAGAACAACCTGATTTATATCATTACAGAGAAACACGTGGACTGGAAATTGATTTGATCATAGATCGTGGTGAACAACTTGATGCCATAGAAATAAAATCGTCTGCCACTGTCAACACAGATTTCTTCAAAAACCTGAACACTTTTGCCAACCTGAAACAAAATAAAAACCGTGAACGCAGTGTTACAAAACACCTTGTCTACGGAGGTGAAGCAACTCAGCAGCGTTCGGGTGCGAGATTGTTGTCGTGGCGGGATATTTCAGTATTAACTACACTAGGAGCCTGTCGGGTTTGACCGATTGTAGCGAGGAAACGCCGATTTGAGTCAGGAACACAGTGAGCGAGTGAGCGCGCAAGTATATGGAGAACACTTTCACCCAAATTGGTTTTTGAAAGCCGTTGAGTGTGGAGGAGTGGATCTTGAGAAACTCACAGCCGCTCTGCCTCGGGAAGTCTACACCGAAGGCAAGACACCACAAGCTCACAACCCAGACTACATGAGTCGAATATTTGCCGAGTGCTCACGCCAAACCGGAGACCTTCACTTTGGCTTGCACATGGTAGACTATGCCCCCCTGGCCCGCACAGCGCTTCGGGACTTTACTCTGACCCCGTGTTTCTGGTATCTTGCGCGCGCCCGGTGAGTGCAGCGATAATGGCCTGCCGGGTGCAGGTTTTCGGGGGCGCGTAGCTCAGCGGTAGAGCACTGCCTTGACATGGCAGGAGTCACTGGTTCGATCCCAGTCGTGCCCACCACCTTTCCCCCCGATTCAGCCGGAATTATTTTTAAAAAGAGTGGGATGCGCACGCGTTCGCGGGTACAATGGCGGCATCATCATGGGGTCAGAGTCAAGTGCCAGAGTGGCCACTCTGGCACTTGACTCTGACCCCATCTTTTGCGGGATATGGATTGAGAGACTGAAATGCCTGTAATCACGCTGCCGGACGGCAGTCAGCGACAATTTGACCAACCGGTCACGGTCATGGACGTGGCGGCCGATATCGGCCCCGGTCTTGCCAGGGCGACGCTGGCTGGCGAGGTTGACGGGCGCCTGGTCGATGCTTCTTTTGCCATAGCCGCCGATGCCCGGCTGCGCATCATTACTGCTAAAGATGAAGAAGGCCTGGAAATTATCCGCCATTCGACCGCCCACTTACTGGCCCAGGCCGTGCAGCGTGTATTCCCCGAAGCACAGGTCACCATCGGGCCGGTCATTGACAATGGGTTTTATTATGACTTTGCCTACGAGTCCGGTTTCAAGCCGGAGGATCTGGATCGCATAGCCAGTGAAATGCACCGCCTGGTGAAAGACCACCTGCCGCTGGAGCGCATCGTTATGGGGCGCGGTGAGGCCATGCAGTTTTTCCGCCAGAAGGGCGAGGAGTACAAGGCACAGATCATCGAATCGATACCAGAAGGTGATGAACTGTCCTTGTACCGGCAAGGCGAATTCACCGATCTGTGCCGTGGTCCGCATGTACCCAATACCTCGCATTTGGGTTATTTCAAGCTGACCAAGCTGGCCGGCGCCTACTGGCGCGGTGACAGCAAAAACGAGATGCTGCAGCGCATCTACGGTACCGCCTGGCCTTCCAAAAAAGAGCTCAATACCCACTTGCACAACCTCTCCGAGGCAGAAAAGCGCGACCATCGCCGCATTGCCCGGCAACTGGACCTTTTCCACTTCCAGGAAGAGGCGCCGGGCATGGTCTTCTGGCATGATCATGGCTGGATTATTTACACGCAGGTTAAAAATTACATACGTCAACGCCTGCGCTCCGCCGGCTATCAGGAAGTCAACACACCCCAGATAGTCGATCTCAGCCTGTGGCGGAAATCCGGCCATGCTGAGAAATTCATTGAAAACATGTTTATCACCGAGTCTGAAAGCCGCACTTTCGCGATCAAGCCGATGAACTGCCCCTGCCATGTGCAGATATTCAACCAGGGCCTGCACAGTTACCGTGACTTGCCCATGCGCATGGCGGAGTTCGGTTCCTGCCACCGCAATGAAGCGTCCGGTGCACTGCATGGTTTGATGCGGGTCAGGGCGTTTACCCAGGATGACGCGCATATTTTCTGCACGCCGGAACAGGTGCAGGCTGAGGCTTCATCCTTTCTGGCGTTGTTGTACAGTGTTTACCACGATTTCGGTTTTGACGAGGTCCAGGTTGAATTGTCTACCCGGCCGGATAACCGGATCGGGGAAGATGAGCAATGGGACCAGGCGGAGGGCGCGTTGGCCGCCGCGCTGGCAGGTGCGGGCATCGAATATAAGGAAAATCCCGGCGATGGTGCATTTTACGGACCTAAAATTGATTTCTCCCTGCAAGATTCCATTGGACGGGTCTGGCAATGTGGTACCTTACAGCTTGATTTCTTCACGCCGGGCCGCCTCGGTGCTGAATACGTCAGCGAGGACGGCTCACGCCAGACGCCGGTCATGCTGCACCGTGCGATTCTCGGTTCACTGGAACGGTTTATCGGAATTCTGATCGAAAACCATGCGGGTAAAATGCCTGCATGGCTGGCGCCGGTGCAGGCCGTGGTGCTCAATATTACCGACCGGCAGGACGAAAGATGCAAGGAAATTGCCGAATCCCTTGAAAATCAAGGATTCCGCGTCGATTTAGACTTGAGAAATGAGAAGATCGGCTTTAAAATCCGCCATCACACTTTAAGCAGGGTTCCCTATTTACTGGTTGTGGGCGACCGCGAGGTCGAAACGGGGACGGTTGCGGTGCGTACCCGGGGTGGTAAAGACCTTGGCAGCATGGCTATTGAGTCATTTGTGCAACACCTTAAAAGTGACGTAGCCCGGCGGGGCTGACTAAATGAACAACAGGAGAAGTTAACATCGCATCAAAAAAAGAAACGCGGCGCAACGGGGACATTATCGCGCCGCAGATCAGGTTGATTGATCAGGACGGAGAACAGGCAGGAATTATGCCGGTCGGGCAGGCACTTGAACTGGCGGGTCAGCAAAGTATGGACCTGGTGGAAATCGCACCCAATGCTGAGCCACCCGTGTGCCGGATCATGGATTACGGCAAATACCGTTTTGAACAGGCCAAAAAAGGCCAGGCGGCCAAGAAAAAACAGAAAGTCACCCATGTGAAAGAGATCAAATTTCGCCCGGGGACAGAAGAGGCCGACTACCAGGTCAAGATGCGAAATGTACGGCGCTTCCTGGATGCAGGGGACAAGGTCAAAATCACGCTGCGGTTTCGCGGCCGTGAAATGGCCCACCAGGAACTCGGCGCCCTGATGCTGGAACGGGTCCGGGATGACCTGGCAGAAGAGGTAGTCGTTGAACAGATGCCGAAGATGGAAGGCCGCCAGATGACGATGATGATCAATGGCAGAAAGGTCTGAATGATTTTTTACCGTGGTTGCAGTGGTTGCAGCCATATTTTGCAGAAGCGTTGCTGAGCAAACAGGAAAGCGCCGGAAAAAACTTCCCCGGCCGCTTGAGTAGCGCAACATTAACGGTCGAAAACGACCCTCAGGAGTAAACCATGCCCAAGATGAAAACCAATCGGGGCGCGGCCAAACGTTTCAAGAAAACTGCCTCAGGCAATTTTAAACGTGGCTACGCATTCAAAAGTCATATCCTGACCAAAATGAGCACCAAGCGTAAACGCAACTTGCGCGGCACGGATGAAATTTCATCCGCCGACAAGAAAGCAGTCAAACGCCTGCTGCCGTATTCATAACAGGAGGGTCAGACAATGGCTAGAGTAAAACGTGGAGTTGTCGCACGCGCGCGGCATAAGAAAGTATTAAAGCAGGCCAAGGGCTACTACGGTGCCCGGCGCAAGGTATTTCGGGTCGCCAAGCAGGCGGTTATCAAGGCGGAGCAGTACGCATATCGCGACCGCCGCACCCGCAAACGCCAGTTCAGGCGCCTGTGGATTGTTCGTATCAATGCGGCTGCACGGCAGTTCGATCTGTCCTACAGCCGCCTGATCGACGGCCTGAACAAGGCGGATATTGAGGTCGACCGCAAAGTGCTGGCTGATCTTGCTGTGCATGATATTGCAGCCTTTGGCGTACTTGCCGAGAAGGCCAAAGCAAGCCTGGGCTAGTCCGTTAGCCGGAACAATATCGGTGGAATCGGTTAAGCAAATTCTGGAGCGCGCCCTGGCTGAAATTCTGGCCTGCGATGAGTTGCCGGCGCTGGATGACCTGCGTGTCCGTTACCTGGGCAAAAAAGGCAGGGTCACGGCCCTGCTAAAATCCCTGGGCACGCTGGAGCAGGCACAGAGAAAAGCGTTTGGCCAGGCCGTCAACAACGCCAAGGGTGAACTGGCGGAGGCGCTTTCAATACGTAAACGGGCACTGGAAGCGCAGGCCCTCAATACCCGTCTGGCCACTGAAACGATCGATGTCACCTTGCCCGGGCGTGGTCAGCAGCGCGGTGGCCTGCACCCGGTGACGCATACCTTGCAGCGCATCTCGGCTATCTTTTCCAGGCTGGGTTATGACATTGCGACCGGCCCGGAAGTCGAAGACGATTACCACAATTTTGAGCTGCTGAATTTCCCGCCCCACCACCCGGCCCGCGCCATGCACGATACCTTCTATTTTGGCGACGGCCGGCTGTTGCGGACCCACACATCACCGGTGCAAATCCGTGCGATGAACCAACAGGGTGCGCCGATTCGCATTATCGCGCCCGGCAAAGTATACCGTTCCGACTCCGACCAGACACATACGCCGATGTTCCACCAGGTGGAAGGCCTGCTGGTGGGTGAAACGGTCAGCATGGCTGACCTGAAGGGTGTGTTGCAGGGGTTTGTGAATGCTTTTTTTGAGGCCACGCTTGCGATGCGATTCCGGCCATCCTATTTCCCGTTCACCGAACCGTCGGCGGAAGTAGACATCGCCTGGGACAGGGGTGACGGCAGCGCACCCGGCTGGCTGGAAATTCTCGGTTGCGGCATGGTTCACCCGCGGGTGCTGCAAGCCTGTGGTGTGGACAGTGAAAAATACGTGGGCTATGCGTTCGGCATGGGCGTGGAGCGGCTGGCCATGTTGCGCTACGGCGTCACCGATCTGCGCCAGTTTTTCGACAACGACGTGCGCTTTTTGCGCCAGTTCCATTGAGCCGGCCGGTTGGGGATTAGCACATGCGCTTCAGCATAAACTGGCTTAAAAAGTGGGTGGCCCTCGATCTGGATGCGGATGAACTGGCCGGCACACTGACGGCTTCGGGGCTGGAAGTGGCTTCGATCCAGCCGGTTGCTGCAGATTTTTCAGACGTTGTGGTGGCCGCGATCACGGCCTGTGGGCCACACCCGGATGCCGACAGGCTGCAAGTGTGTTCCATCGACTGCGGGGATGCCGAGCCTGTACAGGTCGTTTGTGGTGCGCCCAATGCCCGTGCCGGCATTAAAGTTCCGCTGGCCAGGGTAGGCGCCGTGATCGGTGGGGATTTCAACATCCGCAAGGCCAGGTTGCGTGGCGTTGAGTCATTCGGCATGGCCTGTTCCGCGCGTGAACTCGGCTTGTCGGATGACCATTCCGGACTGCTGGAATTACCGCAGGATGCGCCGCTGGGCATGGATCTGCGTGACTACCTTGAACTGGATGACCAGGCCATCGAGGTAGAACTTACGCCCAACCGTGCCGACTGCCTGAGTATCCAGGGTATCGCACAGGATGTTTCCGCCAGTTGCCGGGCCCGCCTGACGGCATTGGAAATCAAGCCGGTAGAAGCTGCGATCAGCGACACCATTGAGGTCACACTGGCTGAGCCTGATGATTGCCCGCGCTACGTGGGGCGGATTATCCGTGGTATTGATCCGGCCGCAGCAACGCCGCTGTGGATGGTTGAGGCTTTAAGGCGCAGTGGTACTCGCAGCATCAGTGCCACGGTCGATACGACCAATTATGTGCTGCTGGAACTCGGCCAGCCAATGCACGCTTTCGACCTCGACAAGCTGCAGGGGAATATCAGTGTGCGCCGCGGACGTGAGGGTGAAACGCTGGAACTGCTCGATGGCAAGCAGGTGGCTCTGGATGACAGCCTGCTGGCCATCTGTGATGAGGCCGGTCCGGTCGCAATCGCCGGGATCATGGGTGGCCTGCACAGCGGTGTCACCGGCGCTACCAAAAACATCCTGCTTGAAAGCGCTTATTTCAAACCCGCCACCATTTCAGGCAAAGCCCGCGATCTGGGCTTGCATACAGACGCCTCACACCGCTTTGAGCGTGGTGTTGACCCCAGAGGGCAGGTACGGGCCATTGAGCGCATTACAGACCTGCTGCTGGCTATCGCAGGCGGTCAGGCAGGACCCCTGGTGCATGCGCTCGCGGACACCCACCTGCCGGTACAGAACCAGGTGTGCCTGCGCCATGCCCGCCTTAACCGGGTGCTGGGTGTCAAACTGGAAGCCGCGCAGGTCACGCGCATACTTGCAGACCTGCGTATGCAGCCTGATTTCAGGGATGGTAGCTGGACGGTCACCGCGCCTTCGGACCGCTTCGACATCGAAATTGAAGAAGACCTGATCGAAGAAGTCGCACGCATCTTCGGCTACGACAACATCCCCGCGGCCTTGCCCGCAGGTGAACTCGACCCCGGTGTGGTCAGCGAAAGCCAGGTACCGCTGCAAAGTCTCCAGCAGGCATTGTGTGCGGCCGGCTATCAGGAAGCGATTAATTACAGTTTTACCAGTCACGCCTGGCTGGCCCGCTTCAGCATGGATGAAAACGTCCTGCCACTGGCCAATGCGCTCAGCGCAGATCTGGAAGTCATGCGCACCGCACTTTTACCGGGTCTGATGGACACCGTGTCAGGTAATTTGCGGCGCCAGCAGGAGCGGCTGAGGTTTTTTGAAACCGGCACGGTGTTCAGGCAGGCCGACAGCCTGACGGAGTCCCGGCACATAGCCGCGGTCGCCTGCGGTGCCGCGCTGCCGGAACAATGGGGCGTGGCGGCACGCAAGACTGACTTTTTCGACCTGAAAGGCGACCTTGAGGCACTGCTGTCGTTACGCGGTGAAGCGGGTGAAGTAGCGTTCCGCCCTACTCAACTTGCCTGGTTGCATCCCGGCCAGGCGGCACTGGTTTCGATTGCAGGCACGGATGTCGGTTGGGCCGGCAGCATCCACCCGGCCATACTCAGCCAGCTTGAGATCAAAGACCCGGTGCTGGCCTTTGAACTGGACATAGACTTACTTTCTAAACGTGAAATAGCAAACACGAAAGATATTTCGCGTTTCCCGTCAATCCGGCGGGATCTGGCATTACAGGTACCTGAAAAAATCAGTTTTGCAGAAATCAGAAGCAATGTAATTGATTTATCAGGTGATTTACTGACAAATTTGGTATTATTCGATCTGTATTCAGGCCCAAATGTTGAAAAAGGTTATAAAAGTTTGGCTATTGGCTTGATTTTACAGAATGTTTCTTGCACCCTTACAGACGAAGTCGTCGATTCTTTG
>QIKV01000076.1 GCA_003233115.1 Oceanospirillales bacterium
ATTCGGGGCTTTGTTCTTTTTACTGTTGGCGTTAGTTTCCAGATATAAACAGACAGCAAGATGGGATCAATCTGACTCATTGCCTCATTATTCTCCACGTTGTTCATTGCCGCTCTCCACTCAATTCGGTTCCGAGCAGATCTTCACGGCCTTTTCTATAGACAGCAAACGACCCATACTTATCAACCACACAATCGTAGGCATCACTAACCAGAATGGCGGTGGTGACCTGCTCTATCATCGCCGGGCCTGTCACCCGGTTCCCAAAGCGCATTTTATGGCCGTCATAAACCGGCACCGGCTGGAATGCTTTTGCGGAGAATATGTACATCTCCCGCTCGCCCTTGAGTGCCGATGTGGCATCCTCTCCGGCAAATTCCTGCTCGCGAAAATCCAGTTTCTCAGTGACACCAATGGCCTGCAGGCGAACATTGATCAGATCAACACTAACATCCTGTTGCTCAAGGGAGTATCCATATAAACGGTCATGCTCGGCATGAAACGCGGCGTGAATTGCCGCTGAATCACCTGCTTCAATCCACTCGCGTGCAACCGGCACAGACACTTCGTGGTACTGCTTCTGGTAACGGCAATCCAGCTTGATCTGGAACTTCTGGCGCTGTGACGGGATACCCTCGTTAATCAGCATGGCAGTACCTTCGTCCATCATGCCTGCAACCAGCGCCTGCAAAGCAGACCAGTCCAGTTCGTTCAGGCGGGCAAAAAATGTTCTGACAAAATCGTGCTTCAGGTCACCCATCAACATGCCCACAGCACACAGTATTGAAGACTCCCGCGGTACGATCTGGAATGGAATCTGTAGTTCTTCACAGATCATACAGGAGTGGATCGGGCCTGCGCCACCGGCCACCACCATCGGGAATTCACGCGGGTCAAAACCTCGCTTGATGGTCACTTCGCGCACACCCTGCGCCATATTGTTGCAGGTCACCCGGTACATGCCAGCCGCTGCGGTGGTCACATCCATGCCAAGTGGATCGGCGATATGCTCTTTAATAGCAGCGCGTGCGGCATCGATATCCAACTGCATGGTACCGCCAGCAAAAAAGTCCGGATTCAGATAACCCAACACCAGGTTGGCATCGGTACAGGCGGGCAACCTGCCACCCAGGCCATAACTCACCGGGCCAGGAACTGCACCCGCACTTTGTGGACCCATGCGCAACAGGCCGCCTTCATCGATCCAGCCAATTGAACCACCACCGGCACCGATGGTATGAATCGCAAGCATTGGCAGGGCAATCCGGTGGCGGTCTATGACACCTTCGTTAACCAGCACCGGGCTACCGGTCACCAATGCTGCTTCAAAACTGGTGCCGCCCATATCCACCACGATGCAATTATCCTGGCCATGGGCCTGTGCGTAGACCAGGCCCGCACCAGGTCCGGCGGCCGGGCCTGAAAGCAGTGTCAGCGCCGCTGTTCTGCGCGCGGTCTCCGGTGTCATGACCCCGCCATTGGATTGCATGATCAGCAGCAGGCCATTGAACCCGTGCCTGCTCAGCCGGCTGGTCAGTTGCTCCAGGTAGTCATTCAGGATGGGGCCGATATACGAGTTAAGTACGGTGGTGCTGGTACGCTGGTAGAAACGAATCGACGGCAGCAGATCGGTTGATACCGTCAGGTACGCATCCGGCAGCTTCTCACGCACCAACTCCGCTGCCCGGTTTTCATGCGCTGCATTGATAAAGGCATTCATAAAACAAATTGAAACTGCCTCAACACCTTCGGCTTTGAATAACTCGATGGCCTTTTCAACATCATCGAGGCTCAAAGCCTCAACTTCGCTGCCATCACGGCGCAACCGTCCTTTGACCCCGAAGCGCAGGTAGCGGGGCACCAGCGGTTCAACATTGGTATAACGGTTGTTGTATTGCTCTTCGCGTATGCCCCGGCGCATTTCCAGCGCATCGCGTACGCCTGCGGTCGTGATCAGCCCGGATTTGGCGCCATTGCGGGTCAGGGTGGCATTGGTCGTGACGGTGGTACCGTGCACGATGGTCTCGACCATTTCCAGCAGCTCACTCAAACTGAGTTGCGGTTCCTGTCTGGAAGCGATCTCGGTCAAGCCGTTGATCACAGCGGCGGAAGGATCATCAGACACGGACAATACCTTGAATATTTCCGGCTCACGGTCTTGCCAGGCCACCAGGAAATCGGTGAAGGTCCCGCCGACGTCGATACCAATTTTCAAACCCATTCCAATATTCTCCGTGAATTGGGGTCGGAGTAAAAACCAAATTTGAATTCAAATTTAGTTTTTACTCCGACCCCGTTCTTACCCGCTGATCCTGCGTTGTCAAATAAATAATGCATTAATGCCGTTCTGATCGTTCAACAAGCATTTGCCGGATATCTTCCTTGAGAACTTTACCCATCGCGTTACGCGGCAAACGATCTACAATGACCACTTCCCTCGGACATGAGAAACGCGAGATACGGCCGGCACAAAATTCCACGATTCGTCCACTATCAATCTCACAGCCTGGTTTTACCACAACCACGGCCACGGCCACCTCACCCCAATAATCATCGGGACGGCCAACCACTGCAACTTCCTCAATCTCATCACATTCAGCCAGCAGGTTCTCGATCAGGGCCGGGTAGATGTTTTCACCGCCGGATATGATCATATCCTTGAGGCGCCCGTCAACGTACAGAAAACCCTCTGCATCAAAATGACCAATATCGCCAGTATGCAACCAGTGACCACTGAACACTTCCCGTGTAGCGTCCGCATCACACCAGTATTCCGTCATCACATTCGGGCCGTGCACCAGTATTTCGCCACTGACGCCAGGTGCAACTTCCCCACCCTTTTTATCAGCAATGCGGATTTCACAGTGTTTTGCCGTTTTGCCGGTCGACGCCGGCTTACGCGCGGCATCAGCGGGTGGCGTATAAGCAGCTATCGGGCAGGTCTCGGTCGAACCATACACCTGCACCAGCGGTACACCCCAGTCGCACACCGCTGTCACCATATTTTCAGGCACAATCGTTGAACCGATCGAAATTATACGCAGACTGGCCGGCCCGATCCTGCTCCAGCGCTCATCCGCCATCAGCAAATGCATAACCGTGGGAACAACCAGCGTCAACGTAATGGGGTATTGTTCGAATGCCCGGTAAAAAAGATCTGTATCAAACTGCCTGAGCATCACTACAGTCGCACCGCTAAACAGCGCCGGCATGGTTTGTATATTCAGTCCACCAACATGAAACATGGGTAAAACGGTCAGCACCACATCGGCATCGGTCATGGCATGCATATCGACAGAATTAAGTGCATTCCAGGCCAGTGCCTGCTTGCTCAACAGTGCACCCTTCGGGGTGCCGGTGGTGCCTGATGTATAACAAAGCAACACGCCATCCTTTTCACTCAATCCGGCCGGGCCAGTGCTTAATGGTCGGCTACGCGCGGCAGCTACCAGCGCATTGTACGAAGACCAGCCTGGGTCTGCCCCATCTTCGTTTGCCGTGCCTTTACCTGCTGCAGCTAAACTGACCAGCGTGGTAAACCCCAGTTGCTCGCGCACGCCATTGACATGGTCGGTAAATACACTGTCTACGAACAATGCGCCCGGCCTGGCATGCTGCAGAAGTTGCACATGTTCTGGGGCCGCCAAACGCCAGTTCAACGGCAGCAATATTGCTCCAACACGTGCACACGCGAAAAGCAGCGTGATTTGTTCAGGCGAATTCTGTCCCAGGAAAGCAACCCGGTCACCCGGCTTGATAGCAAGACCGTCAACCAATACACGCGCACAGGCATCAACCCTGCCAGCAAGATCTGCATAGCTAATTTCGCCACCCTCAAAGAGGATAGCCGGCTTATCTGGTGTGGTGTCCGCATGACACTTTATCCAGTCAGATAAATGCATATTTTTGGGGTCTCGCTAAATGGTCATTTTTACACTAACAAAACTTGATCTAAAGCAACAAACAAATAGTAAGCAGGCATTATAATATATAGTTTAATCTTAAACGGTATTTAAGTACTATAATACCACTATTATAATCAAGGCATTCAAGGAGCACAAATCATGACCGGCAGCTATATCCCTTACGGCGCTTACTGGAGCAGTCCCTTCTCACGCTGGCAGGGTAGCCTGCAACACCTTCCCAGTGTGGAATTTGCAGCCTACCTGACTCGTACAGCTTTGGCGTCCCGTGGCATCGCAAGTGATGTTTTCGACGCAGGTGTGCTCGGCATGACCGTCCCGCAGCAGTATTCCTTTTACGGCCTGCCGTGGCTGGCCGGTATGGCCGGCGCCGGACATATCGGCGGCCCAACCGTCAGCCAGGCCTGCGCCACCAGCGCCCGGGTGCTATCGGTCGCGGCACAGGAAATAAACTGTGGTTCAGCCCACTGTGTGCTGGCCGTTACAACCGACCGCCTGTCTAACGGGCCGCATATGTTTTACCCGCGACCCAAGGCACCCGGTGGAATCGGTACACACGAAGACTGGGTGCCCGACAACATGGGCTTCGATCCCTACACTCGCGGAGACATGACCCAGACAGCGGAAAACTGTGCCAACAGGTGGAATGTATCCACCGCAGAACAACACGAGGTCGTGTTGCGGCGCCTGGAACAGTATGCTGATGCATTGAATGATGATTCAGCTTTTCTGAAACGCTTTATGACCCTGCCATTCGAGGTACCCGATCCACGCTTCAAAAAGACCGTCTCCACCCTGGACGGCGACGAAGGTATTTTCCAAAGCACCGCGGATGGCCTGGCAAAACTGCAGCCGGTCAAAGAAGGCGGCACCATTACTTTCGGCGGACAGACGCATCCGGCCGATGGTGCAGCCGGCATGGTGGTTACCACTGAGGCCAGGGCGAAAGAGTTATCAGCAGATGCCGGCGTTACCATCAAGGTCGTATCATTCGGCCAGGCCAGGGTAGAAAAGAGCTTCATGCCCGCCGCCACCATACCGGCATCCATGCAGGCGCTGGAACGTGCCGGCATCGGCATCGCCGATCTTGCTGCGATCAAATCCCACAACCCCTTTGCGGTCAATGACATCGTCTTCGCACGCGAAACCGGTGCCGACCTGATGTCCATGAACAACTACGGCAGTTCACTCATTTGGGGCCACCCGCAGGGACCGACCGGCATGCGCGCCATGATCGAACTGATCGAAGAACTCACCATACTGGGCGGCGGCTGGGGGCTGTTCCAGGGTTGTGCTGCGGGCGATACTTCGATGGCGGTGGTGCTTAAGGTCGGAAGCTAATCCAGCCGCCAGGGACTAGTTATGGTCTACGTAGAAGTGTAACGCGGCCACACTACAGATATTTACCGGTTTTATTCTACCTTTTAGCCTGAACCAGGCTGAAATTTCAGTTCAAAGCCGGCGGAATGTTGTAGAATTCTGCACTGGGTCCTTAGTTATGGAGCCAGGCTGCATCGCTTTGCATGCAAAATACACCTTTGAGGAAATATATGAAAAACGGAATCTACCTGGGTCTATGTGCCCTCGCCCTATCGTCGGTCTCCAGCGAACTACTGGCCCAGCAGGACTATGAGTACCACCCTGCCTTGTCTGATAATTTCACGGTAGCCCTGGGCGCATTCAGCTCTGATAATTCTTTCACAATTTCAGCAGAAGGTAGCGTTAACGCCCTCAAAGACCGCGTCGACTTTGGTGACAGCGTCGGTGTCGGTGGTCGCTCTACCCTGTTTAATGGCAGGGTACGCTGGAAGTTTGGCGAGCAACGCAAGTGGTCGCTTTGGGGTCAGTATTTCAAGAATGACGCCTCTGGCGAAGCCGTGCTGGAAGAGGATGTCACGTGGCAGGATATTAACTTCCGCAAGGGCTCTTTCGTTGCGGCCGGGGTTAACTTTGAGGTCACCCGCATCTTTGTCGGCCGCAGCCTGATCATGAACCCGCAGAATGATTTCGGTATCGGCGCTGGCATACACAATCTGAAGCTGGGCGCTTTCATTGAGGGTGAAGTCAAGATTGATGAAAATACTACAGAATTCCAGCAGGGAGAAGTTTCGAGCAGCCAGCCCCTCCCTAACCTCGGTACCTGGTGGAATTTTTCCCCTGCAAGGAACTGGCTGCTGCATACACGGGTGGATTGGATCAGCGCAAAAGTCGGCAACCTGGACGGCACGCTCTGGAATGTCGCAGCCGGTGTTAACTACCAGGCCTTCCGCCACGTCGGCTTCGACTTGTCATACCAGTACTTCGATCTGAATGTCAGCATCGATAAAACCGATTGGACCGGTGCAGTTAACATGCGTTACAGCGGACCGGTATTTTCTGTGACAGCGAACTGGTAGCAATGCCCGGGTTAAGGGCAGTGGGACGATTCGGTCCAGTGCCCTGAGCGCCAACCAGTCCGGTCAGGCGCCAGGCTGTCAGACAGAAGCGCCTATCTCTGTCGGACAGCCGTCCTCGCCCAGTGCGACATAGGTAAAAACACCCTCCGTCACCGGCACGTGCTTACCGCTGTCCTGGCGCATGGCCACCGCTTCTATCTTGACCGTGACTGAGGTACGGCCAACCCGCTCAATCGTCGTGTAGCAACTCACAACATCACCCACATGGACCGGTTTGTGGAAAGTCATCGCATTGACGGCGACGGTAACCACCCGTTTTCCGGTGCGTTGACGGGCCGTGATCTCGCCGGCCATATCCATTTGCGACATTAGCCAACCACCAAAGATGTCGCCCGCCGGATTGGTGTCAGCAGGCATGGCCCGCGCACGTACCGCCGGTTCCCGCTGAATTGTGGATTGTGTTGCTGGCATGCTATTTTCCTCTTACTTGCGCTGTTGTAGCGAAGCGTAATTTTCAGGCTATTCAGGGTCACATTTCATGGCTGAATAACCGGGACAAAAGGGCTATCGAACCGGCAGGTAACCTCCATCCAGGCCTTTCTTTGAGTAGACCATTTGCCAAAGCTGGTTGCGTCTTGCGCGGGCTGAGCCTGCTGCGGAAAGCAGCCAGTAGGTCCACATCCGATAGAAGTGCTGGTCATAGCCGAGCGCCTCTAGTTGCCCGCGAGCCGCTTCAACATTGGCCACCCAGGCCATGATGGTCGGATCGTAATCGACACCGAAGTTGTGCCAGTCTTCCATGATAAAAATACCCTGCGTGGCAGCATCTATCTGCTTTTGCAAAGGCAGGTAACCACCGGGGAAAATGTACTTGATGGTCCAGGGATCAGCCTGTAAATCCGGTGTATTGGTGCCAATGGTGTGCAGCAGGAACAGCCCGTCATCTTCCAGGCAGCGCTCCATCGTCTGCATGTAGGTGCGGAAGTTTTTTGGCCCCACGGCCTCGAACATGCCAATGGAAACCACCCGATCGAAACGGCCTTGTACATCCCGGTAGTCCTGGTAGCGCAAGTCCACGTCCAGACCCGCACACAACTCCCGGCCAAGGTCGATCTGTTCTTGCGACACCGTCACACCAACAACCCTGACACCGTAGTTTTGGGCGGCATAGCGGGCGAAGCTGCCCCAGCCACAGCCGATATCCAGTACACGCATGCCGGCTTCCAGGCCCATCTTGCGGCACACCAGGTCCATCTTTGCCTGCTGCGCATCGGCAAGGTTGTCGGCCTCACGCCAATAGCCACAGGTATATGCCATGCTGTCATCAAGCATTAGCTTGAACAGCTCATTACCGATGTCGTAATGATGCTTGCCAATGTTAAAAGCCCGGCCCCTGCTCTGCAGGTTGACCATCTTTGACCACAATACCGGCCATAAAAGGCGCAACACGGAAATCTTGTGCTCCAGACCAGCGCGCAGGATCTTGTAAATAAAGACATCGATCTGCTCGCATTCCCACAGGCCGTCCATGTAGGTCTCACCCAGTGCGATGGAACCCTGGCCGAGAAGCCGCCGATAAAAATCCTTGCTGGTTACCTTTAAATCCCATGGCCGCTCTCCATCCACACCCAGTTCGGCCATGGCCAGGATATCTCTGACAGTTTTTTCTGCTCTATCCATTGTTTTTGTTCTCAGCCATATTCAGCAATATTTCCGCAGGTACAACCTTTCGAAGTAACGCCTGGCCCAATGTAGTGGCAGCATCGACAGCAACACAAAATTCCACTTTTCGGTACGTGGCATTAATTTTTCCTCGCTATCGGACGGCTGTCAGTATGCACCCATTCTACAACCGACGGCCCTGACTTGCCGGCTAAGATTAACATGCCAACCCCCGTACAAAGGCCTATAATCAATTTTGCTGGCTGTAGTATCAATACCACCAGCTATTGGTGCCAATCAAGAAAATGAAAGCACGCGACAATCAAACGGTCCTGTATTCAGCGCATCGCCATTCACTGTGCTTCACAATCCTATGCTTCGTTTTGCTGATTACCTCTCCTTTTGCCATGGCTTCGGACCAGGCAGAAAGTAACGGCAGTATCTTACGGACCCTGATACCGGTTGTAGCCTATGGCACTACTTTTTATCTGCATGACGCCGATGGCAGAACACAATTTTATAAAGGATTCTTTACCAACCTCGCAGTTACCTATGCCTTGAAGAAGTCCATTAGCAAGACCCGACCGAATGGCAAGGATAATGAATCCTTCCCCTCGGGCCACAGTTCAGTCGCGTTCCAGGGTGCAGCATTTATCCACAGGCGATATGGCTGGAAATACGCCGTGCCGGCCTATCTGGGTGCATCCTATGTTGCCTGGAGCCGGGTAGAATCCGACAATCACTATACGGTTGATGTCGTGGCCGGTGCGGCCATTGGGATAGCCAGCAGCTTTATTTTCACCAAACCTTACAAGGGCTTTGTGGTCACCCCGGTTGCCGCAAACGGCTTCTACGGTATCGGCATCAGCAAACAGTGGTAGGGCGTAAACTGGAGGGGGTGTGATGTGGGAATGAATGCACGCCGATTGACCCTGATCCTGGTCCTGAGCCTGACCGGCTGCATGGGAGGCAATGGGCTCCGGCAGACTGTCAGTACGCCCGCGCACAAGATGAGCGTGCAGTCAGCACCCGGGGCTTCGAATGCCGGTAAAGCTGCTGAGCATGTCTATCAAAGCGAGCAACAGGCCAAGGCACCGCGAGCAGATATTCTGGCCCTCAAGCGGGCAGGAAAAGCGCGCCGAAGCACACTGCCGCCGGGCTGGCGGGGAGAGCCGCCGCCGGTTCGAATATCCACGGATTCATCCACCCAGGGTAAATTTGAAGCGCAACGCCTATGGAGCAATTACGTGGACTGGGAGCCAGCCATCGCGGTCGATCGCAGCTCGCCCTATGTGTACCAGTTGACCAACCGTTTCGGGGTGCCACAATGTGAGCCCGGATGTGCTGACCCGGCGATCATCTTCCGCCGCTCAAGTGATGGCGGCAACACCTGGGAACCCGATCAGTACATCCTGCAAACCAAAGGCGCTCAGTACGATCCCGAGATCGAAGTGGCGGAAGATGGCGTACTGTATGCCGCGATGATGGCCAACTACGCACCGGGGGTCGTGTTTATGAAATCGCGGGACCGGGGAAAGACCTGGTCAGATCCCATCCCGATGGCCGGACGCGGGACCGGCATCCCATGGTCTGACAAGCCGATGCTCGCGGTCTCGTGGGATGGCAGGGACGTCTACCTGGCATTCAACGCTTCCAACGCCTTCGTCGCAAGCTCCCATGATTATGGCGAGACCTGGGAGACACCGATCATGACCAATAATGACGCCCGTTCCTGGTTCCATTCCGGCGCGGCTGTGGCTCTGAATGGTGATGTCTACTTTGCAAGCTCTGACTACGCAGCCGACTTTCGGGGTGAGGTTGGCGTGAGCATCATCCGCTCCACAGATGGGGGCAAGAGCTGGGTCACGGACCGGGTGGATACTTCTGCCGAAGTGCCAGACTGTTCATGGGCTCAAGGATGCTACTTCGGGTTCTTTGGCCCGCAAGCGGATGTAGCGGTCGATTCTGACGGGACGGTAATGATTGCTTACAATGTCACTGACGTCGATGGTGCACCCCAAAGTCTTTATGTGAAGACATCCATCAATGGTGTGGGCTGGAGTGAGCGGACCCTGATCTCACCACCCTCTGCAACCGTACTGGCGGGGTTTCCGGCGCTGACTTCAGGACTGGAGCCGGGAGACTTTCGGCTCGCATGGATAGATGATCGGAATGCCAGCAAGGCAGCATTCAACGTCTGGTATCGGGAGACCTCTGATGGGGGGTTGACCTGGTCGGAGGCTGTGCGTTTGTCCGCTGCGATAGATGGCGCGCCTTATAAAACAGCGGATGGGTTTGCGTTCCCTTATGGTGATTACCTGGAGATCGGGGTCGACGGTAACGGTGCGACGCACGTTATCTGGGGCGAGGGAACCAGCTATGACGATGCGGGCGGAACCTGGTATACGCGGGCGCAATCACCCTGGATAATCCCACCGCTCAATCCGGCCGTGCAGTCCTGTTCTTCGTGCACATCCAATCAATAGCTTCTGCCGGAGCCCTGCTTCGACTGACAGGCCAGCACCTCTTTGGCCCGGTTATCAGTGGTTTGAATCGAATCCAGCACTGAATGAATGGCGGCCTCGCGCTTGCGCCATTTTTCCGGCTTTGGCCGACTCAGCGTATAGCGCGCGAGCGGTAACGGTCTGGTCAGGCTGGCTGCCAGCTTTTCATCTACTGATATATCCGCAAATGCACACAATCTGCGTACTGCGGTATTGCTCGATTGCGTTAGTGACCGGTAATCAACAGCAGTCCAGCGCTGCGGCGGTATGGCGCCAAGGTCGTCCAGAATAATGCGGTTCGACGCTTCCCACTGAAATGCACAAACCTGTTCCAGCGGGCAACCACTGAGCCGCTCCCACCCGGGGGGCAACAACAGCGACCAGGGCTGCCCGGACCAATTTTTTAGCCCGGGATAGGTGGCCCAGCGGCCCGACTCCCACGCATCCATCATGCTGGAAATATTTTCCCGTGGATCCCGATACAGGTAAATGTAGTACGCGGATGGAAATATCTGCTCCAGAAAGGGTTGCCGCAGTGCATTCTTTGGCGTCTTTTCCAGGAAGCGCAGTCGCTTGATAGCCAGGTTTTCAGACCACCTTCTTCCCTGTCGATCACGCAAACGGCGGGCAAAATCTGCTTGCACGGCGCTGATAGTCTGCGCAGTCGCATCTGCTGCTGTCAGGCGATTGGAGTTTACCCGGCCTGATGCAGGCGATAATTCAGGCCGGCCTTCAATCACCTGGTGGCTTTCACCACCGATCGTCCAGAATTCGCTGGCTTTCGACAGCGTCTCAAACAACAGGGTGCTACCCGACCTCGGCGCGGCCAGGATAATAACCGGCCGGTCAAATAATGCCTGCAGGTTCGCGGACCGCTGTGGTTGTATGGGGTGTTCCCTCATGTTCATTCAAAAAATGTGTCAGTCAATCAGCAAAAAGGCAGGTCAGTTATGGTCGCAGCGCGTCTACAATCACCACAATCGACAAGCAATCCCAACGCGTCATTACCAATACCCGCGTGGATAAGCGCGATCGCGATATTCCTGCCAAGGCGGGGCGAGAAAACGGCTGCTGACATCATGCCAACCACCTCGTCATGCCTGAGCACCGGGCAGGGATGCGCATTCGGAACCACTCTTTCGCCGGCTAAAAACAGTCCAACCTGTCGGCGCCTGATGCCCTCGCGCTTGATCTTCTTTAATGCAGCCTGCCCTATAAACCCCTCAGTTTTCTCAAGATCCACGTATTTACCGAGCCCCACCTCATACGGGTTTGTATCTGCATCAACATCGGTACCATACGACAACAGGCCGCTCTCGATGCGCTCGACATCATTCGGTGCACCCGGGCCGATGGCATAACGCTTACCCGCCGCTTTGACGCGATTCCAAAGATCAATAGCGCGTGTACCATCCCGAAGAAACAGCTCAAACCCACCCTGCTTCGACCAGCCTGATCGCACCACCAGCAACCGGATACCCTCCAGGTCGGTTTCTTTAAACCAGAAGTACTTAAGCTCGCGCACCCAGTCACCCAACAATTCAGCCATGACATCCGGCGCCCTGGGTCCCTGTACCGCAAGTGGTGACACGTCAGGCTCCGTCACGCTTACGTTCAGCCCGCGTTCGGCTGCGATTGCTTTGGCCCATAAAGCAATGTCGCTGTCAGCGATGGACAGCCAGTATTGGCTGGTGGATAACTTCAGCAAAACAGGGTCGTTAATCAGATGGCCGTCATAGTCACACAGTGGTGCATACATTCCCTGGCCGGGCACAGCATTTGCCAGGTCGCGGGTTGTGAGATATTGTGCCAGCATACCGGCGTCGGGGCCGGCCAGTTCAACCTGGCGCTCACAAGCGACGTCCCACATGGCGACCCCGTTCAGCAGTCTGTCGTACTCCGCGTCAGGATCGCCGAAATCTACCGGTATATACATGTGATTATAGACAGCAAATGATTTGACACCGTCCGCTACAGTCGCATCGAAGTAGGGAGACTTGCGGACATTGGGCGAGACGGACATTCGAAAAGACATGGTTTTAGTACTCCTGGCAACAAGGCACAATGCTCAGCCAAATGACGATGTATACAATACAGTATGACGCAAGACAACCAGGCCAGAATCACATGCCCCCACGATTGCATTGCGGCATGAGAACTGTTTTCGGCTTCGTGATTTCAGTTTTGCTTGCCTCGCTGGCAAGTGCTGATCAGGTGCGACGACCTGTTATGCTGGCAGATCTCGACGCGGCCAGGCCGGTTTCCGACCTGCGTATTTCCTCCGATGGCAACCGGGTCGCCTATACCGTTCAAAGCGTAAACACAACGAATGACAGCCAGCAATGGTCAGTCTGGGTTCTGGATTGGGATTCCGGTTCATCGAAAGACATCTCAACAGGGCTCGTGGGTGCCTGGTCGGCGCGCTGGAGTCCGGATGGACGATACCTGGCCTTCCTTTCCGGCGGTCGTGAGCGTGGCAAAGCAAGCCAGGTCTGGCTGTACGCGCTGGCTAGCGGAGAACTACAGCAGGTCTCGAAAATCGACAGCGGCGTATCGGACTTCGATTGGTCACCCGATGCCAGACACCTGGTACTGGTTGTGGAAAGCGGCGGTAGTCCAGAAAAGCCAACTGCACCGATCGTCATAGACAGGTTTCGGTTCAAAAGGGATGGTGTTGGCTATCTGGGAGTGGCACGCAGTCATTTACAACTGCTGGACCTGGCAGCCCGAACGGTGAGGCCATTGACCTCCGGTCCATACGATGAAGTTTTGCCGGCCTGGTCGCCGGATGGTTCTCAAATCGCGTTTGTGTCCAGGCGTGGTCCCGATGCGGACAGGCACGACAACTGGGATATCTATCTGATCGAGCCTGTACCGGGAGCTAAAGCCGAGCGTCTGACCCACACAAAATATGCCGAATCGAATCCGGAGAGTTGGGGCGGGCGACCCGTCTGGAGCCCGGATAGTCAACGGCTGGCTTACACCATCGACCGGGATCCCAGTCTGAGCTATTACGCCCAGTCACAATTGGCGATGGTATCTTCATCCGGTGGTCCAGCAAGCATTCTGACCGCGAAGCTCGACCGCAATATGCTGTCACCACAGTGGTCTGCCGATGGCAAGCGTATTTATGCGCTTGTCGAAGACGAAATGAGTGTTTATCTCACCGCTGTCCCGGCGGATGGAGGCGCACCCACGCGCCTGACAGATAGCAACCAAACGGTGCGGTTTTTCGATGTCAGCAACGCGGGTCGCATCGTCGTCATTTCCGGGACACCTGAGCAACCCTATGAGATTGGCAGCCTGGATTCGGGTCAGGTTCGGAGAATAACCAAGCAAAACGACGCCTGGATTGACAAGCTCAGCCTCGGGTCGACCGAAGCCATCGAATTTCCAAGTGCCGACGGCATGAGCATTCGCGGGCTGATGTTGAAACCTCCCCGCTATGAAAAGGATCGGCGTTATCCGGCAATTCTGAGGATTCACGGAGGGCCGGTTGGGCAATTCCGCAAAGAGTTTAATTTTGAATGGCAACTAATGGCAGCAAATGGCTACGTGGTACTGGGCGTCAATCCACGCGGCAGTTCCGGGCGTGGTGAAGACTTTCAGCGTTTGATATTCGGCAAGCTGGGACAGGGGGATGTTTCCGATGTACTGGCGGCCATCGATTTCGCGGTCGGAAAGGGCATCATCGACAAAGACCGCCTGGGCATTGGCGGCTGGAGCTATGGCGCGATGTTGACCAACTATACCATCGCTTCTGACCCACGTTTCAAAGCGGCCACCAGCGGTGCAGGCGTCTCCAACATGCTGGCACTTTACGGAACGGACGAATGGGTTCGGCACTGGGAGCTGGAACTCGGTCGGCCCTGGGAAAACACGCAAAAATGGTTGCAACTGTCCTATCCGTTTCTGCACGCGGACAGGATCTCAACGCCGACTTTATTCCTCGGTGGTGAGCTGGACGTGAACGTCCCGGTGGCCAACTCCGAACAAATGTACCAAGCCCTGAAGAGCCTTGGTGTTGACACCAGGCTCATCATTTACCCGGGCGAGTATCACAACATCAACCGGCCGAGCTTTCGCCGCGACAGGCTGGAGCGCTACCTGGCCTGGTATGACAAATACCTGCGATGACCAATCAGGCCTGTCTGAAATTGAAGTTGACCGCGAGAACCTTGCGTAGCGACTCAAATATCTGCTGGACAAGCCGGGAACGCGCTTCCGACCTGCGGAATACCCGTGATCGCCACATCATCTGAGGAAAGTCGTGAACACGGAATCGATGAACGGTTCAAGCAGTCTGCTTGCTTCGCTAGTGTGGAATTCTGGTGCCACAATATGTCCGCGCTGTAGTGCACCAAAATTGATGCTACTATAAACTCATAATTTACTGAATTGTTGTTTCAGAAATACAAAAAAAACGAATAAAATAATCGATTGGGAGTCGTCATCAATGGACAGGGCATCACTGTATAAGCTAACTCCTCTGGTCGCTGCAATCGCGGCCGTTTTGTACCCATCCCAACCCGCCCGGGCACAGGATGCTGGAGAATCGGCTCTCGAGGAAGTCATCGTAACCGCCACCCACCGCGAATTGAGCCTGCAGGTCGTACCACAAAGTATCACGGCCTTTACGACCATGGATATCGAGCGGAACAACCTGCAGAACCTGGAAGACCTGGTGCGGGCACTGCCCAGCCTGGGCCTGGTGAACAGCCAACCAGGGCGCAACGACCTGGTCTATCGTGGTGTTTCGTCGGGCTCACAGGAGTTTTACACGGACTCCCAGGTCGCCGTCTACGTTGATGAAACGCCGATGGCTGCGATTTCTCAACAGCCCTTCCCCCGCATGATTGACATTGAGCGGGTCGAGTCACTGCCAGGACCGCAAGGGACTTTGTTCGGCTCGGCTTCGCAATCCGGCACACTGCGCATTATCACCAATAAACCCAATACGGACGGCTATAGCGGCCAGTTCTTCGGTGCCCTGTCTACGACCAGGGGTGGCGCCCCCAGCTATGAAACCAATGGCTGGGTCAATATTCCGCTCGGAGATTCATTCGCAATACGGGCCGTGGGCTATTACGTCAGGGACGGCGGCTACATTGATAATGTGCTGGCTTCAACTTTCGTCGGCCCGACAGCAAGCGGCCCCCAGTTTGCCACTACCAATGCCGCTGTCGTTGAAGATAATTTCAACGACTATGAACTGACCGGCGGGCGTATTTCTGCGTTGTGGGAAATTACCGACAACTGGTCAGCAACACTGGCCGTGATCTCAGAAAGCAGTACGGCTAACGGCAGTTGGCAATCAGACCCTTCACTTGGCGATTTCAAGGTTGCGCGTTTCTTTGACGAATTCCGCGACGATAAATGGACCAGCTATGGCCTGACCATCAACGGTGATCTCGGATTTGCCTCGCTGGTCTCGAATACCAGCTATTTTGATCGTAAAATAACCTACCAGTGGGACAACATGTACTATGAGCAGTGGAAGGACAGCTATTTCGGCTACTACTATGGTTACACGCTGTACAATACGCAGTACACCTTCGGCACCATTTTCAACGACCAGAACCAAAGTCGGTTCTCCCAGGAGATCCGCCTCGCTTCACAGTCCGATAGCCGCTTCCAGTGGATGATCGGTGCGTACTATGAAGACCTGAAAGATGACTGGTATTTCGGCGCGAACAACCCGCAGTTGATGGACACCGTGGGCTGGGACTATGCCCAGTACCTCGCCTACTACTACAATTATGCCGGCTATCCGGTCGTCTACCCCATCCCACCCACCACGGTTGGTTACTCCAACAGGCTGGATCGGCAGATCAAACAAACTTCGATATTCGGCGAAATCTCTTTTGACCTCACCGACAAATGGAAGATTACGGGCGGTAGCCGCTGGTTCGAGTACGATCGATACCAATTCACTCAAAACCAGTTTCCAGAGGGACTGGCTCCCGCTGGCAGCTTTGATACCAATGGAATATACATATCCGAAGGCAAAACCAACGACGTCCTTTGGAAATTCAGCACGCAGTATCAAATCGACGACAGCAAGATGGTGTATTTCCTGTACAGCCAGGGCTTCAGACTGGGCGGCACCAATAGCGAGAGGGCGGCCAATACCGGCAAGGTGCCGTTGGAATATAACCCGGATACGCTGGACAACTATGAAATAGGCCTCAAGAGTCAATGGCTGGATGACCGGTTGTTGCTCAACGCCACCGTTTTCCTGATGCAATGGAACAACTATCAACAAAGTGCCAGTGCGGGCGTTGGCCCCTGGTGGTTACGCGGAACGTTTAATGCAGCGGATGCTGAAATCCGGGGCATTGAGCTCACCGGCAGCGCATTGTTGACTGATAACTTAAACTTCACCTACAGCATGACCTGGGCGGATCCAAAATGGACCACCGGCTTCACCTTCCCCAGCGGCACTGTACTCGAAAAAGGCATGACTTTGCCCACTTCACCGAAACGCAAGGCCTTTTTAGCCTTGGATTGGACCATTCCAGGTGCATTTGGGACCAATGATGTGTTTCTGCGCTACGATATCAGTTACCAATCCCAGACCTGGAACACGCTGCAAAGCATCATGGATAATAATCCTGATGGTGTCATCAGTTCCTGGAATGTCAGCAATTTTCGAATTGGTACGCACCTGAAGAACGATTGGTCAGTCACCCTGGTGGCTCGCAATCTGTTCGATCAAAAAGCCATCGCCGTACTCAACAACGGGGCAAATTTCGCGTCAGACTGGTTTGGAACCGACTTTAACAAAAACAAGCGTGTCTATAACCGACCGCGCACCTTTGGTATCCAGGTCAGGAAGAGCTGGAAATAGAAGCTGGCCATCAAGGGGCAATCGCAATTGCGCGATTGCCCGTTAGAGTCGGGTGATTAAGCAGAACCCGTTCACACGATTAACCATGCCAAAACTTATCGCGACGACCGTAGTACACGGTGCCAGGCGGGGACAGAGCCATGGTGGTGCCTTCCTTATCGACCTGGAGAAACAGGCTGTATTTCAGACCATTGACCTGAATTCAGAAGCTATCGAATGGTTTGGCGACGAGGGTGGCCGCGGGTTGCGTGGCATCGCCTTTGATGGCGACACGATTTACATCGCCGCCAGCAACAAATTGATGGCCTACAGCCAAAGTTTTGATTTCATTGAATCCTGGCAAAATCCCTTCCTCACCAACTGCCGCAGTATCTTTGTTTACCAACGCAAAATTTACCTGGCATCATGCGGCAACGATTGCATCCTTGCCTTCGATCTGAATGAGAAAAGATTTGACTGGGCGATGCAGGTCAAATCTGAGCACTTTCGCTTCAAACCACTGGTTTTCGATCCTGCTAATCCCGATGGACCCCTGTTCATCAACAAGCTCCATTTAGACACGGTTCGCTGCGGGTCAGGCGGAATGTATATTGCCGGCCTGAATACGGACGGGTTGCTCCATTTCAATGGCAAGGAAATCAATATGTCAGTGGAATTGCCAGCCGGTGCACTGGATGCACGGTTGTTCAGAAATGGCGTTCTTTTCAATGACAGCCACGCCGGAGTATTGCGCTACACGGGTGATGATGAAGGCAGTGAAGACCGTGGCATGGCGGTGCCGTTTTTCACAGAATCCGACCATGCAGCCCACGACCCGAATGCCACACGCATGCTGAAACGGGGATACGCCAGGGGCTTGTGTGTTCTTTCAAATACAGTGGTTGCAGGCGGCTGCACACCTGCAGGGGTGTCTCTTTACGACCTTAGAAGAAACGAACGATTGATGACTGTAACCTTTACCCGGAATGTTCGCATGGCCGTTAACTGCATTGAGGTCTGGCCCTGGGGAGATCAGTGAAGCACGCATCGAATGCTCTCACCGCTTTTCACCCACCCTCCTGACCCGCTCGGGAAGTTCCGCCACGATATCACCAAGCCGTTCCTGCCAGACTCCCAGGTGGTTCTCGTAGCGCCGCCATTTGCCCAGCGCACCGCGATAGATGGGCTGGCGAACCTGCTCTGAGCTGGCCGTTCTGACGGCCCGGTCTGTTTCCCAGAAACGCAGGCACTGCTCCTCAAAGGGCAGGCCGCAGTGGTCCAGTATTCGTCTGACCTGGCCTTCAAGATCCAGCACGGTTTCTTCATAGTGAACGTCCAGCACCTTCCCTGGCAGCGCTTCGTGCCAGTGCTTCATGATCATATCGTATTGCCGGTAATAGTCTGCCAGATCGTCCATGTCATAGGTAAAATTCTGCCCCTTGCCAAACAATTGTTTGTAAGCCCCCAGGCAACTGTCATAAGGGTGTCGGCGGGCGTTAATGATGGTTGCGTTGGGCAGGATCAGATGAAGAAATCCCATCAGGGGAAAGTTGTTTGGCATTTTGTCGGTAAAAAACGGCCGATCCGTTTCCCGGTGGCGCCGGGTCTCATCCATATATTGCCTGCCATAGGCCCGCCAGTCCTTGTTGCGCAAATCCCTGGCCGATAGTGGGAAGTACTCCTGGTCCGTCCGGTAGCGGCCAATTGAATTGGCGATTCTGCCTAAGTTGGGAAGCTCTGAAGTCCCTTCCACCTGGCTGTGGCTGGCCAGAATCTGCTCGACCAGGGTTGAACCTGAACGCGGCAGGCCGACAATCAGGATAGGGTCGGCGGCCTCGAAGCCCTTGCCGGCATGTTGTTCGAGGAATTCCTTGTTGAATACTTCAATGATTTCGCTTTGCCGCCGCTCCGATTCGATTGGGTCATGCCGGACCTGCGTTCTTTGCTTCTGATTCCCGCTGTCATAGTAGTGCCAGGCCCTGTCGTAGTCCTTTTTGTCCTCGTAGGCCTTGCCAAGCGCAAAGCGGAAATGAATTTCTGCACTGTCACTGAGTTCCTCATGCGCAAGTTGCTGCTCCATTGCCACTACTTCTTCGGCCTCAAAATTAAAAATTTTGAGATTGGCCATGCTCCAGTACGCTTCGCCAAAATCGGGTTTTGCAGCGATTGCCGCCCGGTAGGCTTGCAGCGATTCATCCTGCCTGCCCAGGGTTTTCAACACATGGGCATAGCCCATCTGTAAAGTAGCTGCTTTGGGCTTTAACTGCACTGCCCGCGCAAAAGCTTTTGCCCCCTCATCCTGGTAGTTGGCGATTGCGTAGGCATTGCCGAGACCACCCCATGCGGCAGGGTTTCCTGGCTCCAGTGCGGTGGCCTGTTGATAGCTGTGGATCGCATCCAGGAATTTATTGCGCTCCACCAGCACCATGGCCAGGTTGATCCAGCCGCCGGCAAAATCAGGCGCAATTTCCACCACCCGCCGCAGCAGGGCTTCGGCATCGTCCATCTTCTCTTTTTTTTCTTTCCAGTAAGTGATGGCCAGGAACCGCATGGCGTTCACATTCTTTGGATTTTGCCGGATAACCTCCCTAAATACATCAATGGCCTGGTCTGTTTCCCCCTCTTTCAGGAGGTTCGCTCCGATAGCGATCTGCCCGTCTTCCGGCCGTTTGTCAAAGAATTCCCCGAACGACTCGTCCGCGTCCTCTCCCCGCCCGACAATGGCGAGTACCTGGCCGAGTTTCCGGTGCGCCAATGCCTGGGTCGGATCCAGTTGAACGGCTTTTTCAAGGCTGGAAATAGCTTCATCGTAACGCCCCTGCAGCGCAAGCACGCTGCCCAGGTCTTCATGTAACTGTGGGAAATTGGGTCTCAGGGAAAGTGCAAAACGCAGTTTCTCTTCAGCCTCACTCAGCCGGCTTTGTTCCTGCAGCGCGTGCGCGAGCAGACGCAGGTGATCCGCACACCCTGGGTTTATCCCGAGGTAATCCCGACAGATCTCCTCGACCCGCAGCGGCCGTTTGGCCTGCATCGCTTTGAGGGCCGCCTCGATACTATCGTTCTTACTCAGTGCTGGTTTCGCCAATGGGCCGGGTATCCGTGCTGTTGAAAATTAACTCGCAGGGTAGCTGTAACAATAATAAGATAAGCAGCGGCCTGCAACAGATGATTTCAAGCCTGCCTGGCTGCGCCGGAAGGCGCTGCCTGGTTCCGTATGGCACTACAAGTTCATGAAGGTGACTCAAGTGAATATCCGACCTATCCTGCTCCCTATAACCTATGTTTACCTGTCAACATGGTTGCTGCTGGCTCCCACAGTACCGGCATCAGAGGCCGGCAGCGGAACTGATACAGCCCGCCTGGCCATCGACCACCTGTTTCAACTGGGCAGCGTAAGCGACCCCCAGATTAGCCCTGAAGGGGATTGGATCGCCTATACCATCACCCGTTTGGATCTGCAAAAGGATAAATCCCTTAGCCGCGTATGGATGGTCCCGGCTACGGGAGGGGAACCGGTGGCCTTGAGCGCTGCCGGCCAGTCGTCATCACACCCACGCTGGAGTCCCGACGGCAGGTATCTGGCCTTTCTGTCGGCCCGCAACAAGGACAAATCGCAAGTCTGGAGGCTG
>QIKV01000205.1 GCA_003233115.1 Oceanospirillales bacterium
GCATCGAACCGGTGATTTTATCCCCGTAAAGTATGGCCTTGCCCCTGATATTGCGGGCGGCCCGGCCGATGGTCTGGATCAATGAGGACTCTGAACGCAGAAATCCTTCGCGGTCAGCATCAAGAATGGCTACCAGGGATACTTCCGGCATATCCAACCCTTCACGCAGCAGGTTGATGCCCACCAGCACATCGAATTCACCGAGCCGCAGATCGCGGATAATTTCGACCCGCTCAACTGTGTCCACATCGGAATGCAGGTAGCGCACACGCACGCCGTGATCGGCCAGATACTCGGTCAGGTTCTCTGCCATGCGCTTGGTTAGAGTGGTAACCAGTACCCGGTCGCCCATGGCGGTGCGCCGGCTAATTTCGGACAAAAGATCATCCACCTGGTCTCCTACAGGGCGCACTTCCACTTCCGGATCAACCAGGCCGGTCGGACGTACAACCTGCTCAACAACAGTGCCTGAACGCTCCATTTCATAGGGTCTGGGTGTCGCCGAAACAAAAATGGTCTGACCAGCCCGCTGCTCCCATTCATCAAACCTCAATGGCCTGTTATCCAATGCAGAAGGCAATCTAAATCCGTATGTTACAAGGTTTTCTTTACGTGATCTATCACCCTTATACATCCCCCCCAACTGCGGCACCATGACGTGGCTTTCGTCCAGAACGAGCAGGGCATCATCCGCCAGGTAGTCGAACAGTGTCGGTGGCGCCTCACCCGGTCCGCGCCCGGTCAGATGGCGCGAATAGTTCTCGACACCATTGCAATACCCCAGTTCCAGCATCATTTCGAGATCATACAAAGTACGCTGTTCCAGGCGCTGGGCCTCGACCAGTTGCTGATTATCCCGCTGGTAGACCAGCCGCTCCTTCAGTTCTGCGCTAATCGCAGCAACCGCGTCAATCACCGTTTGCCTCGGTGTGACGTAGTGCGATTTGGGGAAAACGGTTACCCGCTGCATTCTATTGACCACCTCGCCGGTTAAGGGGTCAAACTGGGAAATAGCCTCCACTTCCTCATCGAACAACTCGACCCGGATGGCCCGCATATCCTCATCACCAGGGAAAATGTCAATGACTTCACCGCGAACACGATAGGTGCCGCGGCGCAATTCCATGTCATTACGCCCGTATTGCATCTCAGCCAGGCGCCGCAGAATGTTGCGCTGATTGATGATTTCCCCGACCGACAGGTGCAGAACCATGCTCAGGTACTGGGTTGGATCGCCGAGGCCGTAAATGGCTGACACCGTGGACACGATGATGGTATCGCGCCGCTCGAGCAACGCCTTGGTGGCCGACAGGCGCATCTGCTCGATGTGTTCGTTGATGGATGCGTCCTTCTCAATGTAGGTATCCGAGGACGGCACGTACGCTTCCGGCTGGTAGTAGTCGTAGTAGGAAACAAAATATTCCACCGCGTTGTGCGGGAAATAACCGCGGAACTCCCCATAAAGCTGCGCGGCCAGCGTCTTGTTGGGTGCCATGACCAGCGTCGGCCGTTGCAATTGCTGGATGACATTGGCGATGGTAAATGTCTTGCCGGAACCCGTCACACCCAGCAGCGTCATCTGCGCCTGGCCTTCACGTAGACCTGCCATTAACGCGCTAATCGCCTCAGGCTGATCGCCAGCCGGTTGGTAGTCACTGCAAAGTTTAAACGACCTGTTTTTCAAAAAATTCTCTTCGAAGCGCAATGAGCAGTGCCAAACTTGTTATTATAGCGCCCCTTTTAATTGAATAGCTCCCTGGAGAAACCATGAAATTCCTATCTGTTTTAGTCTTGCTAGCGTCCCTGTCAACCACGGCTTACGCACAAGACGACCTCGACGCCGAGATCGCACTCCTGCGCCAGTCTGCACACACCGACCGCAAGATTCTTATTATGGGCAACGTAGGTTTCACCGCGGATGAAAGCGCACAGTTCTGGCCTGCCTGGAATGCGTACCGCACCGCAGTGTCCGCCAATGGTGACCGCGAACTGGCTTTAATCAAGGACTATGCCGCCAACTTTGAAGACATGACAGACTTGAAGGCTAAAAAGTTGCTGACGGATTATTTCTCGATTGAGATGCAGAATGTTGCCCTCAAGCAGGATTTCGCCAAGAAGATTGATACTTTCATGCCGACCAAAAAGGTCATGCGTGTGATCCAGGTTGAGAACAAGCTGGATGCCGCCATTAACATGCAACTGGCAACAGAGATACCGTTAGTTAAATAGTGCTTTTATGACGATAGCCGGCAGGACTGGTGGCTGAACCACCGGTCCTGCTGAGGTTTTTTACATGGGTTTTCAATCGTGACACTCAAAATCTCCAACCGGGTTATGCAAATCAAGCCGCCCGCAACCATTACAGTCAGTGCCAGGGCAACTGAGCTGCGTGCCCGTGGGCATGACATTATCTCGCTTGGCTTTGGTGAACCGGATTTTGACACCCCCGGCCACATCAAGCAGGCTGCTATCGACGCAATTGAGGCAGGTGAAACGAAGTATCCGCCAGTAGATGGGACCGTGAGGCTTAAACGGGCCATCATCAAAAAGTTCCGCGACGACAACCAACTGGAGTTCACAGCGGACCAGATCATCGTATCCACCGGTGCCAAGCAAAGCCTGTTCAATTTACTGGTGTCATTGCTCAATCCTGACGATGAGGTCATCCTGCCGGCACCCTACTGGGTCTCCTATCCGGATATGATCAAGCTGGCTGACGGCCAACCGGTGATACTCAATGCCACTGCTGAGAACAATTACAAAATCACCCCCAAGCAGTTACAGACCTCGCTGACGGACGAGAGCAGGCTGCTGATCATCAACTCGCCCTGCAACCCGACCGGCCAGGTTTTCGATGCCGACGAGTATCGGGCACTGGCGGAAGTGCTGGTCGAATACCCGAAGGTGATGATTGCCTGCGATGATATTTATGAGCACATATACTGGGGTGAAAAACCCTTTTGCACACTGCTGAACGTCTGCCCGGAACTGGCACCACGCACGATCATCATTAACGGCGTTTCCAAGGCTTACGCCATGACAGGCTGGCGGATTGGTTATGCTGCCGGCCCGCAAGAGTTGGTCGCATCGATGCGTAAAGTCCAGGCGCAGGTCACTTCGGGCGCGTGTTCCATATCACAGGCCGCTGCCGCTGCAGCACTGGAAGGCCCGCAGGATTGTGTTGCCAGCATGCGCGCGGAATACCAACGCCGTTATGCGTACCTGGTCGACGCGCTGAACCGGATTGATGGTGTTGAGTGCCCGGATTGTGATGGCGCTTTTTATGCTTTTCCGTCGTTCAAAGCCGTAATTGAAGGCCTGCCGGATATCCGCGATGATGTCGAACTGGCGGCCTGGATGCTGGAAAATGCCGGCGTTGCGATGGTACCCGGTACAGCGTTCGGTGCGCCGGGGCATCTGCGCCTCTCGTTTGCCACCAGCATGGAAAATCTGCAAACCTGTGTTGCGCGCATTAAAGAGGCGCTTGCTTAAGTTCGATAGGCAATAGCCCTTACATCCTTTTAATCCTGCGACTACAACACCGGGTGCAGTCAGCCATTACCCGGTTGATTTCATTCCCTCATGCTGGTTGGCGTACTTATTGGCTGGCCGATTATGGGAATGACAGAACGAGGGTTTACCGTGCTGGAGTTGATGGTCGCCATGGCCATTGTTGCCATCCTGCTGGCTGCGGGGGTGCCAGCTTTTCAGAACTATAGCTGGAATCTGCGCATGAGAGCCGCGATGGATACCTTGCAAACAGATCTGAACCTGGCCAGGCGACGTGCGATCAGCCTGAATATCCAGACCGTCGTCTGCCCTGCTCCGGGGGCCGAGACCTGTAGCGGGGATTCTGACTGGAAAAATGGCTGGATAGTATTCACCGATCTCAACGGCGACCGTCAGCGCCAGGCAGGTGAGCCGTTGCTAAAACAGACCGGTGCGGTTGAATTCATCAACATCAACAGTTCACGCTCACGTCGCAATCTGCGCTTTTACCCCAACGGCTCTGCGCCCGGAAGTAACATGTCCATCCTGTTCTGCGACCAGCGCGGATCTCGCTTCGCTGGCAAAATTTCCGTATCCAACAGTGGTAGAATCAAGCTGCAATCCGGAGGTATCAAGGCTACAAAAAATTGTCCTTGACTCACTCCACCAAAGCACGGAAAATACCGCGCCTCACCATTCTTCCCCGGTAGCTCAGTTGGTTAGAGCGGGTGACTGTTAATCACTAGGTCGTTGGTGAGTCCATCCCGGGGAGCCAAACAAGACAAGGGTCTGCAGAAATGCAGGCCTTTTTTTTGCCTTTTTTTACCGCCCTTTTTAACCAGGACACCCACCAAACTAAGCTGGGACGCCCACAAGCCCACAACGAACCAGAACGGAACGAACCAGAAACGAACCAGGAAAACGAACCAGGACACCCACCGTTCATCAATCTGCCTACAAAACTTAGTGCGAATTGCCATATTCGTTATGCCGGGGCCGGTCTACACTAGCTTCATGCCAAAACCCAGAAACCGCCAGATATCACTGGCAGATACGCCGTACTACCACTGCATCTCCCGCTGTGTGCGGCGTGCCTTCCTGTGCGGCGCTGATCCGGTTACCGGCTTCAATTTCGAACACCGCCGCCAATGGATCATCGATCGCATCAAACTGCTCAGTAGCGTATTTGCAGTTGATCTGTGCGCCTATGCCATCATGCACAGCCATTACCACATCGTAGTTCGAATAAATGCTGATGAACTAAAGCAGTGGTCAGATGAAGAAGTCGCAAAACGCTGGATGCAGATCTTTTCAGGACCGTTGCTAATGCACCAGTACCTGTCCAATGCCAGCCTGACCGAATCTGATCTCAAGTGCCTTGCTGAGCTGTTTGCAACCTGGCGGGCGCGGCTGGGTGATCTCTCCTGGTTCATGCGCTGCATCAATGAACCCATTGCCCGCATGGCCAATTGTGAAGACGATTGCACTGGTAGGTTCTGGGAAGGCCGCTTCAAGTCTCAGGCCCTGCTGGATGAACGTGCAGTACTGGCCTGTATGGCCTATGTGGACTTAAACCCCATTCGGGCTGCCATGGCCAGGACACCGGAACAATCCGACTACACTTCTATCCAGGAACGCATTGAACGCCCGCACAACAGTTGCCTGAGGCCGTTTGATAGTGAAGAAAATAGTGGCATCCCGTTTAACCTTAAAGACTACCTGGAGTTGGTGGACTGGGGCGGCCGGGAGATCAAGCACAACAAGCGGGGCTATATCCCCGCCCATACACCGCCCATACTGGCCAGGCTAGGCATGGGTGCTGCACCCGTTCTGGACTATCTCAGCCGGGCGGATCAATCCAAAGTTGCGGCGCTGGGGCCGGTAAGTATGCTGCGAGCTTTTGCGCGATCGATCGGACAGCATTTTGTAAAAGGCCAGGGACTTGGCCAGCAACTTTGCCCGGAGAGGGCATAGCAAACAGGGTTCAACGCTAGCCCCGATCCTGGACTGTCCGGGATAGGCCACTTTCGCATAATTTCCTGCCAAATCCCTCAAAGCTCTCGAATTATCTTGATTCTTTAACAACCTGCTAAAAAACCGACACATTTACAGTGGTCATTACTAAGTTTGGCCTTGCCATATTCTAGGGTTCCTGTCCAGGAGAGAACTACTTGCAGTTGTGGGTGTCCTTGCTTAGAGTCCCTTGCAGTTGTGGGTGTCCTTGCTTAGAGTCTTCATTGCTTTGAATCACCTGATCTGCTGTGCTAACCATATAATTTGGACATATCTATGAAAAAACTATTCGTTATTTTGCTCGGCTTGAGCATGCTTTTTGCCACGGCTTACGCGCAAGCATGGGAGCCGGATACCAGTAATAAGCTTGAGTTGTCAGTTGCCCAGGCTCTGATTAAGGCTAAAGACAAAGACCCATCAATGGGGTACTGGTTTAAAACTGCATATGCCTATGCGGTGTTCCCGAAGGTTGGCAAGGGCGGTATCGGGATTGGTGGCGCACATGGGAAAGGTGTGGTTATTCGTGGCGACAGAACCATTGGTAAGACCTCAATGACGCAGATTACGCTTGGCTTCCAGTTGGGTGGCCAGGTTTATGCTGAATACATCATGTTCAAGGACAAAACTGCATTTGACCATTTCACCCGTGGCAATTTCGAAATGGGCGCCCAGGTATCCGCCGTTGCGCTAACAGCAGGGGTGTCAGCGGACGCCAATTACGATGGCGGTGTCAAAGTCTTCACCCTGGCAGAAGGCGGATTGATGTACGAAGCCAGCATAGGCGGCCAGAAGTTCAAGTACAAAGCTAAGTAAAAAGAACTGGGACATCCACAAATTCCCAGTCTGCCTATATCAGCAAAAAACGGTGGGTGTCCTTGCTTAGCCAGTCTGCCTATATCAGCAAAAAACGGTGGGTGTCCTTGCTTAGAGGCTGTAGGAGAACGCTAGTACTGCGGTTAGGGCTAGCCACATTAGTAGGGTTAGCGGGGTGCCTACGCGGACGAAATCGTTGAATTTGTAGCCGCCGGCGTTCATGACCAGCAGGTTGGTTTTGTAGGCCATGGGGGTTATAAAACTGAGGTTGGCACCGAATAGTACTGCCAGCACGAATGGTTCCAGCGGCATGCCCATTTCCTGCGCGATGCTGATGGCGATCGGTGTGCCTATCACGGCGGCTGCGTTGTTCGAGATCACGTTGGTCATGACCGCCATCAGCAGCATCAGGAGCGCCAGAACCCAGGTTGGTGACATGCTTTGGGTCAGGTACAGAAAGACCTGCGCCAGGTATTCGGCACCGCCGGTTTTCATCAGCGCAGAGCCCAGCGCCAGCGAGGCTACGATGATCAGAACAACCTGTACGCTCAGGGCGCGGGTGGCCTGATGCCATTGCAGGCAGCCGGTGCCGATTAAAATCAGGCTGCCCAGCACCGCACTCATGGAGATCGGAAGGATCCCGAAAGCCGGCAGCGTCACAATACCCACCATGATCAGCAGCGCCAGCGGCGCTTTGGCTGAATGCGGCAGGTCAGAGGTGCTGTCGAGCACCAGTAGCTCACCACCCACTTTCAGGGTGCGCAACACGTCCGCCTTACCCTGCACCAGCAACACATCACTGGCCTGCAGGCGGCGCTGGTTCAGCGCCGGGGCGCTGGCGGTCATGACATCACGGGCACCATGGACCGCCAGCAAGTCCAGTCCGTAGCGGCTTTTCAGACGGGCATCGGCAACCCTGAGTCCGCGCAGGCGTGAGCCGCCGGTCACTGCCACCTCGGCAAGCTGCAAGTCATCCTCCGGCATGGACTCTGCAGCCTCCGGGCCAGCCAGCAGCGTGGCATCCAGCAATGCTTCGTACTCTTTCAGCATCTCTGAAGTGGCGGAAACCAGTAGCCGGTCGCCGGTCTTGATTTCAACGTCCGGCAACGGTGAAATGAACAGGCTGCCCTCCCTGATGAGACGTTTGACCTGCAAACTGCCGCCCGCTTTGCGCAGCACCTCGGCCAGCGTTTTGCCAATCAGCGGATTGTCTTCGGCCAATAACAGGTGCGCCTGGAAAACCCGGTTGGATGTATCCGCCATGGGTGGTTGTCGTTCCGGAATCAGCCGCGGTGCAATCAGCCACAGGTATAAAATAGCCACACTACCGGCAATCAGTACCGGCTGCATAAAATCAAACATGCCAAAGCGCGCCATGCCCATATCCGCAGCCACCGCCACCACCAGCAGGTTGGTCGAGGTACCGATGGTGGTGCCCATGCCACCGATCAGCGTGGCGAAACCCATCGGCAGCAGCACGCCCGAGGTCGAACTGTTACTGCGTGCCGCTGCGCCAATCAACATCGGCAACATCAGTACAACGATGGGTGTGTTGTTCATAAAAGCGCTGAGCACCGCACCCACGATCAGCGTCAGCAGCAAGGCTAACCCCGCGTTCCACTTCCACAGCTTGGCCAGTTGTCGCGCAACGGGGTCCAGCGCACCGGTACGCACCAGGCCCTCACCGGCGATCATCAGTGCGCTCACCGCGACCAGCGCCTCATGGCCGAAGCCATAAAAAAACTCCAGCGGCTTGATGGCGCCCTGTGCATTTTCAAACGGGAATACCTGAAAACCGATGACCAGCATCACCAGGATCAGCAGGCTGGAAGTCTCCAGCGGAATCTTTTCACGGGTAAACAGAAACAGGGCAACGCCGGTCATCATCAGCATGACCATGGCATGTGTATTCGGAATGACTGGAAAGTCCATTATGTCCCCACCGACTGAATCCTGGTTCAATTGAGTAGTGTAACAATTATGTGGGGTTGGAGAATTGACTCATTTACAATGGGCGGATGCGCTATAAAAATCTGTTCCTGTTGCCCGCCCTGGCGCTGTTGCTGCTACCAGCCTGCGAAAAGCGGTCCAACCAGCAAACCCACCAGCGGGCTGATCTGGCTCCACCGCCGGTGAGCCTCGAAAAGACCGGCTACCTTGACGCTGACCCGATTAATGAAGCCAGCGGCCTGCAGGCCAGCTTCAGCCACAGCGGTGATTTCTTCGTGCATAACGACGAGGGGGAAGCGCTGATCTACGCCATTGACGCAAGCGGCAATGACCTCGGGAAAGTCACCATCGTGCCAGCCAAAAACAAGGATTGGGAAGACATAACCTCCGTGCCGGTGGGCGCCGGGCGCTGGCTGGTGGCCGGTGATATCGGCGATAACCGGTCCCGGCGGAAATACATCACGCTCTATTTTGCCCGGGAGCCCCAACCCGGTAAAAATAACCGCTATTCCGGCCGCCTGGATCTGCAGCACCGGCTGGACCTCACCTACCCGGATGGTCCGCGGGACACCGAGTCGCTGGCCTATGACCCGGTCGGCAAGCAGCTACTGTTGCTCAGCAAGCGTGACGTACCCGCCCGTCTTTACGCGATAGATCTCAGCACAGCACTCAGTGAGTCCCGGGCTGAACTGAAGTTCCTCGGCACCATCAGCGCCTTGCGCCCACCCTCCCCCGCTGACCATGCGCAGTGGCGAGGGCGGCTGGACTGGATATCGCAACCGACCGGCCTGGACATATCGGCAGACGGCAGTGAAGCGGTCGTCATCACCTACCGTAGCCTGTACCGCTTCCACCGGCGGGCAGGTGAAGACTGGCTCACCGCATTGCAAAGAAAGCCCGAAGAAGTGGTCGGCCCGCTGGCCCCACAAAATGAGGCAGTGGCCTATTCAACCGACGGCAAGTCCATTTACGTCACGACCGAAAAACGCCCGGCACCCATTTTCCGTTTCCAGTTCAGGGACGAATGAAGACACCAGCGTGCCAACCCAAAAAAATCCGCGTAATCTGCGTAATCTGTGGGCACCCTGCTCTTAATTATCTATCTACATCAGTGGCAACAAGTCCCCCTACGGGTCGACCCCAGGCGACTGCAGGTAATTCAGAAAGTCTGCTTCAGTCATGACCCTGACGCCCAGCTTGCGGGCTTTGGCGAGCTTTGAACCGGCGGCCTCGCCGGCCAGCACCACGCTGGTTTTGCCTGACACGCTGGAAGACACCTTCGCGCCCAGGGCTTCAAGTTGGTTCTTGAACTGTATCCTCGGCATGGACAATGAGCCGGTCAGTACCCAGGTCTGGCCGGCCAGCGGTTGCTCACCGGTGGTTTTCTCCACCACCTGCCAGTCCACACCGGCGTCCTGCAAAGCCTGGATTACATCACGATTATGGTGTTGGGCAAAAAAGGCGACCACGTGGCTGGCAACCACGGGGCCGACGTCGCTGACCTTCGTCAGGGTCTCTTCATCAGCCTGCTGCAGGGCATCCATGGTGCCGAAATGCGCGGCCAGCGAATGTGCCGTCACTTCGCCGACCTCCCGAATCCCCAGCGCGTATAACAAACGATCCAAAGGCGGCTTTTTACTCTCCTCAAGCGCCTGTAACAGGTTCTCTGCCGACTTGCCGCCCATGCGCTCCAGCGCAGCCAGTTGCGCCTGGGTCAGATGATAGAGATCGGCAACGGTGCGCACCAACCCCGCTTCAACCAACTGGTCCACCAGCTTGTCGCCGAGCCCTTCGATATCCATGGCCTTGCGCGTGGCGAAGTGGCGGATGCTGTGTTTTCTTTGCGCCGGGCAGAACAATCCGCCGGTACACCGGCTGACGGCTTCACCCGTAATGCGCTCGACCGCCGAGCCGCATTCAGGACATTGTCGCGGCATGCTGAATTGCGGAAGTTCCAGCGTACGCCGTGCGTGAATGGCGCGGGCCACTTCGGGGATAACGTCCCCTGCCCTGCGCACCACCACCCAGTCGCCGGCGCGGACGTCCTTGCGGTGGATCTCGTCCTCGTTGTGCAACGTGGCATTGGTCACCGTCACACCACCAACGAATACCGGTTCCAGCCGGGCAACGGGCGTCAGTGCACCGGTGCGGCCAACCTGAATGTCGATCGCCAGCAAGCGGGTGATTTCTTCCTCAGCCGGGAATTTGTGCGCCAATGCCCAGCGCGGGGCACGGCTGATAAAGCCAAGAATATCCTGCTCGACGAAGCGATCCACCTTGTAAACCACGCCATCGATGTCATAGCCGAGTCCGGCGCGCCTGGCGGCCATGCCGGCATGATAGTCGAGGCAACCCTGCAGGCCTTCGACCCGCCTGACCTCGGGGTTGACCGGCAAACCCCAGTCACGCAACCGCGCGAGCGTGTCAAACTGGTTATCAGGCAGTTGTTCACGGGTGGGTGTGTTATAGGCAAAAAATGCCAATGGACGTTGTGCCGTGATCTGCGGGTCCAGTTGCCGCAGGCTGCCGGCTGCGCCGTTGCGTGGATTGACCAGCGGTTTTTCACCGCGCTCCAGCGCCTTGCGGTTGAAGGCCGCAAAGCCGGCACGCGGCATGTAAATCTCCCCACGCACTTCCAGCAGGCCCGGCCAGCCCGTTCCGCGCAGTTTTAACGGCACCGCCCGGATGGTACGCACATTGGCGCTCACGTCCTCTCCCCGCTCGCCGTCCCCACGCGTGGCAGCGGTGGTCAAGCGGCCGTCCAGGTAGGTCAGCGAAATGGCCACACCATCGAGCTTGGGCTCCGCTGCAAAGGTGATGGTTTCGCGCTCCAGCCCCTGCGCTACGCGGCGATAGAAATCAGCGACTTCAGCCGTGCTGAATGCATTGCCCAGTGATAGCATCGGTGGCCGGTGGCGAACTTCTGCAAAGCCGTCCAGCGGCGTGCCGCTGACGCGCTGGGTGGGCGAAGCGGGGCTTATCAGGTCGGGGTAGCTGGCTTCAACAGCTACCAGTTCACGCATCAGGCGGTCATACTCGGCGTCCGGAACTTCCGGGTCGTCCAGTACGTAATAACGGTAATTATGCTGTTCGATTAAACGCCGCAGTTCCGCAGCGCGCTGTTGCGCCCCGGCGTGCGTCAGCCCTGCCCGTGTCATGGTTGATCGTTTTTCTGCCGTTCGTATTCGCGCAATTCATCCTTGATCTGCAAGGCGCGCTGACGGGTGAATGCGCTGCAGGTGTCATCCAGCAGATCAAGGTGAAACAGCTCTGCCAGCCTGCGACTGGTCGCCAGCATCGAATCCCATGCATCCAGCGCATTCCTGGGCCCAGGTAAGGTCATGAACATGGTCACGCCCTTGATTTCAATCGTGTTCCAGGCATTTTTGTCGAATATTCCGGGATTGGTCAGGTTGGCCATACTGAACACCGGCTCGAGATCATCTTCGTGGATGCGGTGGAACACCCCCTGCTCGCCAAACACCAGCCCCAGTTTCAGCGAAACGTCCAGCAGTTCCACACCGGTAATAAAGTGGTTGTCACGGGTCTGCAAAAACAGCGTAACAATGATATCCGGTGGCGGCGCATCCGAGGCTGCCGGGCCACCCTCGCGCGGCATTCCATGGTGGCCGGAGTCATAGCGTGGTTCGATGCGGTCATCCGCACCACCCATCGGCAGTTCGGCCTGTCCACCGTCCTGCTCAGCGGTGTGCTGGTCACTGCCCGGCGCTGCATCCAGTGTAGGTTCGCGCTGGATCCGTTGTGCGTGAATGCGTTTGCGCGATGCCCGCGGCTTGCGCTTTTTATCCGGGTTACCGAACAGGATAATGCCCGCAATAATGGCAATACCCACTATGATCAGTATCCAACGGAGGCTTGCAGTATCCATGTCTTTTAATCTCCAGCAAACTTGGCGGCGTCATCAATATCCACCTGAACCAGTCGCGACACACCCGGTTCACGCATGGTAACACCACTGAGCTGATGCACCATTTCCATGGTGACCTTGTTATGTGTGACAACAATAAACTGAACAGATGCAGACATCTCCTTCACCATCGCGGTAAAACGGGAAACATTGGCGTCATCCAGCGGCGCATCGACCTCGTCAAGCAGGCAGAACGGCGCCGGATTCAACTTGAATATGGCAAATACAAACGATACTGCAGTGAGCGCTTTTTCGCCACCGGATAACAGGTGGATACTGCTGACGCGCTTGCCGGGCGGTCGCGCCATGATGGAAACGCCGGTGGTCAGCAGGTCGTCCCCGGTCAATTCCAGGTAAGCGTGCCCACCACCAAATAATAGTGGAAACAACTCCTGGATACCCTTGTTGACGCTCTCAAAGGTGTCTTTGAAACGCGTGCGGGTTTTGCGGTCAATCTTCTTGATCGCATTTTCCAGGGTCTCCAGCGCATTGCTCAGGTCCTCGTTCTGTGCGTCCAGGTATGCTTTACGTTTGAGTTCCTCTTCGTATTCAGATATCGCCGCGAGGTTGACCGGTTCCAGGCGGGTAATTCTGATGCCCAGGCGCTCCAGGTCCTCCTGCCACGCGGGCGCATCCGCATCGGCCGGCAGGGCGGCCGCAAGCTCCTGCACCTCGTGTCCCATTTGCTCGACCTGTCTTTGCAGGTTGCGGGCGTTGAGTTCCACCTCCTGTTGTTGCAGGCGTGCCTTTTCCAGCGAGCCACGGATTTCCTCGACATGCCGGGCCGCACCCTGACGCTCCGCATCCAGTTGGCGATAGTCTTCTTCCAGCGCCTGCAACCCACCCCTGGCCGCGCCGAGGCGCTGTTCAGCTTCAATGCGTGCCTGCAACAGGGTATCCATGTCCTGCTGGTGTTGTTGTTCCGGATCCTCGTTCCGGGCTATTTGCTCGCTCAGATCCACGTAGCGCTGTTGCAGGTGGCTGAACTGGGTGTCCATCCGTTGCAGGGACTGGCGCAGGGAATCCAGGCTGGCACGCCGTGAGCTGGTCTGCAGGTCCAGTTCATGCCGCAGGTTGCGGGCTTCGCGCGCTGTGCTGCGGGCCGTGCTGCGGCGCTCCAGCAGGGCCTGGCGCCGGGTATCCAGTGCCGCGCGTTCCTGTTCAACGCCGGCCATGTCCTCGAGCACCGTGGCCAATTCCGCGCGCGCCGACTTGATCTGCGCCTGGTCGTCATTGGCTTGTTTCTGCAACGCGGCGGATTCATCGGCGATGCGCTTCTGGCGCCCGCTGAGGTCTTCAATCCTGGCCTCGCCGGCACGCATGCGGCTATTGATGTCGGAATTTTCACGGTGCAGTTCGTTGACCTGCCGTTGCAGTTCCCTGCCGGCCTGCTCGAGGCCCGGCAGCGCCTCGCGTGCAAGCTGGTTGGCGTCCCGCAAAGCCGCCCACTGCTGCTGCAACTTGCCAACTTCTGCCTGCAGCGTTTTGATTTCCTGTTTGCGGGCCAGCATGCCGGCCTGGCCGGCCTGGCCGCCTGCAACCCGGATCCAGCCGTTGCCCAGCCACTGGCCTGCCCTGGTAATCACCGATGCTCCGGCGTTGTCCGACGCGCCGGCAACTGCCTTGAGCGCGGTGGCGAGCGAAGCAGCGACCTGCACCTGGTTAAGCCGGGCGATGATGGCATCCGGAGCCGACACCTTTTCCGCGAGGCTGCCGGGAACCGCCCTGGTACCGGAGCGCTGGCCAGCCAGGAGGGTGATTTCGACGGCACCGTCCGGGCCGCTGGTCAGGCGGTTCAGGCCCTCAGACAGTGCCGCCGGGTCGTCGACCAGTACCGCGTCCAGCCAGAATCCCAGCACCGTCTCAACCGCTGCTTCCCAGCCTTTTTCTACATCGAGCTGTTCCACCAGGCGGGCTGCGGACGCGAGGCCGTTGGATTCCAGCCAGGTAATGCCAGCGCCACTTTCACGGGCCGCCTGCTGCAACGCCTGCAGCGATTCCAGGCGGCCTTCCCGGCGGTTAATTTCACCCTGCAATTCATGTTGACGGGCGGTTGCTTCCTGCAACGACTGCCGCTTCCCGTCCAGCCCGGCACGGTCTTTTTCCAGCAGTTTTTGCTCTGCTGCCAGTTTCCTGGCAACCTCGTCGCCCTGTTTTTCGAGATTAACCAGTTCCCGGCTCAGCGCGCCGGTAGCGGTGCCTTCGGTTTCCCCGGCCAGGTTCTTCAGCCGGCTGGCCGCATCCTGCATGCGTTGGTCAAGCATCTCGATGGTGGCACGCAGGCTGTCCGCCTTGCGGTTCAGTTCATTGTTTTTAACATGATATTTCTCGAGGCTTTCCTGCCAGACCTGCACCTCGGCCTCGGCACTCTGCAATTCCGCATCGGCCTGCGACTCCTCCTTGCAGGCAACCTCCAGCGCGGGTTCCACTTCTGCCAGGCGGGTTGTCAGGTCCTCGACCTGGGCCCGGTCCAGCACCATGTGTTTTTCCATGTCCTGCAGGGACCCGGAGGTCTCCTGGTATTCCTTCTGCTGGCGTTCCTGCAACTCGCGGCTGTATTGAATGGCCTGCTCCAGGCGGGCAATATCCGCAGCGACGGCGTAAACCTCGCCCTGGACCTGGTTGAAGGCATCGGCAGCGGTGGTCTGTTGCTGGTGGATTTCCTCCATGCGGGATTCTGCAGCGCGCTGGGCTGCCAGTTGCTCCTGCATGGCCGTGTCCTGCACCGACAGGCCGGAGCGGCCGATGTCCGCATCCTGCTGGTAGGCCTTCCACTGCAAGGCCAGTAGTTTCGCTTCGAGTTCACGCTGTTTAAGCTTTAATTTGCGGTAGCGTTCGGCGGCATTGGCCTGCCGCTTGAGGCGGCTCAGATGACTGCCGATCTCGTCGCGCAGATCCGCCAGGCGGTCGAGGTTTTCGCGCGTGTGCCGGATGCGCCGCTCGGTCTCCTTGCGGCGCTCCTTGTAACGCGAAATACCGGCCGCTTCTTCCAGATGTGCGCGCACCTCATCCGGCCCGGCGTCAACCACCCGGGAAATCATACCCTGCTCGATGATGGAATAACTCCGGGCACCGAGACCGGTACCCAAAAACAGATCACGGACATCCTTGCGGCGGCAGCGCGTGCCATTGAGCGTGTACTGCGACACACCATCCCGGCCGATCGTGCGCTTGACGGAAATCTCGTTATAAGCGGCAAACTCACCGGCAATGCGGCCCAGGGTGTTATCAAAGACCAGTTCCACGGTGGCGGTGCCAACCGGTTTGCGCGTGCTTGAGCCGGAAAAGATAACGTCTGCCATGGATTCGCCGCGCAGCACTTTTGCCGAGCCCTCACCCATCACCCAGCGGACCGCGTCAATGATGTTGGATTTCCCGCAACCATTGGGCCCGACCACACCGGTCAGGTTGGTGGGCGCACTGAATGTGGTCGCATCAACGAAGGATTTAAAGCCAGCAAGCTTGATTGCAGTCAGTCGCATAGATTGAATCTGTGGTCAGGGATGAGTAAAGTTCTCATCTGTTTTTTATTTTCCGGAGTTTTGTTATGGCAAGCCAGCCAAATCGGCAATTGGAAGTTTTTCCAAATCCCCAGCCAGCACGTGATTATACCATTCGAATCCGTATTCCGGAGTTTACCTGTCTGTGTCCGAAGACCGGCCAGCCCGATTTCGCCACGCTGTTGCTGGAGTATATTCCGGCGCGGCAATGTGTTGAACTTAAATCTCTGAAAATGTACATCTGGAGCTTCCGCGACAAGGGTGCATTTCACGAGGCGGTCACCAATGAGATCCTCAGCGACCTGGTGGCCGCCACCGATCCCCGCTTCATGCGCCTGACCGCCAGTTTCAACGTGCGCGGCGGCATCGATACCACCGTCATCGCGGAACACAGGGCTCCAGACTGGCTGGCACCGGTGCCTGTAGAGCTTCCGTAGGTCATAGCATGGCGGGCAACACGTTGCCCACCCTACCGTTCGTCGCTGGCGATGGCGTCGATGGCGAGCGCATGTATATCGGTCTGCAGCATGTCGCCCATGGCCGCATACACCGCGCGGTGGCGGGCCAATACCGGCATGCCGTTGAAGTGCGCACTGACGATCGTGACGCTGAAATGCCCCAGGCCGCCCTCGGCGCCGGCATGGCCAACGTGCTTGTGGCTGTCATCATCCACATCCAGCGACTCGGGTGCAAAAGCCTGTTCAAGCCGTTGGCGGATCTGCTCAACGCGCGCAACCGTCACTACGGCAGTACCTTGACGAACGGCCTGACGTCGACGTATTCGTACACATCGGCGACCACATAAGGGTCATCGCCGGCCCATTTCCGCGCGTCGTCCAGTGAATCGAACTCGGCGATTACGGCCGAACCACTGTAGCCGGCCGGCCCGGGGTCCTCCGAATCAATATTCGGCATTGGACCAGCGACCAGCAAACGCCCCTGCTGCAACAATTTTTCCAACCGCGCCACGTGTGCGGGCCGCGCTTTCAGACGGGCCGCAAGGCTGTCCTTCCTGTCTGAAGAGTGGATGACATACCACATGAATTCATTTCCTCCGCTATTTTAACAAGTTTACCCATTTACTGGGGTCAGATTCAAATGCGGCATACGACTATCAGTCATCACACCACGGTCCGTGCATTTGAGTCCGACCCCGGGCTGTGCAAAAAAAGAACCATGCCCATAGAACCCCGAATACGGGTAAAATGTGTGCATCATGAGTGAGCGCATCGAGATCAACAGCTATGGCCCCAAGCCGCGTCAGCTTGACCATATCGTCGGTGTGCTGGTGCGCGGCGGGCTGATTGCCTATCCGACGGATTCCGGCTATGCGCTGGGCTGGCGCTCCGAAAACCGCAAGGCCCGCGCCCGCGTCATCCGTTTGCGCGAGCTTGACCGCCACCACCACTTCACCTATTGCTGCCGCAGCCTTGCCGACATCAGCATGCTGGCGCAGGTGCACAATGCCGACCACCGGCTGATCCGCCAGTTGACGCCGGGGCCTTACACCTTTGTGCTGGCCGCCAGCAGCAAGGTGCCGCGCAGCGCACAACTCGATAAACGCCGCACCATCGGCGTGCGGATTCCCGACCACAAAGTGGTGCAGGGCCTGCTGGATGTGCTGGATGAACCGCTGTTGAGCTCATCGCTGATCCTGCCGGACCCGGAGGGCCGGATCCTCGACAGTGAAGACCTTTATGATGAAGTTTACGGCCAGATCGACCTGTTTGTGGATGCCGGCTACTGCCCGCTGGAACCGACCACGCTGATCGACCTGACCAGCGGGCAACCTGAAATCCTGCGTCGTGGCGCCGGCGTGATAGACTTCCTCTGAAGCCACTGGATCAATCGCTTGGAATCGGCAAAACAACAGCAACTGCATACCGGTGAAAAAGGCCTGCGCCAGAAGGAAATGCCCTTCGCACTGGTGCAGGGTCAGCCGGTCACCAGGGTCCCCCATGACCTGTACATTCCCCCGGACGCCCTGGAAGTCATCCTCGAGGCCTTTGAGGGGCCGCTGGATCTGCTGCTTTACCTGATCCGCCGGCAGAACCTCGACATTCTCGATATCCCGATCGCCGAAATCACGGAACAGTACATCGTATATATTGGCATGCTGCAGGATACGCAGTTTGAACTGGCGGCAGAGTACCTGGTCATGGCCGCCATGCTGGCCGAGATCAAATCCAGGATGCTGTTGCCCAGGCCGGGTGCTGATGATGGTGATGAAGCTGACCCGCGGGCCGAACTGGTCAGGCGCCTGCAGGAATATGAGCGTTTCAAGCAGGCAGCCGAAGACCTCGATGAACTGCCCCGCAGCGGCAGGGATTTCGCCCCGGCCGAGGCCTTTGTCGAAGATCGTTCCGCCGTGCGCCTGCCGGTAAAGGTTGAATTGCGCGAACTGCTGTCCGCCCTCAAAGACGTCATCAGCCGGGCGGAATTATTTACCAGCCATCAAATCACGCAGGAGCCGCTGTCGGTACGTGAACGCATGTCCAGCATCATCAGCCTGCTGCGTGACAACCCGTACATGGCGTTCCACCGCCTGTTCGACCCCGAAGAGGGCCGCATGGGTGTGGTGGTGAGTTTCCTGGCGCTGATGGAATTAAGCCGTGAACAACTGGTGGATCTGGTACAAAATGAGCCGTTCGGACAGATTTATATCAAGGCACCCGAGTAAGATGACAGAACCAGGCAACGTGGCAGCCGCAACGACGGTACACGGCGACCACTTAAAACAAATCCTCGAAGCCGCCCTGCTGGCAGCCGGACAGCCCCTGTCCCACGCCCAGTTGGGGGCCCTGTTCAGCGCCGGGGAATGCCCGCCTGCCGGTGCCATCAGCCAGGCGTTGAAACAACTCGAAGATGACTGTGCCGGGCGCGGAATTGAGCTTAAACAAGTAGCCAGCGGCTATCGCCTGCAGGTCAGGCAGTCGCTACATGGCTGGGTATCGCGTTTGTGGAAAGAGCGTCCGCAACGGTATTCACGCGCCTTGCTCGAGACCCTGTCGCTGATCGCGTATCGCCAGCCGATTACCCGTGGCGAGATTGAAGCCGTGCGCGGCGTGTCTGTCAGCACCAATATCATCCGCACCTTGCAGGAGCGGGAGTGGATACGTGTGGTCGGCCACCGTGACGTGCCGGGCAAGCCCGCGTTATTTGGCACCACCAAAACCTTTTTGGACTACTTTAACCTGCAAAACCTCGATGATTTGCCAACCCTGGCAGAAATCCGCGATATGGAAAATCTCGAGCCCGAACTGGACCTGGAGCCGGCCCCGCCGGCGGCCGATGTGCGTGAGGCGGACGAACCCGCGCCACAAGATGACGAATCCTAAACCCGAACGCCTGCAAAAACTGATGGCCACCGCGGGGCTGGGTTCCAGGCGGGCGCTGGAGCGCCGCATCAAGGCGGGTGAGGTGCGTATCAATGACGCGCCAGCCAATCCTGGCCAGCAGGCAGTGGTGGGCGACCGCATCAGCATCGCAGGTGAGCACTGGCGGGTGGTCGCCACCGGCAGCCGTCAGCGCAGCCTGGTTTACAACAAGAAAATCGGCGAAGTCACGACCCGCTCGGACCCGCAGCGGCGTCCGACGGTGTTTGACAATCTGCCACGTATCAGCGGCGCCCGCTGGATTGCCGTCGGTCGCCTGGACATCAATACCAGCGGACTATTACTGATGACCAGTGATGGTGAGCTTGCCAACGCCATGATGCATCCCTCCAACCGGGTCGACCGTGAATACGCCTGTCGAATTTTTGGGGAAGTCACCGCGGGGCAACTGGAAAATCTGAAAAAGGGCGTGCTGCTGGAAGATGGCCCGGCGCACTTCAGTGACATCGTTGGCGCTGGCGGCAGCGAAGGCAACCACTGGTATCACGTCACCCTGCTGGAAGGCCGCAACCGCGAAGTCAGACGCCTGTGGGCTTCACAGGGCGTCACCGTGAGCCGGCTCAAGCGCGTTCGTTACGGCGCCGTGTTCCTGCCCAAACGCCTGCGCATGGGTGAATGGTCGGAACTCACCAGCCAGGATCACCAGGTCTTGCGTGAAGACGTGGGCCTGGCACCGTTGCCGGTGCAACTGGGCCTGCAGGCGGAAAAGAATCAGCGCAAGTCTGCTAAAAAGTCGCACCGAAAATCAGCACATGGCAAGAAAACCAGCCGTTATAAAAATGTTGAAGCGCACAGGCCACCCACCCGTGAGCGTTAAATTGGCGCCGCTGAAACAGCGTTGGTGAACCTCGACCGGTTACAGGCGTCGTGCCATGATTTCCTCTCTCGTACCATGGCAGGGGACCCGGCCCATGATATCTCCCACGTGCGGCGCGTGGTGCAAAACACCCTGCAACTGACAGAAGCTGAGCACGGCAATATTGCGGTTACAGTGCCGGCAGCCTGGCTGCACGACTGTATTTCAGTGGCCAAGAACTCACCGCAGCGCGGGCAGGCCTCAAAACTGGCGGCGCAGGAAGCCGTGCGCTTCCTGGCGGCGCTGCAATACCCGGCGGCGTTGCTGCCGGCGATTCATCACGCCATTGAGGCCCACAGTTTCTCCGCCAATATCGAAACCGAATCGCTGGAAGCCTGCATCGTGCAGGACGCCGACCGGCTTGAAGCACTGGGTGCGATCGGCATTGCACGCTGCTTCCTGACCGGCGGCAGCATGGGCACGCCACTGCACGACCTGGCAGATCCATTCGCCAGGCACCGCGAGCCCGATGACCGGCGCTTCACTGTGGACCACTTTTACTGCAAGTTGCTGGGCCTGGTGGATACCATGAAAACGGCCGCCGGCCAGGCTGAAGCTCGCCGGCGAACAGAATATATGCAGGGGTTTCTCAAGCAGTTGGATGAGGAGATCGGTCCGGCACAGCCCCCGTCTGAATCAAGTCCGGGGTGACGGGTATCAATCGGCGTTGTAAATCATGCCGCCGCTTTTTCTGTACCTGACCAGCACGTCCGCAGCATGCTCGCTCAGTACCCCGCATTGCACCACGATACCCCGGCGTTGCAGCGAGCTGACCCAGTCGTGAGGTTTGTCACCCTCATCAAAGCCCGCTGCTTCAGCATCGCGTTTGCCGGCGCCGCACACCAGGCTTTTCACACCCGACCACGGCACCGCGCCGAAACACATGGCGCAGGGCTCACAGGTGCTGACCAGTTGCAGTGTACCGGCATCGGCCAGGTTCCAGCCATTGAGCGCCGTTTGCGCCAGTGACAATGCAACAATTTCTGCATGCACGACGGACAGGCCTGCGGTGGTAACAATATTCACCCCGGCGGCCACCAGTTCATCCGTGGTCTCATTGATCACGACCGCTGCAAACGGCCCGCCGGTCTGCCGGCGCACGTTTTCTTCGGACAGTGCAACCGCCAGTTGCATACGCTGGCTGACCGTCGCCAGGGGCACCGTCCAGTCGCCCAGAAAAGGCTCTATCCAGGCGGGTAGTTCAAAGCTGCAGCGGGTGCGAATGGTCATGCCCGGGCCCTTCTTTGCCGGTTGATTTCGTACAGGCATACGCCTGTGGCAACCGATACGTTGAGGCTTTCGACCTGGCCCGCCATCGGGATACCGACCAGGTAATCACATATTTCGGCTGTCAGCCGCCGCAGACCACTGCCTTCACTGCCCATGACCAGTGCCAAGGGCCCACTCAGGTCGGTGGCATACAGCGCATCTGTCGCGGCATCGCTGGTCCCGGCCAGCCACACGCCGCGTTGTTTCAATGCACGCAGTGTGCGCGCCAGGTTGGTGGCCTGGATGACCGGCAAGGTCTCAGCGGCGCCGCTGGCGGCCCTGCGCACCACCGGTGTAATGCCGGCCGAACGATCCTTGCACAGGATAACCAGGTGCACCCCGGCTGCCTCTGCGGTACGCAGGCAGGCACCAAGGTTGTGCGGGTCCTGAACGCCATCCAGCACCAGGACCAGCGGTGGCCCGGTGACGGCGTCGAGGATTGCATCCAGTTGGCCTTCCGGGGCTACATTCGTGCCCCTGAAGCCGGCAATGACACCCTGGTGGCGTTGCCGGCCGGCCAGTTGATCCAGTTCGGCCGGCGTGGCCTTGGTAACCCGGATGCCGGCGCCAGTGGCACGCGCCTCGATTTCGTGCAGGCGCTTGTTGCGGCTGTTGGCCAACACCCGCAGCCACTCGATATCCCCGGCCGCGCCTTTCAGCGCCGCGGACACCGCGTGAAACCCGATCAGTGTTTGTAGCTGCGTCACTTTGACGTGACCAGCTCAAAATCAATTTTCTGTTCATCGATATTGACCGCCGCCACTTTCACCCTGACCCGGTCAGCCAACTGGAACACCTGCCCGCGGCGTTCACCGGTCATGCGGTAGGACACCGGGTCGAAGTGGTAGTAGTCGTCCGGCAGGCCGGTCACGTGCACGAGGCCGTTGATGCGGCCGTAATCCAACGCCACGAACAGGCCAAAAGATGTGACGCCACTGACCATACCCTCGAATTCCTCGCCGATACGGGTTTCGAGGTAGGCGCACTTGAGCCGGTCGATGACGTTGCGCTCGGCTTCCTCTGCGCGGCGGGAATTGTGTGAGCAGCGCGCGCACAGTTCTGCCATGATCTGCGCATTGTAGGGGTAAGCCGATGCTTTCGCATGGCGCAACAGATGATGGATGGCGCGGTGCACCAGCAGGTCGGGATAGCGCCTGATCGGTGAGGTGAAATGCGCGTAGGCATCCAACGCCAGGCCAAAATGCCCTTCATTGTTGGTCTGGTAAGCCGCCAGGCTTTGCGAACGCAGCAGCACCGCCATGATCAAATGCTCATCGGGCCGGCCGCGGGCCTGTTCAACCAGCACTTCAAAGTCCTTGGGCTGCGGATTGTCCCGCCACGGCACGCGCAGGCCCTGGCCGCGCAAAAACTGGCTCAAAGCATCCAGCTTGGCTTCCGGCGGTGAGGCATGCACCCGGTACGGGGCCGGCAGATTATGCTTCAGTAAAAACCGGGCAGCTTCGACATTGGCCAGGATCATGCACTCTTCAATCAGCTTATGGGCATCGTTGCGGGCCTGCGGAATGAGGCCGGTCACGGCACCACGCTGGTCAAACTGGAAGCCGTACTCGGTACTTTCAAAATCAATCGCGCCACGCGCCAGGCGGGCCTTGCGCAAGGCCCCGTACAGGTCATGCAGATCGTCCAGATTGCGCTTGATATCAGCCTGGCCGTCGTGGTGTTTCAGGGTGCCGCTTTGATAATAGTCCGCAACCTGCCGGTAGGTCAGCCGGGCGGAAGACTGCATCACGGCGGCGACAAAACGTGAACGCTGCACCACGCCCCTGTCATTGATGGTCATCTCGCAGGCAAGGCACAGCCGGTCGACGCCGGGCTTGAGTGAGCACAAACCATTCGACAGGGCCTCCGGCAACATCGGGATGACACGGCTGGGAAAATACACCGAGGTGGCCCGGTGACTGGCCTCGGCGTCCAGCGCAGTGCCCACTTTGATGTAGTTTGAAACTTCGGCAATGGCCACGACCAACCGCCAGTCCTTGTTCTGCCGGCGCGCAAACACCGCGTCATCAAAATCGCGGGCATCCGCACCATCGATCGTGACCAGTGGTAAATTGCGCAAGTCCTTGCGCCCGGCCAGCATTGCCTGCGGCACAGATTCCCCACAGGCCTGGGCCGCTGCCTCGACACCGTCGGGCCACAGGAACGGCAAACCGTGGCTGCGGATGGCAATTTCAGTGGCCATGCCCGGTGCACCGGCCTGGCCGAGTATCTCGGTAATCCGGCCGATGGGTGGCTGGCGTTCGCTCGGCCCGGTGACAATTCTGGCCACCACCACCTGCCCGGGGCGGGCCCCGGCAGTGTCCTTCAGGGGGACCATGACGTCCTGATTGATGCGCGGGTCATCCGGCACCACCAGCGCGATGCCGTTTTCCTCCACGTAGCGCCCGACCACGCTGTCATTGGCACGCTCCAGCACATCTGCGATCATGCCTTCGCGGCGGCCCTTGCTGTCAGTGCCGGTGACGGCGGCCAGCACGCGGTCGCCATGCAGGACCTTGCGCATCTCGCGTGAGGAGATAAACAGGTCGGAACCACCGTCATCCGGAATCACAAACCCGAAGCCGTCACGATGCGCCGTGATACGGCCCCTGACCAGATCCATGCGTGCGGGTAAGCCAAAGGCGTTGCGCCGGGTCTTGATGAGCTGACCATCGCGGACCATGGCACGCAAACGGCGCCGCAGGATTTCACGGCTGTCGTCAGAGGCTACCGAAAGTGCGGCAATGATATCCTTGCGCTGCAATGGCCTGGCGCTTTTCTCCAGCACAGCAATAATTTCAGCGCGCGCGGGCGCGGTAGCATTAATGATGCCGTTAGAACGGCGCTTATTCTTGCTGGATTTACTTCCAGTCAATGGTCATCCCCTATAGTGGTTCAACCTGCTATTGTAACGTGACTTTGGTATTGACACTAAGGGGTTAAATCGGTAGAGTGCGCACCGGTTCGGAAGTTCCCCCTTTACTTTCAAACCACCGGGCTGAGGTCCCCCTTACCTCAGCCCATTGCCGAGGTGGCGGAATTGGTAGACGCGCTGGCTTCAGGTGTCAGTGAGCATTAGCTCGTGGAGGTTCAAGTCCTCTTCTCCTCTTCTCGGCACCAACCTGAAAAATACAATAGACTCAGAATAATAAATATTACCAAAGGCCCTGTTCTTACAGGGCTTTTTTTTAAAATAAAATCAAGCAAAACGGCTGGCCGGAATAGCGGGTTCTCATTTGCATACGATCATTTGCATACGATAGGGACTAATAATTATACCGTACGTGAAGTTTTCTGGTTTATTTCCTGATAAATACGATATTTATCACGTACAGTATATTTCTCTTGATTCATGCCAAATTTATTACTATTTTTTATCGTACGGTATAATTACTGGACTGAAAAGATGGTAAGGCATAATATCTCTTACGGGCGGATCCAGTCGACGGGAGACCTCGGCCAGTTGGTGCGCGCCCACCGCAAAGGCAAAGGATTGACACTCGAAACGGTCTCCGGACTCGGTAACCTGAGCACACGGTTTCTATCCGAGTTCGAACGCGGCAAGGAGACTGCCGAGATTGGAAAAATCCTGAAGGCATTGCGGACCCTGGGTCTGGACGTCATCGTTCAGAAGACTTTTCCTGTGCTGCCAGCGTTGCGCATCGTTTTTTTGCCAACCTGCTACCCGAGGGTGGCGTTCGGGAGCACATTGTTCGTGATCTGAAAATTCCCAATACCGATTTTGATCGGTATCTTTGGAAAGCCAGAGCAATCAATCCAGGCGGCCAAAAGAGGCCACCGAGGATACCCCAGGCCCATGCATTCAGATTCTTCCGTTTCGATGGCGGTCCAATCACCAAAGCCCAGAACACCCAAACGATGTAAGGGGCAAAAACATGGGCGGCAGTCATCAGGCACCACCACTGTTACCTGTGGTGACCTCACCGGTTCGCCAGTTCCAGAATAGACCCCTTCGGGTTGACTGAAGGTGAACCCAGGAGCGGGTGATTTCGAAAGTAAATGTTTTGATTGTTATTAACACCCTGCAGGCGTATTTAGGAGCATCGACTCTTGACTAAGAAAAATCATGAACCGGATCTCACAGAATAGAGTTAGACGGGCGACTATCATCGTAGCTGCGGGAAAGGGCACTCGCATCGGCGAACTTACATGCACCCGACCCAAGTCAACGTTGAAACTGAATGGACTAAGTATCATCAGTAGGACCTGCGAGCTCATATTGGAGATCTCAGAGCAAATCATTATTGTCGCTGG
>QIKV01000222.1 GCA_003233115.1 Oceanospirillales bacterium
TTCAGCATTAGGCTGGAAAAGCCCATTGGCTTTTGAACAAAAGGCCGCTTAAATGAGAACCTGGAGCGGAACGAAAACGTGACAGGTCCAGGATAAACAAGCTGCAACAACGGAACGCTACGCCCATTTGGATGCAAGCCCGCTTCGTCGAGCTTCCGACGAAATCAGCCTTAAAATTGAAGCCGCAATGAACGGGACGAAAGGATAGCAAAAGATGCTCAACCTATTCTATATTCTGATCGGTGGATTGGCGGCATTATTCATCCTTACCTTCATTATCTGCCTCATATTTCGTCGCAGGTTGACTTTGCAACGACCACTTGATCCCAGACGTGATCAACTCTCAATTGTGCAAAATAGCAGCTACTACAAGCGGCGTCTTCTGCCCATCATCGTGCTACCACATCGTGTTTACGCAGTTTATGCTCAAGCATTCGTGGCAACTCTGTAGGTGATCAACAAAGATATATCCCCAATAATCTCCGGATCGAGACTGCCGTTGGCAACCAAAAGTTCCCAGGGTGTACTACCGTCTGGCCCGATCACCTGACTTAGCGCAAATTCAGACGCCAGTAAGCCATCGAAGGCTGGAACAGCTGAGAACACAGATCCCTCCACACCGTTTAAGGTGATCGAAAGGCCTGAAGTATCTATCGTTTCATTTCCTTTTGGTTTCAGAACCAATGTCGCGCGATTGGCGGTAAGTTCCCGACCCCGCAAAAAATGAGGAAAGTGCCGGCGAGACAGCGACAGAGTTGTGCCTTGGGGAGCCCCCTCAGCAGGAAACAAGAGATGGTGTAACTGGCTGGAGAACTCATGCTTGAGGCTGATGAGACGAAGCAGCCCCTGGCCTTCATCTGACACCTCGTCAAGCCAGCGATTGATTTCATTACCTACATGGTCTTCAACTGTCGAACGCAGGGCGTCACCGCCGTCGCGAGCAGTATAGTTTAAATGCAAAATGACATCCGAAATGGTGTCGTAATCGAAATTCCGAAATTCGTTTGGCAGGGAAAGCCGCCAAGTGCTGATGGCACCTGCACGTTCGAACGGCAGGTAACGTTCATCCTGGAAATTTAACTGGAAGAGACCGCTGTCGTTCTGGCCACTACTGGTGGCAATCGACTGAATACCAACCAAGTCATGACGGAAGTTCGTATCTTCGAGACCAAGATAACGATACTCCTGCTGCGAGCCACCATTGAGGCGCACCCTGTTCTTCTGAAGAGTTAGTCTCGCGCTCACATTGGTATACGGTCCGGTGACACATGGAACTGATACACTGACAGACTTTATTCGCCGCATGTATTGTCCTGGATAGCTAACATCAAACGCAAGCTCGGGAATGCTAAACTCGCACTCTCCAGTTTCACGCAGTTGTAGCAGAGCGTCCGCGCCAAGCAGTGCCAGCGAGAAATGTTGGGTGATTTCATACTCGCGGCGGTTTTCTTCCAGATAGGCAACGTCCAGACGTTTCAGATCATGATGCAGCTTCTCACCCGACAGCAGGCCTTTTTTAAGGTTGTCCCAATAGCCGAACTTGATGTAATTGGTGTCGGTTACGCCGAGCTCATGCTGGAAGGCTTTTTCTGCGCGTTTTGCAAGATCAAAAGCCAATTTATAACTTTGGAAGTAGACAGTGGAGATTTGAGATACCATCCAGCTGTAAAGTTCCTGGTTGGTGTATTTCGAGCGCATGAATTCACCAACTTCCCTGGCATTCTCCATCTGGGTTTCGTGGTTGCGAAGTTCATGCCTGGCAAGTTCAATCCGGATGGTCGCAGCTTCGATCTGGCTGTCCAACTGCACCATATCATTTTCCGCGTTCTTTTGCTGGAAATCCCATTCCTCCTGACGGCGAAAAAAGCTGCTGTTTATTCCCTGCAAATTTGCCACTGATTGCTGTACGCTCGCTATTGTCGAGTGTTCTTCAGCCTTAGCCCTCTTACCCGAAGACCTTTTGCTGCCTCCCCAACTTTCTCCGCCACCGAGCGAGCTGCCAATATTCATTCCGACGGAAGTGCTAGGCGGAATCGAAAGTGTAACCGAGACACTACCACCTAGACTCGTGCCGAAACTAGAACTTAGGTCAGGAACTGTATAAGCGATCTCCGAGGCTTCCACATTACTTGCGCCGGCTTTAGCTTGCGAGGCCATGCCCTTGATAGCCTCAATAATTTGTGAATTTTCACCCTCTACCAATCCTGTTGACACCAATTGCTCATAGTGCTCGCTTCGGAATTGTGCGGCACTTCGGGCGTCCTCAAGGGCTCGTTTTTGCTCTTGCGCTTCTTTGATCTGCTGTTCTCGGGTTTCCTTCACCGATTCCAGGAGCCTTACTTCGTGATTTGAACGCAGTAGTGCAAGCGCTTCAACATCCCTCTTCTCCAGCACGCTCAGAAGCGATGCACCCAGATTAACAACATCTCTGGTGAGTTCAGTTGCTTTCTGAAGCAATACCTCGAAGCGATAGGGCAGCAATGGAGCATTGAGATCGTTAAGAACACTGCTGATATCCACTCCCGCCGCGGCAGCCTTGACGAGCAGGCCCGGATCGATCGGGGGCTGGAACAGCGGCAGTTGCCGAACGATTCCCTCGATGTTCATACAGTGACGAATCTTGAAAAGCCGGTCTGCGACCGTATCCCAGTATCCCAGTAGTTTGTCGTTCCCGGGAATGCAGAAGAAAAGGGTAGGCCCAAGCACCGCGGGGATGGGGTTTTCCAAAGGAACATCCACCAGTGGCGGGTCGCCCTCCGGTGGTTCCAGATCGTTTGAGGCGAGCGGAAGATCAGGTTCCTCATCATTGACCGGCGTGGCGGCAAAATCCGTATTGCCAAACAAACTGCCGATACCTCCACCATCGCTGGGCGTTGTATCAGGTTCGATAAGTGTTTCCAGTTCGACCATCACGTTGGAAAATGCATCCAGACGGCCACGCAAATCGTTGAAGGTCTTTACCTCCTCCCCGTCAATCGAGCGGACCGTGTTTTCATGTGCTGCAATTTCTGTCGGCCGCTTGCCCAGAATCTCGGCAGCCAGAATGTAGAGTTGTGTTGCTTCGTTGACGGTTTCCCCAGTGTCCTGTCCAAACAAATGGTCTGCCCAGGCTATCAGGTTGTCGATATACGCCATCACCGTTGTTTTCATGTAGGCTTCCGGCCGCATGCCGGCAATGAGATGAGGGTCAAGGGGATCTTTGCGCCATGCCTCAATCTGATCTTGCAAATTCTTTCGTTGTTTCTTTTCTTCGGCGGTCAATCCACTGGATTTCAGGAGCAGCATCGTGCGCTGGATCGACTGGCCAACACCTTGTTCAAAAAATGGTTTGATCTGCCAAACACGCTCGGGCCAGGGTTCTGCCAGTGAATCTTTGGGCCGGTAGGTGGGATCAAACATGTAATGGAACCAACGATGAGCTTCGGCGAAACGCTGATTATCGCTAAGCCGCTTTGCCAGCATCAGTGGGGCGTGGAAAAACAGTTCCCAGTTATAAACTGAGTAAGCACCACCATATTCAAAATCAAATTCATTCCTTGGTCTGGGTTTGTCTACGACATGCTCGACAGGACGATAAACATTATTGAACAGAAATCTTGTTCGTTTCTGTCGATGCAGACTCCTTACCTTGCTTTTTCGCTGTGCGTTTTTCTCCTTTTCAGGGTCCGGTTTCAGTACCCCATCAATGCCATATCGGTTGAGCTCCTCAATGAGCAAACACACGTATGGATGGTGGTGGTTCTCAAACCGGTAGTTCGTGGCCTTCCACTGGAGAGGCATTAGAGCATATGTCTGCGCAGTGATGGGAGCAAGCAGCTCGCCAACCCGATTCAAGGTAGTGATATTGCCTGCGGGTTCATCCATGACCGATCCCCCTGTGTTGGCAGTCAGATAAGTTGCAGCAGCGCGCGTTACGCTATCAGGTAATTCAATGGGTACATGGGTTGGGTTTGCTCCGAAGGTCAAACCGAGATCGGGGTCTGAAAAACCCCCTGAATAGGTACCTCTGGGTGTGATGAGAAATGTACGCCACTGATCATAATAAGCGAAGGAAGTCTGCGATTTGAAATGTCTGACAGCACTTGGTATTACGAGCCTAAATCTAGCAGAAGCCTTCCTGAGCACTTTTGTCTCATCGAAGTTGCTCAGGACTTCAATGCCACTGTCAAACACGGTTCCGCTCGTGATGACATTTAGCGCCTGTTTCTCGGCCTTGAGGCCAACCAGTCCATTGAAATACCACCCCTGGCCGCTGGCAAAACTGAGCACTTTCACCGCAATAGCCGAAAACTTGTCGTTGTCGGACTCACCTGTTACCTCGAGGGTTCCATCACAGACCGCAAACCGAAATTGCTTGAGGGGATCCACCCCGAATCCGTAGGTGAGAATGTATAGTCTGTTGTTGTCGTCAACTTGTGGCCAGAAGGAAATACTGCTTTTGTCCGGCAGATTTTCGTTCGGGGCAGTGGTGATCGACGCAACTGAAATTTGTTTGGGCGACCAACCCCCATCCCGGTATTCACTCCAGGCGATTTTAATGTTGTAGTGTTTCAGAATCTCTTTGACCGGAACAGTCTTTTGTACGGTTTCACCTTCTCGTGATTCCGTGATTGTTTCGGTGGTTTCTCTCTCGATATTCTGTTCCTCAAAAATTGGCCAGAACAGATACAGGCGACGATTCCAGACCACCGGCACCAGGTGATCCCCTTCGATATCGGCATCAACCTTTTCCCAGGCAGTCCAGTAACGCTGATCAATCCACTTCCGATAGAAATAGGCGCGTGGGGCATTTTGCGTTCTGGCAACCACGTGCAGAGTATCTCTGTCCACCTCCCATTGCCGGTAGAGTCCGCTGATTTCCAGTTGAGCAACCTGGTTGAGACCATTGAGGTATTTGAGGTATTCACGCTCTATAGTCGTTTCATTTATCTCATCCTGGAGAATTCCGCTCTCCAACTCCTTGAAGAGAGGGGTCTTGTTGTTCCGTAGCTCCGGGTAGATCCAATTTTCGGGATACAGGAAGACCTTGCGATTGGCTTCCCATAACCGGTACTGCTTCATCCATGCCCATTCTTTGGAATCTTCGAGAGATAATTCGACCTCTGGCTCCAGGTTGAGCAGACAGCGCTGGACAAACAGCTGAATCGAACTGTTCGCCAATACTATGCGGGAAGTAAGCATGCAGGGGTCCATTTCGACGTCGATCAGGAAATGGGCATAAAGTTCGTTTGGTCCTGTCAGGCGACGATTGACCTGGTTAAGTCTGATCCAGACCGCAGGACTGACGGTCCCGGTAACATTCAGATCCTGTTGGTCCTGGAAAACTCTCACCGCTTGTCTGGTACTGCGACGAAAAACTCCGTCTACCTTGAGCAACGGATTTGCCCCTGCCATATTCAGTTTCAATTGTAATTCATGCACCGCAGCGCGGCGCGCACCTATGGAGAGTGTCGGCTGCGGGTTTTCAAGTCTTGGCACCTGGATGCGAATATTATGAACCAGGTAGGCGACCAATGCGGCGCGCTGCTGCTCTCTGAGCTCATCGCGCAATGGTTTTGCGACGGTCAACCATTGGGCCTTGTTCTCGTATCTGGCGCGTGCGACTTGTTTGACGGCACGTGCGGTCTGAACGGTGACCGGCTGGGTAGCCCACACCTGGACCGCTTCGGCTGAGACCGAGAGCCTGCCCAACACCTGGAAGCGTGATTTGAGCGATACCAAAAACTGCCCATCCCGGAACCCGTCAGGGAAAGCTATATTGAGCGCCGATGGACCAGTCAAAAAGACTATGTCTGCATTGTCCCACCCCGTTAACGAAGCGAGTGTTTTCAAAAAGTCCAGTCGTTCAGTACTGGCACCTTCCAACGATCCCAACAGGCCAAATAGCGTGGTCAGATCACCAAACAGACCAGCCGATGTCTGGAAGAGTTCGACCATATTCAACAAGGTATCAAGTTCTGTTGCCGGTTGTTCTATGGGGACCAAAGGCAGGGTATTCAAATCCAGCCATCCAGAAGCGACACCATAAGTGAAAAAGAATTCAATGCTGTCTTTGTCTTCCGGCACTCCTAGCGCTCTAAGGACGAGCGTTACCTTGGCCAAACGATAATAGGCAGCATATTGCAGGGAGAACTCAACGAGGTTGGTCGTTTCTTCAAAATTCGGCGTCGTCTTGCCGGAATCAGGATCTGAGAGTTCCTCAGATTCAGCGACCGCAGGTACAAAGCCGTCTGCAAGGAAAATCTCCATAAATGATTCATCGCTGTCAGGTACCGATCGAAACGTGCGTAAAAGCCGTTCTGCCACTGAGAGTTGGACATCGTGTGCTGATGCTATCACCTGAACGACGAGATTTTCGCTGGAGATGCGGCGTAGATGCTGAAGTAGTGGCGCCAGGACACTCAGCGCTCTCTCGTCAGATGGCGCACTTTCGTCCTGATCATCGTCAATCCATGCGGCGATCACGTCGGCTGGATCCAGAAAAACAGCAAGATGCCCTTCAATCGACGATATCTGGTCTTCCTGCGATTGCGTCGACGTTTTGTTGACAATCGCCATGATTTCACTGACCCCGTCTGCTGATAGGATAAGAGTCAGTTTGTTTTCAGTCATCTGCAGAATTGTGTCGCTGGCATCAGGCAAACGGTGTTCGAGTGCAATCTGGTAAAGTGCAATACGCAGCGTCACGAGAACCGCCGTAACATCTTCTACGTCCGCACCCACTGGCGCCGCGGCTGTTTCGAGATGACGCAGCAGATAATCGAGCTGTGAAATTGCGAATGGCGAGCTTTGCACACGTCTGGTTAACTCTACGAATTTGGTCAATTCGTCGATGGCGTCCGCACCAAACGGGTCAATGCCAGATAAGCCGCGCAGCGTTATATATTCAGGAATCGACAGTTTGAGCTTCTTTAACAGGGATACGGCCTGATAAAGCCTTGTCAGATTAGAAATATCGAGGGTCGTGTTTGGCAGCTCAGTATCAATCAACAGACCAAGACCTGCGGCACTGATACCTAGTGCGCTATAGACAATCGGAACATGGTCGTTGAGCGATTCCGAAGTGTTGACGAGTTCATCTCCGGCCAGTTCAAAGATCGCCAGTTCCGGTTTATGGACGGCCGGGTCCAGGAAAACCTGTTCATAAATTGACATGTGATCGTCACCATTGATCATCGTCATATTTTCAGCCAACCAGTTCAAAAGAACTGGAACTCGTACCTTCAAGTCCGTTTGCAGCCTTTTCACCTGCGCCAGGCCAATCAGATCGTTATCGCTCAGGTTTGTAGCGTTAAGGGTTTGCAGAATTTTGCCTAATTCGGAAATAGACCAGTCTTGTTTACGCCAAAGCCGCACAAAACGCTGCATCCGATCAACCGGGTTGCGATCGAGATTGGTGATCGTGGCTCCATCGAGATCGCAATCGGGCCCGTCGAAACGAATGCTCAGATTGTCATCGCGGCCGACAAACCGAACATTGAGCAGGTTCGTCAGTTCCTCAAAGTTCAAACCGGAGCGATCAATGAATTGGGCCGCATTGGCGTCTGCCATAAACTGGTTCAGTTCAGCAAGACTGTCAAAGCCCATCAGTTGATGAAGTGGATCATTTTCTGCGTCTGTAATGATCTCGCGTTCACGTGCTGTCAGATCTAACCTCTCTGCGGCGAATGCAGCTCTGGAACCTTCTGTATCAGCGAATGAAAACTGTTCCAGCACCTGGTGAAATGGAACACCCAGCTGGCCGAGATAGATGCGAACTTCAGCATACCACAGATCAAACGGAAGCGACCAGGGATAGAGCGCAGTGCGCAGCATGTCATATGCCTGGACATTCAAATGTTCTGGATTGGCCGCAAGATCGCCTGTCTCGCCTGTGGTCTGGAAGGGAAAGAAAAGATCATCCTCGTCCGGTTTAATAACTGCAAGCTGGCCATTACCGACAACAGCGGTTTCCAATATCTCCAACACCAGGTCCACATAAGGAAGCACTGTGTTGGTGTTGTCACAGTTCAGCTCGACCTTGCCAAGGTCAGGACGGCGGTTGAAAAGGACATCCAATGCCGTCCCGCCGCCTGAAACGGTTGGACGATTCATCAGGTAGTGCAGAATATCGACCGTGTAAGCTGCCGGGCTGCAGACCGAGTTACAGTGCTCACATGTGCACAGATCCAGAGAACCAAAAAGGTCTTCCAGATCAGGAACGCCCTGCCCGGCCAGGTGCGGGGCAATAATGGCGGGATTGACGGGATTGAATACAAGTGATCGACTCAGAAAATAGAGGGCCGTGTCCGCTTTGCGCGCGGCACGGGTATACATTTCCTGTGCTCCGTCAAATCCCAGCGCTTCCCGATTTTGACGAATGAATTGGGTGGGGCCCATACGGCGAATGGCGGTTGCCGAGTTGACGCGTTTTGCCATCAACGTGGCAACGGCCTGGGTTTTGTTAAGAGCGGGCGCGACCTCAAACAAACGCTGCATGCTCTTCAAGGTAGTGACTGTTTCTTCTGCGTCGGGAATTCCGACCAGAGCATCTGGATTTTCATCCAGATATGTTTGAACCAGAGTGTCGCGGAATTCAAAATCCGGATTGCGGTTGAGAAAGCCCAGTGCCGGTGTGAAATCAAACTCGCCAGGATCTACATCAGCGATACGGTGCGTTAGCACTGCCGTTGGGAAAATGCTCTCAACCATACGAGGCAGGAACTCGGCATAGCGCTCGATTCGCTCTGCTTCGTTCTTTCCAAAGAATTCAGGAGCGCCGATCTTTTTACCGTCCACCTCTGTTTCCAATAATTCACGCCACTCGTTCGGGAGGAGGCGACTTAAGTCCCGCAGTTGGGCTCCTATTGTCCCGGCGCTTTGTAACCGCACGATATGGTGTACCAGATCAACATGATTAAGGGCGATCGTGCTTAGCTTAAGCGTTTCTTGCAGTCGGTCCAGCTCGTCGTTGTTAATGTCAGGATCATCGCGCAACCGGCGCCAATATTCCTCAACGGTCCCTTCGCGATCAACATAATCTGCCAGAATGCGTTGGCGATGACGGGATTTCACACCGGCAATTTCAAATAGTGCGGAGAAAGTTGGACGATCCGGCTCCGGGTCTTGCAATGCAAGACGCACGATCTGATTTTGAAGCTGACGCAGGATGCGCGAAATGCCGGTTTTAGGTAAAGGATCAATGATGTTTTCCCCGACCGAGGTCACCAACGCATCGTTCAAGGTTTCTGGGGAATGTGCGATCAGTGTTTTAAGATCCGAAGAAAGCCCTTGGCGCAACATGCCATAATAGACTTGAGCCATAACGTCGGTCTCGCGATGATGCCGCGCACTCACCACAAACAGCGCGACGTGCTCGGGATCGAGATCCAGATTGCAGGCCAGAAAATCGACATCTTCTTCGTTGAGGTCAGCCGGATCGAGCTTTTCTGCGACCAGCGCGGGTCGAAGAACGTCCTCAAGGCGTACATATTCCGACGGACCGCGCAGCGCGGCGCCGTCAACGACCAGTGTCATCTCTTCGACAGGCTTCACATCACAAATCAAATTGGAGACCGCGATCTCCCGGCCGCGGCGACTGGATGCGCGGACCAGAGCACTGAACGGCGTTTCGTCCGGTTGCGGGTATACAATCTCGAACATTCCCAGGGCATCGGTTACACACTGACCAAGTGGTTCTTCGCAGCGCAGTTTCTTCTCAAGCAATGAGACCTTGGCACGCGCGACGGGACTGCCATCGGCACGCACGACCGTGCCACTGATCAGATAATCCGAACGAGGCCGAGCATCCACGGCTGTATTGATCGCCCGTGCCGTAAGGGCATTAACACTGCCGGTCGCACGCAGATTGTGCAGTCGTTGAAATTCCTGAACAGCAACGAATGTCGTGGATCCAAAAAAACCTGCCCGGTCTACAATATTAAATCCAAGCTGGCGCAGCTCTTTGTGCACAAGCCTGACATCGTCACCGCGCATATTCGGTTCGAGATTTCGGCCTTGGAGTTTCATGGGTTTCTCCTCTCGCTTGCCTTACCGGCAATATGTATCTTTGCCATGTTTAATCTCATCCTATTTAATGTTGTTTGTGGTGCATGGAATGCACTTACTTGGCTGACCCTTTTGTTCTTGTAGTTGTGCTTCAGTCCAACAACCCCCACAGACTTTCTTGTCCACTTGCAATAAATCCGGCGGCGGCGCCTGCGATTTCCGCGCCGATGATTATCACATCTCCTCCAAAACTGGGTTCCTCTTTCATAGCGTCATTCTGGACATCTTTCCAAAAGTCTGTGGCTTCAGCTGCCATTGTCTGTTCCCCTCGGATAGTTTTTCTGGTCTCTTCAGCCGCCAGTGCAACCGCCCCTGCAGCAGCAATCCCGGCAAATAATGTCAAACCACCGGCCACGATGCCCTTCTCAATCACCGCCGATCCCGATTTGACTGCTGCTGCGCTCCCAATTGTTAGGCCCAGGTTCGCGCCTCCTTCCGCCATGGTCGTAACCCCTTCTCCGGTTTGACCCTCGCTGACCTGAACGGTACCCGTGCCGACTTGATGACCACCTGTGAACGAACCGAGTACACCGAGAGCTGCACCAAATCCGCCCATGCCCTTGCTTGCCCAACCTACCTTTGCATTCCTGCCGGATACTGAAACAGTTTTAGTCTCAACGGACAGGGTCTGTCCGATTTTGAGGGCAGCGGGTGCGCGGTTGGGTGGTTGTGGAACCCGCGTGGGCGTCGTTCCGGAAGCGTCCAGTTGCTTGCCGGACTCGTTGACGAGTTTCAATGCTTTGTCGCCTGGGACCCCGGCCTCGCGGAGCTTGAAGAACGACTTGACGTCCTCAAACCAAGTCGACGGCGTAGCCGGACTCGTTTTCCCCACACCTGATGTACCAGTCGATTTCAGGGTGACCGTCCCCTTTGATCCCGCAGGTATTTTGCTGTAATCCTTGCCCCAGGCAGCTCGATTGATGGCGGCTTCGATTTTCTGCCCAAGTTTGTCCAAGTAATTAGCTGTTTTGGTGCTCACCGAAAGAGCTTGGTTTAATTGAGGCGCGGTACTCCGCTTTGCCCCCGCTCCCGCGGTCTGAGACGCCACTTGACGTATATGATCTCCTCCTACTGCGTTTGGGCCAGTTTTGTATGGCCCTACTATGGGAGATTCTGCAGGTGCTCTCCCGTTCGGATCAATAAATTTTGATGGACTGCCCGCAGCATAAACATAGAGGTTGGTGGATATTTCGGGATCGCAGCTAATCCACCGCCCCAACCAGCACGCATAATAGCGCGCTTCGTGGTAGTATAACCCGGTCTCATTGTCCTTCTCTTTGCCTGTGTACCGATACCGCTTCAAACTCACATCTGCCGTCGAATGTCCACCTCGATAGGCTGAAGTCCCATAAGGATGATATTCCTCATACGAAATAGGGTTCGCATTCTCATCAAGTTCCAATGTGGCTGAACCCAAGTGATTGCTGAGCTGATAGCGAACAACAGATGCCGGATTGGACACAGCCGCGCCATCTTCAACAGTAAGCGTTTCCACCAACGCCATCCGTTGCTTGTCATTGACCAAATGTAAGGTCTCGCGTTCCAATCTAACGTTTTCACCACTGCCATCATACTCGTGATACAACTCAAACCCACCCAGATAAATACGTTCATTCACCCGAGTTGGCGCATCGCCACTACCTGCCATCCGCTCCGTCACCTTGCGTACCCGCTGCCCTCCGGCGTCATAGACGTAGTAGGTCGTTTCGGGCGTGCCGTCGTTGACCACCTGCTGCGAGGTCGCCTGCAGCTGGTCCTTGAAGTCCCAGTTCATTACCGGCAGGTGCGCCATGCGAACCATATTGCCGTGGACGTCGTATTCGTAACGCTGGGTAAGTGTCGAGACCGGGCCGGGCACGTAGTGCTCAGGACAGGGTTGATCCTGAAACTCCCCCGCGCCGCTGGTACCCAGTAGACGGTTGCTGTCCAGGGCATACTGGTAGCAACGCTTCCAGCGCAACAACGCCCCGCCACTATGGGCAAACCCCAAAAAGTTACCTACTTGGTCGTATTCGTACTCCTGCGTATACCGTTGTAGCGCTTCGGGGCTGTTGGGGAACGGAATGCCAATCACCGGCTCGAAGTCAGCGGAATCCCGCTGGATATTGTTCTGAACGGCATGCTCGCGGCCCTCGGCGCGAATCAGACGGTAGAGGGCATCGTAGATGTAGTCGCAGTGGGGCTCTATCTCGGTGTTGTCGAAGAACACCGTCTGATGGACGTGATCGCGGAACCCGGTGATATTGCCGACGGGATCGTAGGTATAGCGGAGGTCCTGCAGCGAAACCTCATCCCGATGCCGCACTGTGTCCAGCTGAATCAGCCGGAAGGTCTCTTCGTCGTATTCGTACCGGGTGGTGAAATTGCTGCCGTCATCCGTAGCATATGTAATGCGCTCGCGCTGGCCTTTGGCATTGTAGTCGATATTGATCACAAATGATGTTGGCGCATCAACGCCGCGCAGTCGTACATTCAGGCGTTCCAGCAGATTGGCCTCGTTGTAACCGGGCAGCGACACGCTGTTGTCGGGCGTGGTGATCGCCACTGGACGGTTGAGTGCATCGTATTCGGTCCGGGTGGTAAACATTTCAGCTTCCAACGCCGGGGCCAAGCTCCAATCGACTGTGTCTTTGTAGTTGGCTAGCAACTGACGAGAGCCGAGCAATGGATTACCCTTGAAATCGTAGGCGTCACTTGTGACCACGCCCGCTCCATCGAAAACCTGAAAGATGCGACTTCGGTGGTTCAGTGCATCACCTTGAGCCTCGCCGTAGACGGTTTGCTGGAACAGAATCTCCCGGTTGGGATCGACCGTATCGACACCCGTCACGAACGAGCGCAACGGCCGACGCAACTCATCATACACACTGCGAACGACGTGGCCGCGACTGTCCCAAGCGCGGATCGGAGCACCAGCGATGTCCATCAGCACTCGCCGGTCACCGCTGTCCATGCCGTGCTCGAAAAGCCGCCGCCCGGCAATATCATAACCGATGATCGGCTGATCATCGCTTTCCAGTTGATAAGTCATCACCGCATTGCCACGCGCATCGACAACCCGCAAGCTCGCACCCTCGATATCTTGTTCAGTACGTGTTTCATACCGGCCATCCGCTCCGTTGTCGGCGATGGACAGGAAGGGTCGGCCCAGGGAATCGAGATAGACGATGCCTGGAGTGTCGGCATGGGCGGCGGCTTTGCCAGCGGCGCCAGCTTCATCCTGGCGACGCTCAGCGTCCGGCCATCGGGCTGTCGCTTCTGCTGCATGCGCAAGGTCCGTGCGCAAAGAATGCCAGGTAGGGAGTAAGTCGCTGTTGGGAAGTCGGCGAAAAAAATCGCCAACATCTTCATCATTGGCCGGATCAAGCAGCACGGTGTCGTTGACGTCCCAGTTTTCCTGACGCCACGGGTCAAATACAGCCTTCTCCCAGGTATGATTGGGATACAGTGTCGCTACGACTCTGCCGACGGGGTCGTAAAACAGTGTTGGGCTGACACCAACGCTGACACCAAACTCAAAGCCGTGGGAAGAGCTGAAGAATGGCTCGTATTGCCTGACCGGATTGCCTTTGTTGTTGAAGATAGTCCAGCCGCTTGTTACCCAGCGCGGCTCAGCGGTTGGCCCTCCTTCTTCAATCGGTCCCGGCTCAGCCTGCACCTTGTTTTGAATGATGCGGTCAAAACCGTCCGAGTAGGCCAGACTGACTTGCACAGAGGTCTCCTCGCCCGCACCCAGATCGCCGACATGGGTTTCCCGAGCAACAATCGCAACAAAGGGGGGCCGCTCCAGTCGCTGAAAACGGGTTTCGTCATAAATAATGCGCGAGGTGGCGTTACCCAGCAGTTCGGTGGCAGGCGGTCCTCTCGGAAGGGCAAGAAACGCATCGATCTGATCCTGGGTCAGATCAGCCTGAAAACCGTCCAGGAAATCGCCCAGGTTCTCGCTTTCCTTGCCCATGGTCGCTGTGCCTACCACCATGCCCAACACGTCAAACGCGACGGCGGCGCGGTTGCCGTTGGGATCAGTAGTTTCTACCGGTTGCAAAACCCGGTAATCATGAGTGGCGGAAACGGAATTACCTAGCGGGTCGGTCGTGCGCATGGGCATAAGTTGGTAGGTGTCGTAGTCGACAGTAAACGTTTCCCCGAATGGGTCTTGAATCCGCCGTCCGTTAAAGAAATGCGTCCGCGCTTCAGACAGTTCTTCTGCTGGCGTACCGACCGGGTTGATCGAGAAAAACGAACGGCCCGATGGAATCCACCAGTTTGTGTCACCTTCACTGTGCACGTAGGCACCTTCTTCCGTCAGCATGTCTTCGTTGATCCGGTCGCCGTAAATGGCCGTCAAATGTTCCGGCGTAAACGCCAGCCCATAGCTCTCGCCAGGCAAAGCCAGTGACTCGACCACGCCAAGCGGCAGCAGCGCCAACAGGTCGTTTTGTGCATCACCCAGATCGTCGGGCCGGTAATGTGTCCGGACCTGCTCAATGATGCGTTTTTGCAAACCGTCTGTGGGTATTTGGTGATAATCGATACGCGCCGCTGATGACACTGCTTCCAGCGTTCCGGCAAAACTGAATCGCGCCTGACCCAGTACCAGAACCAGACCCGTCAGTTCATAACTCTGCCCCTCACTGGGCAGCGGTGTACGGTAACGATCCCCATCATCGACCGGGTTGGTAAAAGAATTTTCTCCACAGGTTATCAACAATTGCGCCTGCTTTTCCCGATCAGCGGCTTGCAGTTCCATGTCGGGTTGGCGGCGGCCATAGCCAATAGCAGCCGATTGCAGGACATTGCCGTAGTCATCCACAGCCAAGGTCAAAGCGTGATTGATCCGCGGGTCGGCCGGATTGCGCTCATAGTGGTAACTGAGTACCTCGCGGTCATGGGTAAAAAAGACTGCGTGACGATTGCGAGACTTCCGTTGCACCGGGAAAATCGTGAAGTTTTGCTCGATAACCGTATATGGGTGTAATTCCATTTCCGTTCCGTCCAGCGAATAGATTTCCTGACGCAGCATCGCGCCCTTCAATGAGCGACAGGCTTCGCGCTCCTCGCCGGCACTTAGGCCTTGCGGCAGCAATGTGTCGTCGAGCAGCAGGGCTCTCGCTTCCACTTCGGTCAAACCCGGTTCCCGGTAATATTCGCCCTCATCTTGGCCGTCGAGCATTCCGGAAAAAAAATCAGAGATGTGTCGCCGGTCGATGTACGTGCCGGTGTGGAACCACGTTTTTGTATGAACCGGCGGAATATGCGAAGTGTCATCTACATTATCACCAACGGGAAAATTGTTGCTCTCGGAGAGATCGGCAAATTCCTCGGTGTCCCATTGCTCGACCATGCCAAAGCCGCGGAACTCCCGCTCGACACCATCAAAATATCCATGGTGATATGCATATCGGGTAACAAAACGATTGCGACTTATGTGATCGAATGTCTCAACCCGCTCGACCACATGCACCGGGAACGGCAGCCTGGTAATCCAGGGACTGCCGGCAAGCTGATCCTGTAGATAGAACTTTGTCGACGGCGCATAATGAACTAAGGTTTCAGCGCCAAGATTATTTTCAAATCGAGTCAGAAGATGAGGCTTTTGCCCACCCATCAAATCGAGATAGCGCATCGCGTGGCCCGCGTCACCCGGAAGCGGTGACGACCAAACCAGGCAGGCAGTGCCGTTGCCCAACAAATCGACAGCAGTCACTGTCGACAAATTGCCCACCTGAGGAAACGCAGTCAACGTGCGCACATCGCTCCATCTGTTCCCGGAGTGGTTGTAATAGATATGAACATTGTCATCGCTCAGATAGAGGATGTCGGTGACGCCGGAACCATCGATGTCAACCAATCGAATTCGTCGTTGCTCGAAGTGGTCTGGTGCGTCGAACCAGGGCGCATTATCCATGCTGGTCTTTGCACCAAACCGGCCATAACCCAAATTGGGCCAGTAACAAACTTCACCATTCCGAATACGCGCCAGGTCAGTAAGGCCGTCGCCTGAAAAATCAGCCAGATAGATAGACTGCGTACCGTCGGCAAAAACCAGACGAGGTCCCAGCTCTTCGTCCAGAACCTTGCGGACGGATTCAGATGGGCCGAAACCGTCTTCAGATTCAGATGGGTGCCAGCAAAACGTGTCATGCTCGGTTATCAGAATGTCGGCGTGGCCGTCACCCGTGAGATCAACAAATTTCAGATTGGGATCGGACCAATCGACAACCGGCAATGACTTGAAAGGCTTAAACGTTTTCCAACCGTCTCCATTATCACGTTCGAAGAATCCTGGCGTAGGACCACTCAGAGCCACGATATCGAGTTGGCCGTCGCCGGAAAGATCGAGAAGCTGTTGCTCTCCATCGCTAATCGCGTCCAAAGATGGTTTCCTTGCAACAAGCTCCAGCGGACCGAAAGTAGCCGCGGTGCGTTCATTGCCATTGTCCCGGAGCAGGTTGATCGGACTGAGGTTGCGTTTGTAGAACCAGCCCTCGGATTGTTCGGTCAGGATACCGGACAACCCTTCACCGTTCAGATCTACCCACTGGTACTGTCCGCCATCCAGGCCGTAGGGGAGGTTCTCCATAGTCTTTGCGTCTACATCGCGCACAGTCTCGTCGATAACGGGTTGCGTATACTCGAACTCAAGTGGTGGCAAGGATTTACTTAAATAAGTGCCATCTGCTCTGCGCCTATAACGTGCTTGCGTTACCGCGAGTAAGAAGGAGTAGATGGGGTTACGCGGATCAGCAGGTGCTGCTTCGTGCGAGTAACGAAGGTCGGTGGAGCGCACAAGGCAATTCGCGCCGACATCAGCTTCATCGGGAAAGTGGTGAAACATTAAGACCCGCTGGCACAGGCGGTATGTCCGCACATCAAAACCAGCACGATGGGACGAAAACGGATCGGGGCGCACGGGCCAGGTCGTTGCTTCCAAGGGGACCGGTGTCCCGGCATCGTGTTCACCGTAGTCGAATACGACCTCAAACAACCACTCCTCCGGCAGGGGTGTGACCGGCTCAGCCTCGTCCAACACCGGAAGGTATGGAGTGCGGTTTCCGTACCGAATGTATTTTGGGTAGCGGTTGGTGCCACGGGACTGCGTGGTTCGGTTTTTTTCGTGAACTTGCGAGGTATCTACATTATCGGAGTTCTCTGCCTTGTAGCGGTAGACGATGACATTGCCCTTGTTGTCGCTGCTCTCACAAATAAGCCAACTGAAGATGCGCGCCGGATCGGCAGTGTCCACAACACGGCTCTCGACGGTTTTGCCGTACCAGGTTGTGATGTTGTTTCGTGATATCGAACGCCAATAGGAATCGACCGGGTCGGCTTGATTCGTCCAGCGCTCGATGCGTACGAACAAGCCTTCGACGCGGGGTTGGTATCGCTGGATAAGGTAAGTCTGTCCTGACACGGTTCGCGGCGGCAAACGTTCACGCACCCATTCGCCGTTGACTTCGATAAGCAATGGAACGAGATCCTCAGAACCGGAAAGAATAAAGACATCCGACTCCATGGTGTCCTGGTATTTGGGTAGCCCCCTTGCGGTTTTGCGAGTGATCGAAGGGAGCGAAAGACTCCAGCCAAAACCGAACGGGCTATTGCCGTTGCCAGAATCGTATGAAAGCGCGAGTTGCGGTCCAAAACCAGAGCGGCCAGGGCTCGTCGCGAACGGCACTGTCATCGAACTGGTACCGAAAGCCGGATTAGCTGAAAATTTCTCGCCCATACCCTGGATCGCGCCACCACCTTTTTGCAATGCAAGTGTAGGGGCAGAGACGGGTTGGGTAACGATCCTAGAGCTGTCCGTATCCCTGTTGGTCTGCTGATCTGTCAGCGTCCTTCCTCCGATCATGCGGTCGTTTTTGTCAACGGCTTATAGCTTATAATAGACGGGAAAATTGTGGCATAACTCTGACTAACCCGTTTAATTGGTCCGGTTTGATGTTAGGATGCCCGGCATGAAACACACTCCCGTTTCTGCGGCGGGCCGCTTGATGCTGGCTCGCGTGCAATTCAGATTCAATTATGCCCCGGTTGAGAGTAGCTCTGAATGTGATCACGACGGTCAAATGGCGACCACCCCTCACAGGGATGTCTCTTGGATATGGCAGCGATCTCTAAACGAGACACTGCCTACCGGGCTCGGGTATTGTAAAAATAAGACATCCGAATCCATGAGTCCTGAATTTATGGAAATAGTTCCTGCGCCAGATAGCCTTGCGCCGTTTCTTTTATGCAAACCGCTCGATTGATAAACCCTTTCCAATGGTGAACTGAAGAGGTTTTTAGGGATGTCACGGTTCATGGACCAGGCAACGGACTAGAATTCTAGTCCGCAGTTGCTCCCAAACACCAGGAAGGTGATAAATGCGGTAATGTCGGCAGCAATATTTGCTTCCGGAAGCAGGCGCCTCCGAAGGCAGAGGTCACAGGTTCGAATCCTGTCGGGTGCACCAAATTTCTTAATAAAATCAATAATTTATGGTAAATGCCGATTTTGGTGATTTTTCTAAAATCGTTCTAGCAATCACATAGCAATCATTTGGAATGCAAATACAGCAATGCGTTTCCATCCCGGCATTTTGAAACATGCCGATGAAATTATTTGTTTGTGGATGTATTAACGATCAGCGGACCGTGATAGGTTCGACGTGCCCTGCAGCGGCATTTGGAAATTCGAGAAACGCGTCAAACAGTTTTGTTTTACGAATTGACTGTTCGCGAAATGGCGAAAACCTGTCCCCTCGATTCACTTCCAGCAATCCAAGCCAACTCAAGGGGCGTATCAATCTTGAACTGAGATGCCAACAGGCTTCATCAAGCGGGCTGATATGATATTTACGGATCATATCAACCGGAATGCATCAATGAGCCAGGTCGGCCAGCGAAACCCAATCTGAAGCGCAGTTGCTAATGATACCAAAGAAATGTTCATAATCATCACCCCCGGCAATCGCAGGCATGTTGAAACGTTCATAAAAAGCAAAATCAAACCGGGTAAACCAGGTTTCAAACAAGGCAATCTGCAGAGCACTGTAATTGCCGACCGGATTTGGTCAGAACGGCCTTACCCTTGAAATGCCGCATCAGCTTCGCCGCAATGAGCAGATGATGCATAATCTCAACAGGAGGAAAGTCCTGTTCGTTCAAAACCTTATTGAGTCGATGAAGCTCTTCCGGCTCATATCCTGGCCACTGAAACTCTTCGGCTGTCCAAGTGACACATTTTCGAAACAGCGCCCTGGATTTGGTGAGTTGAATGCCCTTGTTTCTTCCGCATAACGCAACAGTTTCATGCTGTTGATGCACATCAGGCTTTTCAACAAATGCCCTTTCTCAAGATAGGTATTCAGG
>QIKV01000211.1 GCA_003233115.1 Oceanospirillales bacterium
GCGGGGCTATAGCTCAGCTGGGAGAGCGCTACAATGGCATTGTAGAGGTCGACGGTTCGATCCCGTCTAGCTCCACCAAAACTGTCCCCTTCGTCTAGAGGCCTAGGACACTGCCCTTTCACGGCGGCAACAGGGGTTCGAATCCCCTAGGGGACGCCATACATAAAAAAGCCCGCCTTCCGGTGGGCTTTTTTATGTGTGATGTCCCTTGGGGATCGAGACACTAGTCGGGCAACGCCCGACTGGGGTCGACAAAATTGTCGGGAACAATTTTGAACAGCCGCAGGCTGGCCCCGCAGGGGTGAAGGGCAGGATGCCCGGAATAATCCCCATGGCACAGCCTCTTCACTTCCTCACAGTCTATTACAAGTATGACCCGCCTTCCGGTGGGCTTTTTTATGTGTGATGTCCCTTGGGGATCGAGACACTGGTCGGGCAACGCCCGCTAAAACATCTCCCGCTGCAAACCCAACTCCGCCAGCACGCGACTGGATATCTCCTCGATAGAACTGCGCGTGGTCTGGAATACCGGGATGCCTTCCAGCCGCAACAGGCTTTCCGCCAGTTCAACTTCTTTTCGGCATTGTTTTATGGATGCGTAACGGCTGCCGGGCTTGCGGGTTTCACGAATTTGCGCAAGGCGATCCGGCTCGATCATCAAGCCAATGATCTTGCGTTTATGACGCCGTAGAAAAGGCGGCAGGCGCATCTCATCGAGATCGTCTTCCGTCAGCGGATAGTTTGCTGCCTTCACGCCGTAGTGCAGCGCCATGTACAAACAGGTGGGGGTCTTGCCAGAACGGGAAACGCCCACCAGGACCAGATCCGCCCGGTCAAAAGAAAGCTTGATGCCGTCATCGTGGTTAAGGGCGTAGTTGGTCGCCTTCATGCGGTCTTCATACACAGAAAAATCTTTCAGGCCATGCGTCTGGCCAACCGCGGGTTGTGGCTTGATGCCCAGGGCATTTTCCAGGGTGTCCAGAAACTCGCCAAACAGATCCAGCACCACGCTTTCGCTGCTGCGGATAATCGCAGACAGTTTTTTATCGACAATGGTGTTGATCACAATTGGTCTGGCCCGGTCTCTTTTTCCCGCACGATTGATCTGTGCGACCGCCTCAAGCGCCGCCGTCGCGTCGCCGACAAAGGGAATACGAACCTGGGTGAATTCAACCCCGGAAAACTGTGCCAACAAGCTGTGGCCAAGGGTTTCCCCGGTAATGGCGGTGCCATCGGAAATAAAAAATACCGTTCTGAACATACGCGTGTTCTCAGCAATTGTAAATTAAAGTCAATTTGGAATAGTAAGTGATTTGCCACGCTTGTAAAATACCCCCTTGGCACCAGCATACGGATAGAGGGAAGGCTGTTGAATCAATATATCGCCTGGTTGCACGAACTGGGAATGGGTGACCTGGACAAGGTCGGTGGCAAGAACGCTTCACTGGGCGAGATGATCAGCCAGTTGGGCAAGCTTGGCGTGTCGGTACCGGGTGGTTTTGCAACCACCGCATCCGCCTACCGGGAATTCCTCAACCAATCGGGCTTGAAAGACCGCATCGACGCCAGGCTCAAGGCACTGGATGTCGATGATATTCAGGCGCTGGCAGAAGCCGGCAAGGAAATCCGCCAGTCGGTGCTGGAAACGCCCTTCACCCCTGCCCTGGACGCAGCCATCAGTGCAGCATGGCAGCGCCTGGTCATGGATACCGGTAGCGAACCTGCGGTGGCCGTACGTTCCTCGGCCACCGCCGAAGACCTGCCCGATGCCTCATTTGCAGGCCAGCAGGAATCCTTCCTGAACGTGCGCGGCCTGGCAGACATAAAAACAAAAATTCTTGCGGTCTTTGCGTCCCTGTACAACGATCGCGCCATCGCCTACCGCGTGCACCAGGGTTTCGAGCACGCGGCGGTCTCCCTGTCTGCCGGTGTCCAGATCATGGTGCGCTCAGACCTTGCCGCCAGCGGTGTCATGTTCACGCTCGATACCGAGTCCGGATTTGCAGACGCCGTCCTGGTCACTTCGTCCTGGGGCCTCGGGGAAATGATTGTGCAGGGGGCCGTTAACCCGGATGAATTCTATGCCTATAAACCCAACCTGATACACAGCAGACCGGCCATACTGCGCCGCACGCTGGGCGGCAAGGCTGTCAAAATGATCTACGCCGAGTCCGCTGATGGTGGTGTGGAAACCGTGGACGTGGCGCCTGCAGACCGTATGCGCTTCAGTCTGGATGATGCCGAAGTTGAAAGCCTGGCCAGGCAGGCGCTTGTTATTGAACAGCACTATGGCCGCCCAATGGATATCGAATGGGCCAAGGACGGCCAGAACGGGCGCTTGTATATCTTGCAGGCACGCCCCGAAACTGTCAACAGCATGTCCCGGGGGCAGGCGATAGAGCGCTATCGCCTGGAGCAGCACAGCGACGACATATTGTGCAGGGGCCGCAGCGTCGGGCAGAAAATTGGCGCAGGCACCACCCGCGTCATCGCCTCTATCGACAACATGTCTGAAGTTCAGCCAGGTGATGTGCTGGTCACGGATATGACCGACCCGGACTGGGAACCCGTGATGAAACGTGCCGCCGCCATTGTCACCAACCGTGGCGGGCGCACCTGCCACGCGGCCATTATCGCACGTGAACTCGGTATTCCGGCGGTGGTTGGCTGTGGTGATGCAACCACCAGGATTCCGCATAATACCGACGTCACCGTTTCCTGCGCGGAAGGCGACACCGGGTTTGTCTATGCCGGCAAGCTGGATTTCACCATCCAGCGGGACGATTTACAGCGCATGCCACCAGCGCCGTTAAAGATCATGATGAACGTCGGCAATCCCGACCGGGCATTTGACTTTGCGCGCATCCCCAATGCCGGGGTCGGTCTGGCCAGGCTGGAATTTATCATCAACCGCATGATCGGTGTGCACCCACGGGCATTGCTGGAATACAGCACCCAGCCTGACGAAGTCCGCACGCAAATTGACCGGCGCATGGCCGGTTATGCCGGCCCGGTTGAATACTATGTGGAACGCCTGAGCGAAGGCATCGCCACCATCGCGGCGGCATTTGCGCCCAATCCCGTCATCGTCCGGCTGTCCGATTTCAAATCCAATGAGTACGCCAACCTGATCGGTGGCCGCAGCTTTGAGCCCCACGAAGAAAACCCGATGCTCGGATTCCGTGGTGCCAGTCGTTATGTTTCGGCTGAATTCCGCGACTGTTTCGAGCTTGAGTGCCGTGCCTTGCGCAAGGTCCGGGAGGACATGGGGCTGACCAACGTCTGGGCGATGATCCCGTTTGTGCGTACCACCGATGAGGCCCGCGGCGTGATTGACGTGATGCGGGGCTTTGGCCTGGAACAGGGCCGGCATGAGCTGAAAATCATCATGATGTGTGAACTCCCTTCCAACGCGCTGCTGGCGGATCAGTTCCTGGATATTTTTGATGGCTTTTCCATCGGTTCCAACGACCTGACCCAGCTAACCCTCGGCCTGGACCGTGATTCCAGCGAAATCGCGCACCTGTTCGATGAGCGCGATGCAGCGGTCAAAGCCCTGCTGTCAATGGCAATCAATGCCTGTAAAAAGCGCGGGAAGTATATCGGCATCTGTGGCCAGGGGCCTTCGGATCACCCCGACCTTGCTGCATGGCTAATGGAGGCCGGTATCGAAAGCATGTCATTGAACCCCGATACCGTGGTCGAAACCTGGTTAAAACTTTCCGCCCAGGCTAAGCAGCTAACTATCTGACAAACCGCCAAATTCACCCATAAAGCGCCGGTAGTAGCGCAGTTCTTCGATGGACTCCCGAATATCAGACAGCGCCTCATGACGATTGACCTTTTCATAGATCGCCGTTGACGCGGGCATCCAGTGCCCGGCGAGTACTTTGAGGGTACTGACATCCAGGTTACGGTAATGGAACCAGTCAAGTAGCTCCGGCATCCGGCGATGCAGAAACCTGCGGTCCTGGCAAATACTGTTCCCACACATCGGTGAGGTGCCTTTCTCCACCCACTGTTCAAGAAAATGGATCGTCGCAAGTTCCGCCTCGCGCATGTTGTACTGGCTGTTTGTGACCCGTTGCCAAAGCCCGGAATCGGTGTGGTGGCTGCGGTTCCAGTCATCCATGGCCTTCAGCAGGTTGTCGTCCTGACGGACGGCGCAAACCGGACCCTCTGCCAATACGTTGATGCCAGCATCCGTCACGATCGTTGCGATCTCCAGGATGGTGTCTTCATCGGTGTCCAGACCTGTCATTTCCATGTCAATCCAGATCAGTCGGGTACTTCTATCTGCGGACATAAAATCACCATTCGCTGTTTTCCGCACTATACCCGCCATTGCTGTTTTGTGCCATGCCCAAAACGTCATCAGCAGGTACAATGGCAGGCATGCAGTCAGTCAAACGCTTCCATTGTTAGCCACCCGTACGACAGAGGCCCTGGTGCTGGTGTCTTATGGCAGCCAGGGCGTTGTGCTGTTGCCGGGCGGCAGACGCCAGCGCTGTAAGTTCCGGCGCAAGGTCGGCCGGCCCTATTGCGGTGACCGGGTCATGGTTGGCCGGGCCGATCATGACTCACTGGTGGTGGAGGCCATCCTGCCGCGCAGAAACACTTTTGTCCGGGCGGATGAACGCCAGCGCCAGCGTGTGATTGCGGCCAACCTTGACCAGGTTGTCATCGTAATTGCGGCCCGCCCCCTGCCCTCCCGTGATCTGGTCGAGCGTTACCTGCTGGCGGTGCACAGCCTCGGGATTGAGCCGCTGATTGTCCTGAATAAAACCGATCTGCCGGTAGCGGCAGATGAATCCGCTGCCGGGGCAAACGTCCTGCAGCATATGCCGGACTATCAAGCGCTGGGCTATACCGTGCTGCGGACCTCCTGTAAAGCCGCGCCAGGTATCGCTGCACTGCGGCCTGCACTGAAGGGACGCACCAGCATTCTGGTGGGCCAGTCGGGGGTCGGCAAGTCATCACTCATCAACCAGCTTCTGCCCGACCTGGATATACAGACCGGCGCACTGTCCCGTGCCACTGGCAAAGGCACGCATACAACGACTTCAACCAGGCTGTATCAATTTACCGATGGCGGGTTCCTGATCGATTCACCGGGTGTATGGGAATATGGTATATGGAAGCTGGATAATGATGAACTCGCGGCAGGCTTCAGGGAGTTCAGGCCGTTGCTGGGCCAGTGCCGTTTCAATAATTGTGCGCACGCCTCTGAACCGGATTGCGCGATCAGCCAGGCGGTCGCCGCTGGCCATATCCTGCCGTGGCGCTATCAGTCGTATCTGCGCCTGTTGGCACAAAACAGGTAGGACACAGTGGCTTTGCTGCGCCCTCCTGCACGATTATGCTATTCTGACCATGCTCAATCAGGACACCAGAGGAGAAACGCAATGAGATGGATTATTTTGGCAATAATTCTGGCCTATTCCATTCAGCCGATCGTTGCAGACGTGCTGCTCATTGATGAAGTGCGCCAGTCGGAACGCATGCACTTGCCGGGTAACGGTTTAACCAAAGCAGATGTCAAAACCCGGTTCGGTGAACCGGCCAAGCAGTACGCCGCTGTGGGCGATCCTCCCATTACGCGCTGGGATTACGACAAATACAGCGTCTATTTCGAATATGACCTGGTTTTGTTCAGTGTTCTGCAACCCGGCGCCGTGGTAGAAAGAAGTACGGCATTTGTAGAAAAAAGCACAGAAAAATAGGCATCAGCAGCGCTTCTGCGGTATCCTTTCGCCCTTGTAAAAACAGGGGGCCCCAGCGGGGGCCCGCAATGCTGAATGCCTGATTCCGACAGTTTGTTAACACCCCAAAACGCGGCCGTTGCACAACCCGAAACAGCCAGCTCTGAGCAACCCGTGCGGGAGGTCACCCGTGCGGGTGTGCACTACGTGTTGCTCGGCACCGCCCACGTTTCCCGCACCAGCGTTGAAGCGGTCACCAGCATGGCCACCAGTGGCGAGTTTGACGCCATTGCGGTGGAGCTTTGCCCCGCCCGCCACCAGGCGCTGACTCAGCAGCAGCAGTGGCAGGACATGGACCTGTATCGCATTATTCGCGAAAAAAAGGCTGGCCTGGTCATGGCGAACCTGGCACTGGGCGCTTATCAACGGCGTATTGCCGAACAGTTCGGCATCGAACCGGGTGCAGAACTCAAGGCTGCGGTCGACGCCGCCGGCACCCATAACCTGCCATTGCAACTGGTGGACCGGGACCTGGCAACCACCCTGAAGCGAAGCTACCGTGCAGTTCCATGGTACAAACGCATCATGTTGTCAGCAGGACTGGTGATGGGTACCGTCAGTTCCGAGGAAATTGATGAAGCCCAGATTGAAAAACTCAAGGAAGGCGACATCCTGGAGTCCACCTTTACCGAATTCGCCGCGCAGTCACCTGAGCTGTACACGGCGCTGATCGACGAGCGGGACCGTTTTATGGCGGCGCGCCTGCGGCAGGAAAATGCCACCAACGAAGGCCAGCGAATCCTCGTCGTGGTCGGCGCAGGGCATCTCGAGGGCCTGGCGAAATACCTGTCTTCCGACCAGCGGGATCCGCAGGCTGAAGTGGACGAACTGTCGCACCTGCCGCCGACAAAGCACTGGTTGAAGTTTATTCCGTGGCTGATTGCGGTGGCCGTATTGACCGGCTTCTGGATCGGCTTTTCACGCAGTCCCGAACTTGGCTGGCAACTGGTCACCCTGTGGGTTGTGATCAACGGCGGTCTGGCAGCACTGGGCGCGCTGATTGCGCGCGCCCATCCGCTGACCATTGTCAGTGCGATGCTTGCAGCACCGTTGACTTCACTGAACCCTGCCGTTGCCGCAGGCATGGTCACCGGACTGGTGGAATCGGTACTGCGCAAGCCCAAAGTTTCCGACCTGGAAAGACTGCGCGAAGACGTCACCAGCTTGAAAGGCTGGTTTAAAAACCCGGCCACACGTATCTTGCTGGTATTTTTCTTTTCCAACCTCGGTTCTGCGATCGGCACATGGGTGGCCGGTTTCCAGATTTTCGAAGCATTGAGTTAGCCCGAACATTTCACCAAGGCGGACGACAAAATGAAATATATATTGTTTAATCAGAGAATTAAATACGCTTTGGCTTATTGCTACTGGTTACAGTTTGTCCTATCCGGTTTTGCACAGCATCTGGCTTCACATTTCGGCCGATCCTCCTCACACCATAGCTGTCGCTATGCTTGTTCAAACGATCAACCAAACTGTTTCGCCAGCTACAGCGCAAATCCCGGATCCTTGATGAAATGTCCGGGTTAGGACTTGTTGAGACCTGATGCAGATTGGACCGTACCCACTGGCAAACCCGGTTGCGCTGGCGCCGATGGCGGGGATCACTGACCGGCCTTTCCGCCAGTTATGCCGCGAACTCGGGGCCGGCTATGTAGTCACCGAAATGATGGCCGCCGACCCCGGCCTGCGGGCGACGCAGAAATCCATCTGGCGCAGTAACTTTGCGGGTGAAGCCACACCCGTCGCCGTTCAGATTGCTGGCAGCGAACCCCACCGATTGGCCGAAGCAGCCCGTTTTAACGTCGACCTCGGTGCGCAGATCATTGATATCAATATGGGCTGCCCGGCTAAAAAGGTGTGCAAGAAACTGGCCGGGTCTGCCCTGCTGTCTGACCTTAACAGGGTCCGGCAAATACTCGAAGCCGTGGTGGCGGCAGTGGCGGTGCCCGTCACGCTCAAAATCCGTACCGGTCCGCACAGCGGCAACCGCAACGGCGTTGCCGTGGCCAGGCTGGCTGAACAGTGTGGGGTTGCCGCACTGGCAGTCCATGGCCGCACGCGAGCCCAGCGGTTCGGTGGTGCAGCGGAATACCAAACCATTCGTGACATCTGCAACAGTGTTTCCATACCCGTATTTGCCAACGGCGACATCACCACCCCACAGCGGGCCCGTGAGGTACTCGAATACACCGGTGCCGACGGACTGATGGTCGGCCGTGGTGCACAGGGCAACCCGTGGATATTCCGGGAGCTGAATCACTACCTGCAAAACGGTGAGGAACTGGCAGCACCGGAGCCGGGGGAAATTTACCGCGTGATGCGCGAGCATCTGGCACGTTTGCACCTGTTTTACGGCAACTGCACCGGTGTGCGTGTGGCACGCAAACACATCGGCTGGTACCTGCGGGGCCGGCCCGACGCACAAGACGTGCTGCACGACTTGCTGCGCGTGCAGGCCCCGCAGCAGCAGTTCCAGTTGCTGGAACGGCATTTCATGCAGGCAGCCTGAGCAAATGAACTGGAAGCAAAGTCTGTTCAAACCCAAATGGCAGCATAAAGATGCCGCTATCCGCCTGGCCGCCGTTAACACCGAACAGGATCCGCAACTCATCGGCAGCCTGCTTGAAATCGCCGCCTGCGATGACGACGCCCGCGTGCGCTGTGCCGCTATCAGGCGCCTGCACCAGTTGAAAAATATTTTGCGACTGTATGACAAGGAGACCGATGCCGGCACACGGGTGCTGCTGGAGGACCGTATCCGGCAGTTATCCGTCTCCACTGCTGCATCCCGGCCGCCACTTGAAGTGCGCCTGCAGGTGGTGGCGCACACGACCGACAAAAAACTGCTGGAGCAGCTTGCAAGCCAGGCTCCCGAGGCCGAATTGCGCCGCGCGGCACTGGCAAAAGTCGAGCGGCAGGGCTTATTGGGAGATTGTTGCATGCAAGACAGCGACCCGGAAAATCGCCGCCTTGCCGCCGGCAGGATAACGCAGCAAACAACCCTGAAACGGGTCATCAAGGGCCTCAGAAAGCGTGACAAGTCGCTCTACACACAGTTACAACAGCGTTTACATGCGGCGCTGCTGGAACAGGCCGACCCTGCAGCGGTGCACAGCGAGGCCGTCAATATCTGTGCCGCACTCGAACATCTCGCCCTGGCAACAGGTGACCAGGACCGGGGAGCAACCGCTACCCTGTACGCCGCATGGGCGCGGATTAAAAAAATGGCCGCAGCGGATATGGCGGACCGTTACCAGCGGGTTCGTGAGCGCCTTGAGGCGCCTGCGCCAATGCCAACGCCAGAGCGGGAGGCCAAACCCCGGCAGGAAGCACCCCCACAGGAAACGCCCCCGCAAGAAACACTCCCGCAAAAGCCCGCCGATACGACCCGCGACGCCCCGCCTGCCGGCGCGGAGCGGTCAGCGGCAGCCCGGCAGCGTCAAGCAGCGCTCGATGAGCAACAGCGGCAACTCGAACAGGCATTAAGCGGGGCCCAGGCGTTGCTGACAGAACTGGAGCGGGAACTGGAACAGGGAGAGCTACACAAGGCCCTCGCAACCCGCGCCAGAATCCAACAGGCAGGCAAAGGCCACGGCAAGCACAAGGGCTGGCAGCAACTCAACCAGAAAATGGCTGGCATGCTGGGCCGTTTGCGTGAATTACGTGAATGGCAGCACTGGTCAAACGACAAAATCCGCAAGCGTCTGATCGCAGAAATGCAGGTGCTACCGGCGGCAGGCCTGCACCCGGATGCCCTGCTCGACCGGGTCAAAAGCCTGCAGGCAGAGTGGAAAGCACTGGAGCTAAGTGAGCAGATCCCGGGCGACAAACACTTTGCCTCAGCGCCCTGGATGTGGCGAAAGTTTAACGCTGCCGGGCATCTGGCCTTCGATACTGCCAAGCCATACCTCGAAAAACGCAGTGAAATTCAGTCACGTCATGCGCAATCCCTGGCTATCTTTTGTGCCGAGTTGGAGCAACTGGCCACAGCAAGCCCGACGGACTGGACGGCACTCAGCAAGGCCTCAAACCGGGGCCGTAAAAAGCTGCAGGACCTCAATAGCGTACCGGCCAAACAGCGCCAGGCATTTGCCCGCCAACTGAAGGCTGCACTGGATAAAGCGAACACGGCGATGCAGCAGCATTACCAATCGGTAGAAAAAGAAAAAATGAAGCTGATCCGCTCGGCCAGCCAATTGCTGCATTTACCGGAGCGCAGCGAAGCCATTGCGCAGGCCAAATCCCTGCAAGCAAACTGGCAGGCCGCCGGCAGCCTGTGGCGCAGCAGGGAGCAGGCACTGTGGACCCAGTTCCGTGAACACCTGGACCCGCTGTTTGACGAACTCAAACAGCAACAGGAAACCACGCGGGTCGCACTACAGGAAAAACTCGCTGCTCAGACCGCCTTGTGTGAAGACCTGCAAGCCATATTAGCGCGCCAGGATGATTTATCCTCCCAACACGGAATTGTGCTGGGTTTACGGGCAGCATGGAAAGATATTGAACACCCGGACCGCAAATTGCTGGCTACTTTCCAGGCGCTGGTGGCCGAGTATCAGCAGCGCGAGAAACGGGCCCAGCAGGCTCAGGCGAATGCGGACCGGAAGCGCTGGTGGCTCAAATCTGCACTCCTGCACGAATTGGCGGTCGGCGCCGGAACGGCCACCGGTACGCTCAGCAAGAAAACCCTGGTGAAAGTGGAAAAGGACTGGCCCGAAGACAGCTCAGGTGATGCCCTCGAAATCAAAATGGATGATATTTGTGGCCAATTCCTGGCCGGCGGAACGCCCGGCCCCGCTGCAGATAGTACGGAAGATTTAACCGCCAGGGCGCGCATGCTATGTATCCGCCTGGAATTCGTGGCCGGACTGGCGTCCCCGGAAGACGACAGGGAACTGCGCATGCGCTATCAGGTTGAGCGCCTGGCCGAATCGATGGCGGGCGGATCTGCCAGGCTGCCGGCCACTGATGAAGCGCATGCCGCAGAAAAAACCTGGTTGGGTATGTACGCCCTGCCCGAGGCCGAATTTGAAGCGTATGGCAAACGCATCAGGCAAGCATTGACTGCCATAATGGAAGAATAATTAATGAGTAATAATAACAAGTTAAATAACGTACTTTATGTAGTTTATCTTTTACTCTTCAGTACCATCGCCAGTGCCGCAGAAACACCACCGCACGCTGCGGGCAGTTGGGTTTCGGTGTTGCCCCCGGTGCTGACAATAGCGGTCGCACTGGCGCTCAAACGCGTGGTCCCAGCGCTGTTCCTGGGCATCTGGATGGGTGCCTGGGCGATCAATGACTTCGGCGTGACCGGCGTGTGGACCGGCCTGCTGGATACTTACCAGGTGTACGTGGCCAATGCGCTATCCAATCGTGACCACACCGCGATTGTGCTGTTCTCCCTGATGGTCGGCGGCATGGTGGGCATCATTTCCCGCAATGGCGGCATGCAGGGCATCGTCAACCACATTGTCAAATGGGCGGATTCTGCCCGCCACGCCTGCCTGGCGACCGCGTCTTTGGGGCTTGCCATATTTTTTGATGACTACGCCAACACCCTGGTGGTGGGCAACACCATGCGACCGGTGACCGATTCCATGCGCGTTTCACGGGAGAAACTGGCCTATATCGTCGATTCAACCGCCGCACCGGTGGCCGCTATCGCGGTGGTGACCACCTGGATTGGTTACGAAATCGGCCTGATCGGGGATTCGATCAGCAAGATGCCCGGGCTTGATACCGAGGCCTACCTGTTATTCCTCAACACCATTCCGTATAGTTTCTATCCGATCATGGCGATTGTATTTGTGTTCATGGTTTCTGCCAGTGGGCGGGATTTCGGGCCCATGCTTGAAGCGGAGCGACGGGCGCAGAAACATGGTTCTGAAAATTTTGCTGCGCCCCGGGACAACAACCAGGAAACCGACGATCTGGAACCGGTCGAGGGTAAACCCCAGCGCGCTTTCAATGCGTATATTCCCGTCCTGGTGATGGTTCTGGGCGTGGTGGCAGGGCTTTACGTCACCGGCAGGCAGGCCGTGGCCGATATTGCAGACCCCACCTTGCAGGACATCATCGGCAATGCCAATTCATACACCGCCCTGATGTGGGCTTCCCTGAGTTCCATGATGGCGGCGGCCTTTTTGAGCCTGGGCCAGCGCATCATGAACCTCGAAGAGGTCGTCAACGCGTGGTTTCACGGCGTACGTGCCATGCTGATGGCGATGATTATCCTGATCCTTGCCTGGTCGCTGGGGGAGGTGACGGATATTCTGAAAACAGCAGATTTCCTGGTCAGCATTCTGGGTAACACCTTACCGGTATTCATACTGCCCGCGCTGGTTTTTGTGCTCGCCGCAGCCACTGCTTTTGCCACCGGTTCCAGTTGGGGCGCCATGGGCATACTGTTCCCGCTGGCCATGCCGCTGACCTGGGCGGTAATGACCGCGCAGGGGCAAACGGCGTTGCCGGACATGCACATTTTGTATGCATCGGTCGCCGCCATCCTCGCCGGTTCGGTCTGGGGGGATCATTGCTCGCCCATTTCCGACACCACCATTCTGTCCTCGCTGGCTTCGGGTTGTGACCATATTGAACATGTTCGCACCCAGCTACCCTATGCCGTGACGGTGGGTACCGTCGCGCTGCTGGCCGGCAATTTACTGACCGCGCTCGGCTTACCCTGGTGGCTCAGCATGTCGGTGGGACTGGCCATACTGTGGCTGATACTCAGGTACTACGGTAAACCGTCGTATACCGGGTAAGACGAAGAGGAATTGCGATGAGCAAGCTCATCCCTCCTGCCAGCCTGCTGGAAGCAAGATTCGGCTCGGCATCATCCACCTGGACAGGCTTGCATGGCAGCAGCGCTGCGCTGGCCCTGTTGACCGCTGCCCGCGCCCATGACGGCGTGGTGCTGGTGGTTACCCGCTCCAGCCACCAGGCGCAAATTCTGGAGACCGATATTCACCTGTTCAGCGATGCTGACCTGCCGGTTTTTCATTTCCCGGACCATGAAACATTGCCCTATGATCCGTTCTCTCCGCACGCGGATATCATTGCAGAACGGCTATCCACGCTCGCCTCGCTGGCCCGTCTGAAACGTGGTTTGCTGATCGTGCCGGTGGCCACATTGATGCAGCGTTTGCCACCCAGAAGCTACGCGCTGGGCCGGAATATCCAGCTCAGAACTGGCCAGGCACTGGTCATTGACAATTTTCGCCAGCAATTGCAACAGGCGGGTTACAGCCATGCTGACCCGGTTTACCAGGCGGGCCAGTACGCGGTGCGCGGGTCGGTGCTTGACCTGTTTCCGACCGGCAGAAAGCTGCCCCTGCGTATCGACCTGTTTGATGAGGAAATAGATTCCCTGCGGGAATTTGATCCGGAGACCCAGCGTTCCAGCGTGGCGCTGGACCGGTTTGACATGCTGCCGGCACGTGAATACCCCTGTGACGATGATTCATTTAGCGCGTTCCGCAAAGCCTTCCGCTACCGTTTCGTTGTCGATATCCGCAAGGTCACGCTGTACCAGGATTTACGCCGGGGAAACCATCCGCAAGGCCTTGAACAGTACCTGCCACTATTTTTTGAGCGTACCGAAAGCCTGCTCGACTACCTGCCCGCCGAGCCACTGGTGATTGCACAACAGGGCAGCGATGAAGCGGCAGCCAATTTCTGGTCTGCCACCCGCGAGCGCTGGGAACAGCGCCGCCACGATGTCGAGCGTCCCGTGCTGGACCCGCAGGAACTGTTTTACAGTGCCGAAGAAGTGCAGCAGCAATTGGGTCACTTCACCACCATCAAACTGCGCGAAGCTGAACAGCAATCCGCCGGTGCTGTGCTATTCGATACCCTGCCGGCACCCGACCTGCGCATCCACGAGCGGGGAAATGAGCCAGCAGCGGCCCTGCTTGCCTTCAGCCATGAATTCGCCGGCAGGATCCTGTTTGCCGCCGATACAACCGGGCGGCGCGAAGTGCTGGCTGAAACGCTGCGTGCTTTTGGTATCCGGCCACAGCGATTTGCGTCGTGGGCCGAGTTCCTGACCTCAGGCGCCCGGCTTGGCCTGGCGGTGTTACCTTTGCAGCAGGGCTTTGTAGCCGGCAGCGACGTTGCGGTGCTGACCGAGAGCCAGTTATTTGGCGGCCGGGCGCGTCCGCAAACCACACGCAAACTGTCTGAACGCGACCCGGAAGCCATTATCCGTAGCCTGTCAGACCTGGAGCCAGGTGACCCGGTGGTCCACGAAGACCACGGCATCGGCCGTTACCGGGGCCTGCAATCGCTGGAAATCGATGGCCGTGCGGCAGAATTCCTGATGCTGGAATACGCCGGCGAAGACAAGTTATACGTGCCGGTGTCTTCCATGCAACTCATCAGTCGTTATACCGGTGGTGCGTCTGAGACGGCGCCGCTGCACCGCCTCGGCAGTGAACAATGGGCCAAAGCCCGCCGGCGTGCCGCTAAAAAGGTCCGTGATGTCGCGGCTGAACTGCTGGATCTGTATGCCCGCAGGCAGGCCCGGCAGGGCTTTGGCTTTACGCTCGACAAGCCCATGTATGCAGAGTTCAGCTCCGGCTTTGCTTATGAAGAGACCCCCGATCAGCAACGGGCTATCGAGGCGGTTTTGGAAGATATGGTTTCCAGCCAGCCCATGGATCGTGTCGTGTGTGGCGACGTGGGCTTTGGCAAGACCGAAGTGGCGCTGCGGGCCGCATTTGTCGCCGTGCAGGGAGAAAAACAGGTGGCCCTGCTGGTGCCGACCACACTGCTCGCGCAGCAACATTTCTCCACCTTCAGCGACCGCTTCGCCGACTGGCCGGTGCGCATCGAACTGTTGTCGCGCTTCAGAACCGGCAAACAGCAGGATACCGTGCTCACCGATCTTGCGGCTGGCAAAGTGGATATCGTTATCGGTACCCACAAGCTGCTGCAACGGACGATAAAGTTCCAACAACTCGGCCTGGTCATTGTTGATGAAGAACAGCGTTTTGGTGTGCGCCAGAAAGAACGGCTGAAGCAATTACGCGCCGAGGTGGACCTGCTGACGCTGACTGCAACACCGATCCCGCGCACCCTGAACATGGCCATGTCCGGCATTCGCGACCTGTCCATCATCGCCACCCCACCGGCCCGGCGCACGGCAGTTAAAACCCTGGTTTCCCAATGGGACAGTGCGCTGCTGAGGGAAGCCCTGCAGCGTGAAATCCAGCGCGGCGGGCAGGCCTTTTTCCTGCACAATGAAGTGCGCAGCATTGACCGCATGGCACGTGAAATAGGCGAGTTGGTGCCGGCGGCCCGTATCCGCGTTGCCCATGGTCAGATGCCCAAAGGCGAGCTAGAGAACGTCATGCTGGATTTTTACCGCCAGCGTTTCAATGTGCTGATGTGCACCACCATCATCGAAAACGGCCTCGATGTACCAACCGCCAACACCATCATCGTCAATCGCGCCGATAAGTTCGGGCTGGCGCAGTTACATCAACTCAGAGGCCGCGTCGGTCGCTCCCACCACCGTGCCTATGCCTACCTGGTGGTTCCGGATGAGCGCAGCATGACCCGCGACGCCTGCAAACGCCTCGAAGCGATCGCATCACTGGAAGAACTGGGCGCCGGCTTTACCCTGGCCACCCACGATCTGGAAATTCGCGGTGCCGGTGAACTGCTGGGTGACGAGCAAAGCGGCGAGATCCAGTCAGTGGGATTCAGCCTGTACAGTGAATTGCTGGCGCGCGCGGTGGCGGCCCTGCGCGAGGGCAAGGAAGCTGACCTGGAGGGTAGCTTGCAGCAGGACACCGAAGTGGAGATGCATATCTCCGCCTTGATACCGGAAGACTGGCTGGCTGATATCCATACGCGCCTGACCTTGTATAAGCGCATCGCCAGCGCCCCGGACGAACCCGGCCTGCGGGCGTTGCAAGTCGAAATGATCGATCGTTTCGGCCTGCTGCCGGCGCCGACAAAGTACCTTTTCCAGATCGCCGAACTGCGCCAGAAAGCACGCGCCATCGGTGTCCGCCGCATCGACTTCGGTGTCACGGGTGGGCGCATGGAATTCAACGAGGATACCAACGCCAACCCGGCCGCACTGCTTGAGTTGATTCAGCGACAACCCGCTGCGTATAAATTGCAGGGGCCACAAAAATTGAACATGCTGATTGATGAAGAATCTGCCGATGAACGTATACGGATCAGCACTGAGATCCTGGAAAAATTAAGCGCATGATGTCGCGCGAGGGGAAAAAGCAATTAAACTGTGCATGATGAAACGACTGCTGCCACTTCTGTTACTGCTGATCAGTTCCACCACTCTGGCTGAGTCCGGCGCCTATCGCGTTGAGGTAATCATTTTCCAGAACCTGGAAGCTACTGCTGATGCGACCCCGGTTGACGAGTTACGCAGTTTCTCCCGTTTCCCAGCCCTGGAAGAAAATAATTTGCCTGACGACCTGGTCGTTATCGACAAAAAAAGCCGCACGATGAACGCTGTCTGGAGGCGCCTCAAATCCAGCCGGGCTTACCGGCCACTGCTGTTTGCCGCCTGGGAACAAAACCGCACCGATTACTATCCGCCGATGCGCATTCACGATGACGTGTTGCTGGGTAAGCAACTGCGTCCGCCGACAAACATCATGATTGCAGACCTTACAGCCGCAGACCCGCTGGCCGCTTATATCAGTTCTTTCTACCGGCTTGATGGCAGCGTGCAACTCAGGCGCAGCCGCTTTCTGCACCTCTACCTGGACCTGGAAATTCGCGAAGAGACTGTACCGACCGGTGCTGATGCGATCAACGATGCGGCTTCAGACGCTGCCGGCGAACCGCTATTGCCAGACAACCGCAGCGCCGACAGCTACAATAATTACAGCAACGACAACCCCATCAACAACGACAACGACAACGACAACGGCGATGACGATAGCGACGATTCAGGTACAAGCTACAGCCTGTATTCCTTGCAACAAAACCGGCCAATCCGCACCGGGCGCATGCAATATTTCGATATGCCGTACTTTGGGGCGCTGGTCCTGGTTAGTGCAATTGATAGTGAGTAACAGGCTGCTGGAGTACCATTGGCCTGGGAATCAACCGGGAGTACATGCTTCGTGAATTTCGAAAAAGTTATGTTTGCCTTTTTTATCGTACTGGCGCTCACCCTGAACTTCGGATTTTTTATCGGCGCGATTGATGATCCGAGCCATCACGACGGGCTGGAACTGGCTGCCGCACTGGCTGTCAGCCTGATTGCAACCATCATGAAATTCGGCGACCGGTCGCAAATGGGTGCCGTGTTGCTCGCCACCAGCCTGGTAGCGGATTTGCAGTTGCTGATCGCTGCGGGTATCTGGGTCTGGGCCGTCAATATCTCTGGTCCCGGCACCACGGAGAATGTCATATCCCGCATCGTTTCCCTGTCAGGTGGTGCATTGCTGGCCAACCTTGTTTCCGTGACCCTGCTAATCGCAGAAACTATCAGTATCCGTCGTTAGCCGACAGGGATAACCGCCTTGCCCCGTCAAGTACCCAGAAATGACATCGTCTGGATGACGATGCGGCGTATGCGCACGCCGTTAATTACCCTGATACTGGTTTACTTTTTCTCCACCCTCGCGATGGTCTGGGTACCCGGTGCGGATGACGCCGGCCGGCCTTTTCACATGAGTCTTCTCGACGCCGCCTATTTCATGGCGATCCTGCAAACAACCATCGGGTTTGGAGAGATACCCTACAGTTTTACCGAGGCGCAACGACTGCTGGTATATATCCTGTTGCTGCCCAATGTAATCGCCTGGCTGTACTCAATCGGCACCTTGCTGGGCCTGATACTGGATAAACGCTTCCAGGCCGCATTCCACCGCAACCGTTTCAGCAAACAGGTCAAAGGGCTGCGGGAGCCCTTTTATATCGTCTGTGCCTTTGGCAATACCGGTTCCATGACCGTCTCAGGCCTGCTGGCGCGCCGAATCCGGGCCGTCGTGATAGAACAGGACGAAAGCACGGTTCACCTGATGAAACTGAAGGATAAATACGCCCGTGTCCCGGCACTGGTTGGGCGCGTAGAAGAACGCCTCATGCTGGAAATGGCGGGCCTGTATCTCGATAACTGTCAGGGTGTCGTCGCCACCACCAATGATGATCATGTCAACCTGACCGTTGCCATCACGGTCAAGTTGCTGCGCCCGGAATTGGTAGTACTGGCACGCAGTGAAAATCAACGCGTGTGCGATAACATGGCTTCATTCGGTACGGATTCCATCATTAATCCCTACCGCATATTCGCAGAGCGGCTGTCTGTGGCATTGAATTCTCCGGTGAAATACCTGGTGCAGGACTGGTTGATCAGCGTGCCTGGCAGCGAATTGCGCGAAGTTGTCAAACCACCCACCGGGCGCTGGATCGTTTGCGGTGCCGGGCGCTTTGGGAGTCTGATGGTTGAGCAACTGGAACACAGCAGCATGCCCGTTACCGTCGTCGATGTGCACGCCGACAGACTGCCCAACTACGCGCATGCCGTGCTCGGACGGGGCACCGAAGTGCACACATTGACTGAGGCAGGTATCGATACGGCCGTGGGAGTCATTGCCGCCACCGGTGATGATATGGACAATCTGTCTATCGTCATGACCGCCCACCATTTGAACCCCGACCTGTTTATCGTCGCACGCCAGGAGCGACGCCAGCACGATGAGCTTTTCGACAGTTCCAGGGCAAACCTGGTAGCCCGCCGCAGCCTGATTGTGGCGCGGCAGATTTTGTCCATTGTCAGCACACCGCTGCTGCATTCATTCCTGCAACACCTGATCAGGACTGACGAAGATTTTGCCGAACGCACTGCGGCCAGGTTACAGGATGTATTGCAGAACCGCGCACCCAATATCTGGGTTCAGGAACTGAGGGGTGAAGTTGCCCGGCATTTACGTTTTGTCAGAGCCAACACAAGCGGGGTCAGGGTCAGGCTCAAGCACATCACCCGCAGCAGCCGCAGCGAAGCACGAGAAGAACTGCCCTGCGTTTGCCTGAGTCTGGAGCGCGGCGCACAGAGAATTTTCCTGCCCGAACCTGATA
>QIKV01000189.1 GCA_003233115.1 Oceanospirillales bacterium
GTGAGAATACCCGGTAACCGGACAGAATATCCTGTAACACGTTCCCGAAGATCCTGCCAACCGTCCCCGTTAAAACACGATTCCCGAATTGGTGGCCCGCTCGATAGGCCCCGGCGTGAGTTGACTGGCGCCGGGCCACCACCATATCGAGGCATTGTTCGTGCAGTAGTTTGATCATCTTGGGCGCACTGGCGGAATCGTAGGTTGCGTCTCCGTCGACCAGCAGATAAATATCCGCCTCGATATCTGCAAACATTCTGCGCACCACATTGCCTTTACCCTGCCTTGACTCATGCCGGATCTCGGCCCCCGCAGCGTGGGCAATCTGTGCAGTGTCATCGCTGGAATTGTTATCAAACACATAGATATGTGCATGCGGCAACACAGAGCGGAAATATGTGCATGCGGCAACACAGAGCGGAAATCACTCACAACCTCAGCAATGGTGGCTGCCTCATTAAAGCAGGGGATCAGTACGGCGACGCTAGAGGTCGATTCTTGATGCATGATGTCAGCGCTTCCTGATTTCAACAATTCACAGCATGCCAATTTTAAACCACATCGGCCCGGGAAAAGAATATAAGCGATATTAATTGGTCAAAAAACCGGCAATGCATGGTTTTCTTTAGCCCGAATGTTGATCCCGTTTCTCAGCGTTCCAGGTCATCGCTATCAACACGATTGCGATGACACAGGCAGCCGCGATCAGGGCAAAACCCGCATGCCAGCCGGCATAATCCACCAGTGCGCCAATCGCGATATTGGCACTGACTGCACCGCCAACATAGCCAAACAGCCCGGTAAAGCCGGCCGCCGTGCCGGCCGCCTTTTTAGGCACCAGGTCAAGTGCCTGCACACCAATGAGCATGACCGGCCCATAAATGAAAAAACCGATCCCGGTCAGCATGGCTATGTCGATGCCGGGCTGACCCGCCGGGTTGAACCAGTAAACCAGCACAAAAATCAGTGTTAGCACCAGGTAGGCGATGCTGACCGGGGCACGCCTGCCGCGAAAAACCCGGTCGGACAGGTAACCGCTGAGCAGGGTGCCGGGAATGCCGGCCCACTCGTACATAGCATAGGCCCAGCCCGATTCTTCAAATGAGAAACCCTTGGCCTCGCTGAGATAGGTCGGTGCCCAGTCCAGCACACCGTAGCGCACCAGGTAGACGAACGCGTTGGCAATCGCTATGAGCCACAGCAAGCGGTTGTTCAGTACATATTTGAGAAAAATCTCCCGCGCAGAAAACTCCTGTTCATGGTTATCTGCATAGGCAAACGCCCTGGGATAATCCTGCTTGTAGGCTTCAATGGGCGGCAACCCCTGGGACTGGGGTGTGTCGCGCACACTCAGCCAGATAAACAGGGCAATGGCCAGGGCAATAAAACCATGGAAGTAGAGGATGGCATGCCAGTCAGCGAATAGTGCCAGGGCAAGGATCGCAATCGGCCCGACCAGGCCACCGCCCACATTATGTGCCACGTTCCAGAAGGCCATGCGGGTGCCGCGCTCGCTGCAGGAAAACCAGTGCACCATGGTGCGCCCACTGGGTGGCCAACCCATGCCCTGGAACCAACCATTGGCCAGTAATAACATGAACATGACACCGATCGAAGCAGTCGCCGCGGGTATCAACCCCATTGCGATCATGACCAGTGCGCTCATCACCAGGCCAACCGTCATGAAATTGCGTGCATTGCTGCGGTCTGAAACGCTGCCCATGATGAACTTTGAAAGCCCGTAGGCGATGGCAACGCCCGACAGTGCAAAACCAAGTTCGGTTCTTGAATAGCCTGCTTCGATCAGGTAGGGCATGGCCAGGGTAAAATTCTTCCTGACCAGGTAATAACCCGCGTAGCCAATAAAAATACCGATGTAGACCTGCCATCTGAGGCGGTTGTAGCGGCTGTCGATGCGCTCATCCGGTATTTGGGTCCGCTGGCGGGGAGGCTTCAAAAAGCCGATCATTGTGCTCGCCGGATCTCCGCCAGTACCTGGATGCCGAGGTCGGGGTAGTCAGTGATCAATCCGTCGATACCCATCAATACCAGTTTGCGCATGGTCTTTTCATCATTGACGGTCCAGGGAATCACCCGGATAGCCTGCGCGTGCGCCGCTTCGACCATTGCTTTGTTCACCAGCCTGTAGTCCGGGCTGTAAATGGCGGGTTTAAAGCTGAGTCGCTTGAGATTTTTCTGCAAGCCCCGATGGTTATCCACCAGCAAAACCAGTGCAATATTCGGGTCGATGTTGTGCACAGCTTCCAATGCGCGCGGGTCAAAAGACTGAATACTGGTTCGCTTGATTACGCCGTGTTGCTTCAATACGTCGTACAGCGTTTGCGCATATTGATCAACATTCGGATGAAACACACCATCGCCCTGTGGAGCAGACTTGATTTCAATGTTGAAAAGCACGGGTGTACGCCCGCTCTGTGCGGTGCGCAGGCGGACCGCTTCGAGCATATCTCCGAGCAGGGGTTTGGATACTTTCCTCGCCTGTTGTTTGGGAAAGTCGGGGTGGCCACGGCTGCCGCAATCAAACCCACGGACTTGTGCGTTGCTCATGGTGTAAATTTTGAGGCCTTTTTCTTCGCGCTTTTTGACTTTCCGGCCATCCGGGTATGAGCAGATTTTAGCTGACATCCATTGGTCATGTGACAGGTATACCTGTCCATCTGCGTTAATCACCGCATCCATTTCCAGCGTCGTCACGCCCAGATCCAGTGCCAGCAGGAATGCCGGGATGGTGTTCTCGGGCAATAAACCCCGCGCCCCGCGGTGGCCCTGTAAATCAAAGGCGGCCTGATGCACAGCGCTGTCAGGTGCCTGTTTATCCAACGCTGCGGCGACCGGCAATACGGACATGACCAGCACCGGGAAGACCAGCACCGGGAAGACAGGCAGCAGTATTCGTTTCATTCATGGCTTCCGTAAATTTGCAGTGAGTGGTGCCGTTGCAGACTACACAATGGCATGGCCGGCTACAACGACAATGATTACTGCGACCAGCATGGCGCAACACAGAAAAAAGTCAAATTTATCGGAAGCTGTAGTTCACCCTCCGGCTCAAGGCTTATACTATATCGTTCTGTTAGATGGGGCGGGAGCCAAAAGTGACCAATGTACTGACCCTCCGACAACCGGGGGCTTCCGAAGACCGGGGCCTGGAACGCAACCCCGGCATGCAATATGCGCCGGAGATATTTGCTGGATTGCGCATCAACCGCAGTGCGGTGGAGCGCCGCGCCGGCACCATAGCAAAACGCCGTTCCATCAAAAAAGACCACCAGACTGCCTGGTTGCTGAAAGCCCTGAGCTGCATTGACCTGACCACGCTGGCTGGTGATGACACACCGGGCAAGGTCAAGCGCCTGTGCTGCAAGGCCCGTCAACCGGTACGCAAGGATATTCTTGCCGGCCTGGGTGTGGCGGAACTTGGCATTCACACCGCTGCGGTATGCGTTTACCATAATCTGATCACGGTAGCTGTCGGGGCGTTGGAAGGCTCCGGCATTCCAGTGGCTGCGGTGTCCACCGGATTCCCGGCCGGTCAGATTCCCATGGATATAAAACTGGCGCAGGTGCATGCATCGGTGGCGGCAGGCGCCCGGGAAATCGATATTGTCATCAGTCGCGCAAAGGCGCTGACCGGTGACTGGAAAGGCCTCTATGAAGAAGTTCAAGCCTACCGCGAGGCCTGTGGTGAGGCGCATATCAAGACCATCCTTGCCACCGGCGAACTCGCGACCCTGACCAACGTGGCGAAGGCCAGTTGGGTCTGTATGATGGCGGGTGCAGACTTCATCAAAACAAGCACCGGCAAGGAACGCGTCAACGCGACGCTGCCGGTCAGCCTGGTCATGGTGCGTGCCATCCGGGAGTACCATCGCCTGACCGGCTACAAAGTCGGCTATAAACCAGCCGGTGGCATCAGCAAGGCCAAAGACGCCATCGCCAACCTGGTATTGATCAAGGAAGAGCTCGGTAATGAGTGGCTGAACCCGCAGTTGTTCCGCTTCGGTGCCAGCAGCCTGCTGGGTGATATCGAACGGCAGTTGGAGCACCGCCTTACGGGCAGCTATTCTGCGCAGTACCGGCATCCAATGGGTTAACAGGGCCAATGGGTTAACAGAGCTGGTCAGACTGCCTCGCCTCACGGGAATCACGACACATGAGCATCAAAGAAATTTTCACCAACATGGATTACGGCAAGGCCCCCGAAAACGCGGCGATGGCAGAGCAATGGTACGCCGGACGCGGGTATAAGCTATTGCACTACATCGACGGACAGTGGCAGCAGCCCGCCAGCGGTGATTTTTTTGAAACCCGCAACCCGGCGACCAACACCGTGCTGGCCCAGGTGGCGGATGGCGCGGAGGACGATACCCATCGCGCCGTGGCCGCGGCGGCAGCCGCAGCGTCTGATTGGGCCGCGTTGAGTGGCCACGCACGGGCCCGCTACCTGTATGCAATTGCCCGCCAGGTGCAAAAGCACAGCCGCCTGTTTGCGGTGCTGGAAAGCCTCGACAACGGCAAGCCGATCCGTGAATCCAGGGATATCGATATCCCGCTGGTGGCGCGGCACTTTTACTACCATGCCGGCTGGGCACAGGTCAGGGACCGTGAATTGCCGGAGTTTGAGCCCCTCGGTGTGGTGGGCCAGATTATTCCATGGAATTTTCCGTTGCTGATGGCCGCATGGAAAGTTGCACCGGCACTGGCAATGGGTAATACGGTGGTCCTGAAGCCGGCGGAATTCACCTCCTCTACCGCTGTGCTGCTGGCCCAGGTTTGTGAAGAGGTCGGTCTTCCCAAGGGCGTGTTCAATCTGCTGCTGGGCGACGGCAAGGCCGGCCAGGCGCTGGTCGGACATCCGGATGTCAGGAAAATTGCCTTCACTGGCTCAACCGAAGTTGGCCGGATTCTGCGCAAGGCCACCGCCGGCACGGGCAAGAAGCTGACCCTCGAACTGGGTGGCAAATCACCGTTCATCGTGTACGAGGATGCCGATCTCGATAGTGTAGTCGAAGGTTTAGTGGATGCGATCTGGTTCAACCAGGGGCAGGTGTGCTGCGCCGGTTCACGCTTGCTGGTGCAGGAATCGGTCGCTGAAACCCTGCTCGAAAAAGTCAAAGCCCGCATGGCCAAACTGGTGGTGGGCGATTCCCTCGACAAGGGCATAGATATTGGCGCGGTGGTTGACCCGGTGCAGTTACAAACTATCGCTGACATGGTCAGGCTGGGCGCGGAAGAGGGCGGTCAGGTCTGGCAACCCAATTGCAAGCTACCGGCAGACGGTTGTTTCTATCCACCGACGTTGGTGACCGATGTGCAACCTTCCTCAACGCTGGCGCAGGAAGAGATTTTTGGGCCGGTGCTGGTCTCAATGACCTTCCGGACACCGTCGGAAGCAGTCGCGCTGGCCAATAACAGCCGCTACGGCCTGGCCGCCAGCGTGTGGACGGAAAACATCAACCTGGCGCTGGATGTCGCACCTAAACTGAAAGCCGGCTCGGTCTGGATCAACTGCACCAACACGTTTGATGCAGCGGCGGGCTTTGGCGGTTACCGCGAATCCGGTTTTGGCCGTGAAGGCGGCAGGGAAGGCCTGTATGAATACCTGAAGCCGACCTGGGAAGCTGCACTGCATGCGCAGCCGGTTTACCCGTTGGTAGACCTGCCCGCAGGTGATACCGGCGCTGGCGGTCATGTCACCACCATAGACCGCACTGCAAAACTGTACATCGGCGGTAAACAGGTGCGGCCTGACCAGGGCTACAGCCTGATGGCGTATGACGCCAGTGGACGCGCGATCGCGGAGTATCCGCACGGCGCCCGCAAGGACATCAGGGATGCTGTCGAAGCGGCCCGCAAGGCCGCAGGCTGGACCGGTACAACGGCCCACAACCGTGCGCAGGTGCTGTATTTCATAGCTGAGAACCTGGCGGCCCGCGGGCCGGAGTTCAGCCGCCGTATCGCACAGCTAAGCGGCAAGGATGGAGCCGCCGCCGGCGCAGAACTGGCCCTGTGTGTCAGCCGAATCTTCACCTATGCCGCCATGGCGGATAAATATGACAGCAACGTGCATTCCACCCCGTTCCGCAATGTCACGCTGGCGATGAAAGAGGCGCTGGGCGTGATCGGCATCGTGGCACCGCCCGAGGCTGGCCTGCTGGGCTTGATTTCAACCGTCATGCCGGCCATTGCGATGGGCAACCGCGTGGTGGTGGTTCCGTCGCAACAATATGCCCTGCTGGCAACCGATTTTTACCAGGTGCTGGACACATCGGACCTGCCGGGTGGCGTGGTTAATATCGTCACCGGTATCCAGGCTGAGTTAACCGTGGAACTGGCGAAACACTATGACATGGAAGGCCTGTGGTACTGGGGCACGGCCGAGGGCAGTGCGTTGGTGGAAACAGAGGCTGCGGCCACGATGAAGCGCACCTGGGTCAATTACGGCCGCTACCACGACTGGGAAGATCCGTCACAGGGCGAGGGCGAAGTGTTCCTGCGCAAGGCCACCGAGATCAAGAATATCTGGATCCCCTACGGCGAATAATTGCCGGCGGGTAGGAATAGCAGTTTGGTTTGCGATTCTTTGGAGCAGGTGCTATCTGATTCGCAGCGACACGGGGTACTTCCCCCTGCGACACGCCATGAACCCATGGCCCAGGCCAGCCTCTCGACCAGTTCCTGGTCTCCCCTCCTCCATGGGGGCTCGGGGCCTGCTCCCGGCAGGCCACGGTCTCAGAGGGAAGTACCCCATATCCCCGCTTGGGCCTCTGGGATTCTGATACATAACACTGCGAGAATCTACCAGACTTAGCGGGGATATGGGGGGTGTATTCCCAGAGACCGTGGGGCCCGCTGCTGCTCCCTCTACAGGTTGGTTCCAGCTTCCTCCAGTGCTTCGCTGGCTTCCAGCCACGCCCACTCCAGGGCTTCAAGCTCTGCTTTCAACTCAGCTTGCTTTTGTAACAGCGTGGTCATTTCTTCTTTTCGGCTTGTATCCGTGTACAGCGACTCATCGTGCAGGTTTTGTTCGAGGGCGGCCAGGTTCGCCCTGTGCTGACTCATGGACTTTTCAATTTTTCGCACCCTGTCACTGTGTGGTTTCAGCATGTGCCGTCGCCTGGCCTCGGCCTGGCGGTTTTGTCGCTTGCTGGATGCACTCTTGCTGGCTGACTGCGGGATGGAGACCGATTCTGCAGCGGCGGGTGTGTCCTGCGACTTCAACCATTTCGGATAGTCGTCTATTGATTGCCGGAATTCGATTAAGCGCCCGTTGTGCACGACGTAGAGCACATCACAGACGCTGCGTAACAGGTGCCGGTCATGCGAAATCACCAGCAGTGCGCCGCTGTATTCCACCAGCGCCAGGCTCAAAGCGTGGCGCATCTCCAGGTCGAGGTGGTTGGTCGGTTCATCCAGTAACAGCAGATTGGGTTTTTGCAGCACCAACAGGGCCAGCACCAGGCGGGCTTTCTCACCACCGGAAAACGGTTCCACTGGTTCGTCGATGCGCTCCCCGCGGAAGCCAAAATGCCCCAGGTGGTTGCGCAATACCTGTTCCCTGCTATTCGGCGCAAGCTGTTGCACGTGCCACAGTGGGCTGCAATCCATCTGCAGCAGTTCCAGTTGGTGCTGGGCAAAATAGCCGATGTGCGTGTGCCGGTGCACGTCGCGCTCGCCGTTGCGCAGCGTGCTGCCATCGACCAGCGCCTTGACCAGGGTCGACTTGCCGGCACCATTGGCGCCGAGCAGTCCGATCCGGTCACCGGCAGATATCCTGAATTGAATCTGCGCCACGATGATCGAATCGCCGTAACCGATACCGGCGTGTTCCAGTTGGATGAGCTGTTGCGGTTGCTTATCCGGTTCCTCAAACTGGAAATGAAAATTTGAATCCACGTGCGCCGGTGCGATCCGGGCCATCCGCTCAAGCATCTTCAGGCGGCTTTGCGCCTGTCTGGCCTTGCTTGCCTTATAGCGGAATCTATCAACAAAGCTCTGTATATGTTTGATTTCACGTTGTTGTTTTATATACATTGATTGTTGCAATGCCAATTGTTCAGCACGAACGGCTTCAAACTGGCTGTAATTCCCCGTATAGGTCTTGATCGCCTGGTGTTCTATATGGGCGATATGTGTGCACAGGCCGTCGAGGAAATCCCGGTCATGGGATATCAGTAGCAGGATACCGGCATAGGACCGCAGCCAGCGTTCCAGCCAGATGATGGTGGGCAGGTCCAGGTGGTTGGTTGGTTCATCCAGCAGCAGGATATCCGAGCGGCACATCAGCGCCTGTGCCAGGTTCAGACGCATGCGCCAGCCACCGGAGAATTCACTGACCGGCTTGCGCACATCGTCGGCCGCAAAGCCCAGGCCGTGCAACAGCCTTGCAGCACGTGTTTGCGCCGTGTAGCCATCGATATGATCCATTTGCTCGTACAGGCGGTGGAGCCTGTCGCTGTGCCCGCCATGCGCTTCAAGACCACTTTTTTCAAGATCGCGCGCTTCCAGGCAGCTAATCTCCTGCTGCAGTCGGCGCAAAACGGGGTCACCATCGAGCACAAATTCCAGCGCCGGGCGGGTAGAGGAGGGGCTTTCCTGCGCGACGTATGCGATGACGTCTTTGGGATTGACCTGCAGATCGCCACCGTCACTTTCCAGTTGCCTGAGAATCAGCGCGAACAACGAGCTTTTGCCGCTGCCGTTGACACCGATAATGCCCATGCGTTGTCCGGCATGGACCTGCAATGAGGCATCTTCGAACAACAGCTTTGTACCCCGGCGGAGTTCAATTTTAGTCAGTTGTAGCATCAGTGTGTTTTGGCCAGGGCGTTTCCTTGCAGGGGTGGCATTATAAGGCAGAGCGCCGGGTTTATTGAAAGGGTTTGCTTAGCTTGTGGACTTCGGAGAGAATGCACCGCAGGCTTTGCGTGCCCGGCCAGGCCAGCGCGGAGCTACATCAACACGAGGGTATTTAGTGAAAAAGAATGATCATGTTCGGCCACCGGGCCGGCACTATATTTTGTTAGTTGCTGTCTCCCTGTTCCTGTCAGCCTGTGCGTCGGGCCTGCAAGTACGCAGCGATGTTGACCCGACAGTAGATTTCAGCCAATACAGAACGTTTAATTTTTTCACGCCGATGGGTATTGAGGGGGGGCATAATTCTCCTGTATTCGGCGAGTATTACCGTGCGGCAATCAGCAGTGAACTAAAGCAGAGAGGCTACCGGGAAGCGGATGTGCCCGACCTGCTGATCAATGTTACCGTGCGCGCTGATAACAAGGTCAGCATCAGGTCGTTCTCGTCACCCTATATGACCGGCCACTATTACAATAACCCGATGGGTGCCTATGCCGGCTCTGGCGTCGGCGTGGGCGTTTCAGTTGGCTCGCGGGCGAGCAGTTCTACTGAAGTCTCTGTTTTTATTGATTTTGTTGATCTAAAACAGCACAAGGTGGTCTGGCAGGGTGTGACCATTTTTAAAGCCAGCGACAAGGTGGCGCAACAATTGCGTGATGCCATCTTTACATCCGTGAACAGCGTGTTGGCCCAGTACCCTTACACAGCGGGGAAATGAATAAAATGTTACCTGCAAGAACCCTGATGGGACCTGGGCCATCAGACGTATACCCTGAAGTTCTCGCGGCCATGGCCCGACCGACGATCGGCCACCTGGACCCGGCTTTCATCGGCTTTATGGATGAGCTCAACGAAAGGTTGCGCTATGTCTTGCAGACAAAAAACTCCGTTACTTTGCCGATTTCAGCGCCCGGTTCTGCGGGCATGGAATGCTGCCTGGTTAACCTGCTCGAACCCGGTGAAAAAATTATTATCGCCAGCAATGGTGTGTTCGGGGGCCGTATGATCGAGATTGCGCGCCGCTGCGGTGCGATCCCGGTTGCCATTGAATTCGAGTGGGGGACGGCCATTGACCCCGACCAGGTGGAAGCGGTGCTCAAGGCCCATCCCGATGCGGTCGCATTGGCATTCGTCCATTCTGAGACATCCACCGGCGTGCGCTCGGATGCTGCCGCCCTGTGTCAGCTTGCCCGTGATTATGACTGCCTCAGCGTCGTAGATGCGGTGACCACCCTGGGTGGCATTGAACTGCGCGTGGATGACTGGGGCATTGACGTAATTTATTCAGGCACACAAAAATGCCTGTCTGCACCGCCCGGGCTGTCCCCTGTCTCATTTAACCAGGCGGCGATGGCGAAAGTGGCTTCCCGCACGACGCCACCGCAAAGCTGGTTCCTGGATATGAATCTGCTGACCGGCTATTGGGGCCCCGGCACTAAGCGGGCCTACCATCATACGGCGCCGATCAACTCGCTCTACGCACTGGATGAAGCGCTCAGGATTCTCCAACAGGAAGGACTGGAGAAGTCGTGGGACCGGCACGCCTGTAACCACCGCAAGCTGTGCTCAGGCCTTGAGGCCATGGGGCTTGAATTTTACGTCGAGCCCGAATATCGTCTGCCGCAACTCAATGCCGTTAAAGTACCTGATGGTGTAGACGAGGCGGGTGTGCGAGGCTTTTTACTGCAAGAATTCAACCTGGAAATCGGTGCAGGCCTGGGACCGCTGGCCGGGAAAATCTGGCGCATCGGTTTGATGGGTGCATCCAGCACCGCAAAACACGTTGATCTTTGCCTTGAAGGCCTGCGGTGCGCGCTCAGAAATTAATGTGTTCTTGAAAACAGGTACAGAGAGTTTTCGTTATTGTCGCGCATGAAAGCGACATACTGGTCATCGCGGATGAGATTTTCGATATCGGTTTCTGAATTGGCCGCAAACAGCAGCATGCCATCCATAAAAAAATCCGGACTCTGGCGTTGCCCTGATTTTTCCCTGGCAATGTGGGCATTGGTCAGGCCGCAGAAATAAACTGGCATATGGTAATGTTGCGCTGCTGAAAATAATGCCTGGCGGTTGTCCCCGAGCCAGTTTGCCCCGCCCCGGAAATGATGAACCAGGTAAACCTGCCCGGTGTTGAAACGAACATCCCCGGCACCGGTTGGTGCGGATTTTTCAAGCAGGTTCCGGGTGAATCCGAACACGAATTTCTGTACCGCCGCGAGTCTCAACACACTGATGACCTGAAATATTTTAAAATCGACCAGGTCCAGGAATTTTCTCGCGCCGGGGTAGCACATGATCAGCAGGTTGTCCCGTCCGAGCCCGTCCGGCCCTTCGATCCGGCGGATCAACTTGCCTTTAAAATATAATTTTCCGGACACTTTTCTGACAAACCGGGAGGCTATCAGGCCGTAGAGCTGGTATAGCCATGGAATCTTCAGGTCGAACCAGTTGATGGCACATATATCCGCGTGTTCGTCAAAACTTTCAACCACTGGCACGACCAAAACTTTTTCAGATTTGGAAACATTCGTGCTCAAGGGACCTGGCATCATGTTTGTTCTACCCCGGCAGCTTTATGCAGGGACACAGGCACACCGTTCAGGGCGGCATTGCCGGATAACGAGTCGAGCAACTGCTCATCGGTCAGGATATTCGTATTGACCCCGGCATGCTCCTGCGCAATACGAAGGTTCACACCATCCATAGCGTGTCCCCAACCGTGGGGGATGCTGATCACGCCGGGCATCATCTCGGTGGTAACCGATACCGGCAGTTTGATCATGCCAACCCGCGAGCGCACGGCAACTTCGTCGCCCTCGGTGATGCCCCGCGCTTGTGCATCCTGCGGGTGGACGAAAGCCAGGCAGCGTTTTTTGCCTTTGACCATCCTGTAGCTGTTGTGGAACCAGGAGTTATTGGTGCGTGGGTCGCGGCGTCCGATGAGCAGCAAATCAAAGGGCTTAAGGGTGGGTGCTGAACCGTCCTCCAGCAGAAATTTGCCCGCCTGTTGCAGGTCCTCGACAAATGCTGTGGGTGCGAGATTGATCATCTTGTCGGCGCTAAACAGGCGCTCTGGCAGGCAGGGTTGCAAGGGGCCAAGGTCAATGCCGTGCGGGTTTTGCTTGAGTTTTTTGATATCCAGGCCATGTGATGGGTAGTAGGGGCCCTGTTTCAGCTTCTTGTTGAGTATCCATTCACTACCCAGGCGCAGCAGTATTTCCTTTTTTAGCCAGCCAGCGGCCCGTTTGAACCCGTTGCCGGCTTGCATGCGCCAGCCAAGCTCCAGAAAAATCTGCGCATCAGACCTTTGATCTTTACCGGCCCTGAATACCGGCCGGGAAAATTTTGCGCCATTTCTGATCGCCAACACCTGGAAGGCCAGGTCGTAGTGGGAGCGTTCCAGGGTGGACAGGGGCGGTAAAATGATATTGGCATGGCGGGTGGTCTCATTGAGGTAAATATCGATTGAAACCATGTAGTCAAGCTGGCCCAGGGCCGCATCGAGTTGCTTGCCATTGGGTGTGCTCAGTACCGGGTTGCCGGCGCCGGTCACCAGTGCCCGGATCTGGCCTTCGCCGGCGGTGGTGATTTCTTCAGCCAGGGTTGCAACCGGAAACTCACCGTTAAAGTTCGGTAGTTTCCTGACCCGGCTGAAGGCATCGGCAAAGCCCTTTTTGCCCGCCCGGATGGGGGTCACAATATCCAGCGCTGGTTTGCTGAACAGGGTGCCGCCAGCGCGGTCCAGGTTACCGGTGACGATATTGAAAACGGTGATCAGCCATTGGCTGAGGGTGCCGTAGCGCTGCGTGGACACACCGAACCGGCCATAGCAGCTTGCGCTGGGGGCGTGGCAGAACGCCCGCACCAGGTTTTTTAATGCTTGTGCATCAACGCCGGTCACGGCGGCCACTTTTTCCGGTGGGTAATCACGCACCAGCGCTTCGATATCCTCGAGGCCCCTGCTGAAGGATGCAACGGCCCCGAGCGTTTGCAGTTTTTCTGCAAACACCACCTGCAGCATCGCCAGCAGCATCAGAACATCGCTGCCGGGCTTGATAAACAGGTGTTGATCGGCGATGGCAGCGGTTTCGGTTCTGCGGGGATCGACCACCACCAGTTTGCCGCCGCGCCCACGGATAGCCTGCAGGCGTTTGGTAACGCCGGGCGCGGTCATCAGGCTGCCGTTGGAAACCACCGGGTTGGCGCCAAAGATAATATGGAAGTCGGTGCGGTCCAGATCGGGCAGGGGGACCAGCAGGTTGTGCCCGAACATGGACAGCGATACCAGCAGTTCAGGAAGCTGGTCTACCGAGGTGGCGGAATAGCGGCTTGATGTGCCCAGCGTACGGTAGAACACCGGACCAAACAGCATGGCGTCCACATTGTGCACCGTCGGGTTGCCCAGGTAGATTGCGACCGAGTTTTTGCCGTTGCGCTGCTGGATATTTTTCAGTTCGGTGGTGACCTCATCAAAGGCCTGCGTCCAGGATATTTGCTGCCAGCCACCGGCCGTTTTTTTGATGGGCTGGCGCAATCGGTCCGGGTCGTTGTGGATATCCTGCAATGCCACCGCTTTCGGGCAGATATGGCCCTTGCTGATGGGATCGTTTTGGTCTCCCCGAATCGACTTGATTTGACCCTTTTCAAGCACAATTTCCAGGCCACAAATTGCCTCACACAGGTTGCAGGCAATATAATGAGTCTGGTTTGGGGATCGGTTTCTCATAAGGAATTTTCCTCGAAGTTTACACGCTTTGGCTCTGTTTTCCATGTAGCACTCTAATATGACCATGACAGCATCGAACATCTGCTAATATTTCCCTATATCAGGAACTGCAATATCCGCATTGAAGGAGTAATGACTAATGCAAGAATTTGACATGACTATCAACGGCCAACCGGCACAATCCGGCCAGACTTTTGACGTCATTAACCCGGCGACTGGCACGGCATTCGCGCGCTGTCAGTTGGGTAGCGTCGACCACGTAGACCAGGCGGTCGCTGCAGCAAAGGCAGCGTTCCCGGCCTGGAGTCGCACTTCGGATGATGAACGCAAGCGATTACTGCACGCGGTGGCGGGTGCTATTGAGGCTAACATGCCTGAATTGATGCAGATTGTGACGAAAGAAACCGGCAAACCCATGGGTGGTTTAGATGGTATCGGGTCAGGTATGGAAGTTGGTGGCTCGATCGCGTGGACGCAATACACCGCTGAACTGCAACTGCCGGTCGATGTTATTCAGGACAATGATACTGCGCGCATCGAAGTTCACAGAAAACCGCTGGGCGTGGTCGCTTCGATCACACCATGGAATTGGCCTTTGATGATCGCCATCTGGCATGTTATCCCGGCCCTTCGTGTGGGCAATACCGTGGTCATCAAACCATCCCCGTATACGCCGGTTTCAACCTTACGTTTTGTGCAACTGGCCAATGAAATTTTACCCGCTGGCGTGCTCAATGTTATTACTGGTGAAGGAGAAGTGGGGTCGGCTCTCACTGCCCACCCGGACGTCCAGAAAGTCACGTTTACTGGTTCAACACCAACCGGTAAACGAATTATGGAATCTGCCGCAGGTAACCTGACACGCTGCACGCTGGAGTTGGGTGGAAACGATGCAGGAATAGTCTTGCCGGACGTGAACGTCGGGGAAATTGCACCGAAATTGTTTACTGCAGCCTTTCACAACAACGGCCAGACCTGCGCCGCACTCAAGCGCATGTATGTGCATGAGTCCCAGTACGAAGAAGTCTGCCAGGCGATGGCAGAGCTGGCGAAAAATGTGGTGGTTGGTGACGGCCTTGAAGAGGGTACAGAACTGGGTCCGGTGCAGAACCAGGCACAGCTCGATATCGTCCAGGACCTCGCGGATTCCGCGCGCGCCGATGGTGGTCGCTTTCTCGCGGGCGGCAAGCGCATGGACCGGGATGGTTACTTTTTTGAACCGACGGTGGTTGCAGATTTAACCGATGGCAGCCGGTTGGTCGATGAAGAGCCATTTGGCCCGATTGTTCCGATCATCAAATACTCGGATATCGATGAAGTCATTGAACGTGCCAACCGCAATAAGCAGGGCCTGGGAGGCTCTGTCTGGTCCAGTGACCCGGAAAAAGCTGCCGAACTGGCACAACGGCTTGAATGCGGGTCTGCGTGGGTGAACGACCACGGTGCACTCCAGCCGGATGCCCCGTTCGGTGGCGTCAAGCAATCGGGCATGGGTGTGGAATTCGGCCTCTATGGACTGGAAGAATTTACTTCAATCCAGACATTGAAGATCGCCAGGTAAAAACAACATCACTGACCGCAAGGCCCGGCTGGTTCCAGCAACCGCCCGGGCCTTTTTATTGCTCAGCGCAGCTGGGCCAACAGGTGCTCAATCATGTTCTCACAGCGGGACAGGTAGCCAGCGCCGAACAGGTTCAGGTGGTTGAGGATATGATAAAGGTTGTATAGCTCCCGGCGCCGGTGGTAGCCATCCGGCAGGCGCGCGTGGGCCTGGTAGGCGGTCTGGAATTCCGCCCCGAAGCCGCCGAACAATTCGGTCATCGCGATATCTGTCTCCCGGTCCCCGTAATAACTTGCGGGGTCGAATATCACGGGTTGGCCGGCGTGGGTAAAGGCCTTGTTGCCCGCCCACAAATCTCCATGCAGCAACGATGCAGTGGGTTGGTGGCCGTCCAATAACTGCTCCACAGCCACGAGCAATTGCTCCCCAAGGCGCACAAGCCGGCCGCCATAACCGCCGGTCTGCGCCATGGCCAATTGCGGTTTTAGGCGGTTATCACGCCAGAATCCGGCCCAACTGTCGTGGTACGAATTGTTTTGCGGGGTGGTGCCGATGAAGTTGTCGCGGGCCCAGCCATAATGACCATGGCTGACTGTGTGGAGTGCTGCAAGCTGTTCTCCCAGCAACGCAGGCGGGCCATTCGGTGCCAACTCGAGGTATTCCAGCACCAGCCAGGCCGTTTGGCCGTCGCTGCCGAACGCCACGGGGGAGGGCACCCGGATGCACCCCGTCGCCGAAATCTCGACCAGTGCCTGTGCTTCGGCCGCAAACATGTCGCTGGCCGCAGCGCGGTGATATTTCAGAAACCAGTCCGTGTTGCCACTGCGCAGCCGGGCTGCCTGGTTGATGTCACCACCGGGCAGGTCGCAGATCCAGCGCAGGCCGGCTATATTTCCAAGGGCCTCTGACAGCCCCCGGTGGATGGAGTCAAGCAGGGCGGGATCCGGTTCCATAGCCGAACCACTATAGCGCCTCCACAATACAATATTCCACTGACGCTTGTCGGTGGACTTCGCCAGAACGCTACTTTTATAGCGAAGTACAATCGATTATGCTGGTGTTTGTGGTCAAGTTGATAAAATTTGCACTCAGCCTGCTGTTTCTTTTTGCGCTCTCAGCCCCGGCGCAGGCGGATGAAATTATGGCGGGCCTGGGTTACGACCGTGCCCATGACGGGCATGGTTTCGACCTGCACAAGGTGGGCAAACGCTGGGTTTTGTATTTTTATACCTACGATAAAGCCGGGCAGCCCGAGTGGTACCTCGGGATTGGCGACATGCAGTTTGAAACGATCAGTGGTGAGTTTCTGCGGTTTACCTACGATCCGCAAGCCGACCCGCCGCAAACAGAAGATACTGAATTTTCAGGGCGCTTTTTCCTGGATTTCAGTGAAGCGGGTTCGGCCAGGGCCTGTGATGATGGTGTCGCACGCGAGGGAGCCGAGCAGTTGGCCCTGTTCGAGTGGAAAATAGGCGATGAATCGGGCTCATGGTGTACCGAATTCCTCCGCTTCGGTCAGCAGGCAGGCAGCAACCCATACCTCGGCGGTAGCTGGTATGCAGGTGCGGAGGATAACGGCTATGGCGTCAATATTGCGCACATGGATGACAAGCTGGTCGCCATCGCGTTTTATTATGACAGCCAGGGTTCGCCGCGCTGGGCGCTGGGTGTTTCGACCCCGGAAACCGCACTCATCAAACTGGATCATTTCACCGGTTTTTGCCGCTTGTGCGCACCCACGCCGCTGGTCACGACGCCTGCCGGTACGTTTTTGCCACGCTGGGATGGCTCCAGTGAGCCCGGCAGCGGCGCAGACAAAGCAGAACTCGCGCTGGCTTATCCACATGCACCGTTCGGACAGTTTGACCGCAAATTTACCATGTATCGAATAACCGATGGTGTGGTGGCAGTTGCGCGGCAGCGCTATGCCTACAAGCCGCCGCCGCTGGATTTCTGTGTAGCTACAGAGGCGGCTGGAACAGGCAGCCTGTGTGCCATTAAACCTTCTGATCTGGACCCGGCGGCACGTGATATCTACGCGCGCGGCAGCCGGGCCGATGAAACATTGGGGTTCGGTTATCACGCTGTTGCGTTCCCGCCCGATGGTGTGGAAATCAAGGGTGTCTATATCCATCTGACCGGATCCTACGGCCGGCCTTACAACCAGGATAGCGGAGCGTTTGCCAATCGCCTGTTACTGCGCGAAGCGCTTGAAGCCGGTTATATCACTATTCAACCCGCGTATAACAATCGTTTTGCCGTTAATCTTGATGAATGTAGCGGTAGCTTCAAGAAGCTTGCGGTAGATAACTGTGCGGGTAATGTCCGCGCTGAAAAAATTACCGGTGAGGACCTCAGTGAAGTAACAGACACGCCACCTGCCGATTCGATTGAACAACGGTTGATACGGCTGTTCGCCTATCTGGAAAGCCAGGGCGTACAGTTCCCATATGCACTGTACCGCGACAAAAAGATCAATTGGGAGCGTGTACGGGTGGGTGGGCATTCGCAGGGTGCGACCCATGCGCTTTACCTGGGAAAATATTTTGGTGCTGCCCGTGTCTGTGTGCTGGCCGGTGGTTATGACGTTCCGGATCTGGTGCCTTCTCTCCCGCCGGAGCGACTGGCCGACTGGCTGCTGGATACGTCAGTGTCGCTGAATATCGGAAAGGTCCGCGCCGTCACGTCAATTGACGATAGCTCCTACGAGAAATTTATCCGCGCCTACGCAGTGCTGGGGATGGAAAAGGGCACGCACTGGCAGTCGTTTGACGGCGCACCTTACCTGGATACAGACGGCAAGGTGCTTAGCGGGCATGCAGCCGTGGTCAAGGACCCCAGGTTCAGCGACTTGCGGGCCCAGGCCTGCTGGCAATAAAAGGCACTGTTGTGTGCCTGGCACTTACTTTACGGCTGTAACTGCTTACCCGAAAACGCCCTCAGTCCTCTGCAAGCTTCCCTGCTTGCCGGTTCGTCCCTGTGTTTCTCTTGCTTTAAGCTCTCTCGCTTTTCTGTAGCGTTCCAGCTTGTCCACCAGTGTGCTGGCTTCTCTCTCGGGTACTTTTTGCCGGGTCCGGGTAAACATTGCTGCATCCGGACAAGCATCACTGTTTTTATCCAGCAGTGCTTGCTCTTCCCGTAATTTAAGCTCCCTTGCGCTTCTGTAGCGTTCCAGCTTGTCCACAAGCGTTCCTGCGGGTACATCGGGCACCTGCTGCTCTGAACGCATCCCTGCGTCCAGATTAACAGTACCGTTTTTAGCTTCACTTATAGTGTCACTTTTAGCTTTATCGTTTTTATGGAAGCATCCTTGCTTCCTTAGTTGCTTAAGCTCCCTTGCTTTTCTATAACGTTCCAGCTTCTCTGTAAGCAGTTTTGCGTTTCGATCAGCCTCACTACTTTCATGTAGGCATTCCTGCATCTCAGTACGTCCTTGCATCGCTGCAAGCATCCGTGCTTCTAATAAAGGACCCAATCCTTGGACCCCGTTGGCTTAATACACTTTTGCATGCTGTTTCCGTACGGCGTATCGCAAAAGTGGAGTGGCGACAACTTCCTGACTTGATTTCCGTGTCTGGAAGGCGATGGTGTGTATTAGCACAACATCTGCCCTTGTATATGCAATTTTTGAGCCAAAGTTCAGCCAGGTTTAGTGATATTTTTTAATAACAAAAAGATAGGAGAGATATCTCGAATAAGTATGATTATCAGGAAGCGGACAAATTAACGTGTTGTGTCAAGATACTGACAATTATTGTCAGTCCTGGATCATGGCCGGTCTCTTTATTGCAAAAATTACGAAGAGAAAGCCACCATGCAGGTGGCTTTGTTATTTGGTGGGGCGGCTTGGCCGCTCCGCACATCCATGTGCTCCCGCGGCATTAGTGCATCCATGCACGTCAATCTCACCCGCGCAGACGCGGATCTCATCCGCACCACATCGACAAAATAAAAAAACCACCGCAAGGGTGGCTTTATTATTTGGTGGAGGCGGCTTGGCCGCTCCGCACATCCATGTGCTCCCGCGGCATTAGTGCATCCATGCACGTCAATCTCACCCGCGCAGACGCGGATCTCATC
>QIKV01000161.1 GCA_003233115.1 Oceanospirillales bacterium
TAGCCTGAATGATAAGCCACAGGTATTTCAGGCAGAGGGTGAACGCAAGCGCCGCGTGGTACTGATGACGGGCTGCGCACAAAAGGTACTGAACACAGATATCAATGACGCAACAATCCGGATTCTGCGCCGTCATGGGTGTGAAGTTGTGGTTTCGCAAGATACGGGCTGTTGCGGGGCGTTGACACACCATATGGGTAAGACTGAGGAAAGCCGTGCTGCAGCGGCCAGGAACATCCGCGCCTGGATGAAAGAGGTGAAGGGCACGGGGGTGGATGCGATTGTGATCAATACGAGTGGTTGTGGCACCGTGGTTAAGGACTATGGGCATATGTTACGAAACGAAGAGCTGGCAGAAGACGCTGTAACGATCTCTGCGCTGGCTAAAGACATTTCAGAGGTATTGTCGGATATCGAGCTGGATCACAAAGTGGCCCCCGATTTGCGCGTGGCCTATCATGCCACCTGTTCCCTGCAATTCGGGCAGCGAATCAGGTTTACGCCAAAGAAACTGCTGAAAGCGGCGGGTTTCACCGTGCTTGAGCCCCCAGATTCACATACCTGCTGTGGCTCTGCCGGGACCTATAACCTGTTGCAACCCGAGATTTCGAACCAGTTGAAAGAGCGTAAGGTCAGGGCCCTGGAGCAGAGTACTCCGGATGTGATCGCCGCGGGCAACATTGGGTGTATGATACAGATTGGCTCGGGTACCGAGGTGCCGGTGGTTCACACGGTGCAATTGCTGGATTGGGTGACAGGTGGGCCAATACCCTCTGCCCTGGCAGGTATGGTGGAGCAGTAGGTTCCCAGAAGGCCGAGCCTAAGAGGCCTCAGAATGAAGCTGCAGGATCCTGCCCATAGGTTACCTGTTTTCTTGTAGATGATACTCTTCGGACAGGAAGCAGGGGCCCCTCCTTCGAATGGGTGTCTCTTGAAGTCTACGGGTGGACCAATCCGACGCCAGCTCTATAAAGGCCAGACAGGCCGGACTCCTGTAGCCGGTTTTACGGTAGATTATGGTGATTGCCTGAAGGGGTAACGTTGGGGCCAGCATAATCGAATAAAGCCCACACTGGGTGTGGATAATGCTTTTGGGGAGTATGGTGGCAAGCGAACCGACCTGGATCATTTCTATGATCACGCTGAGCGAATCAGTTTCGATCGTGATGTGGGGCGTGATCCCGGATTCGAGACAATACTTGTCTATGATGCGGCGTAGCGCAAATTTGTCACTGAGTAGCACCAGTGATTCTTGCCCGAACTCCTGTGTGCTCATCGGCTCCTCCTGCCCGGCACGGGGATGCGCATTGCCGACGGTCAGGCATAGCATTTCTTCAAAGAGCACGCGTTCCTGGATTTCGCTCGATAGTGATTCGATCGGGATCGGTTTGGTAAAGGCAATACCGACGTCAATACGGTCTTCGTCCACGGCAACTTCAATGTCGTCTGCAGGCATTTCCAGCGTACTGATGGTGATTCCGGGATAGCAGCTGTTAAAGTTTTCCAGCAAGCAGCAGGTCAGGTGGTCGGTGATTGGGGTCCAGCCTAAACGAAGTGAACCACGGCTCAGATTCAACACGTCGTGGATGGCCCGTGTCCCTGCTTTCAGTTCACCCCAGGCACGGCGGGCGTGGCGCAAATAGATTTCGCCGGCATTGGTCAGCCGTACGGTTCGCCCGGATCGGTCCAACAGCGGTGCCCCCAATAATTCCTCCAAATGTTTTATTTGTTGTGATAGGGTGGGTTGAGAGACATACAATGCTTCGGCTGCTCGCGTGAAGCTACCGTATTCCACGATAGCGATCAGGTACTGGAGGGCACGTGGAAAAATATCTTTCCTATACATAGACAAATCCTATGAGGTTGATAACTACAAAGTCTTGGACTAATAACCTAACCTCTTTATAGACTATCAATCAAGTTGATTAAACTGTACATAGATATCATTTATAAACTAAACAGATTCTCAAAACCCGAAAAGACCTGTTCGACGTCTTTTCATATTAACAGAGGAGCCCAAGGATATGCCATCACCCACCAGACAAAGAGTAATGCAGCATCTCAATATTGTCGGTCACCTGCAGCCGGCCCTGCATGAGGAAACGCATGCGCCATATCCCGATGAAGTCGATAATGCCCACTACAGAGCCTATACACGAATGTCACATGATGTCGGTGGCGAACCGGATGTGCCAATCCGATGGGAAGAAAAGGAAGAGGAGGTATGGGAGCACAATACCTTCGTGACCTGTGAAGTCCTGGCCTGGCGCGGTGTCTGGAATGCTGAGGAAAGACGTCGCCGACAAAATGTCGATGTGGGTCAGACACAGTACTTGGGTCTACCTTACTACGGCCGGTGGCTGCTGACAGCGGCCAGGATTCTGGTAGACAAGCAGTACGTTACAATCAGTGAATTGTCCAACAAGATAGATGAGGTCAAGAAACGCTATGAGTAAACCACACTACGATAGAGAGCACCATATCAAAAAAGCTACTGGCATCGGTGATCCCCAGTGTTTTAAAGGCGAAGCGGGCACCCCCAGGTTCAAGGTAGGCGATAAGGTGAGGGTCAAGGATCTTCCGGATATCTTTTATAACCGCACCCAGGTCTATACGCGCGGTGCACCCGCTACGGTCGCCGAGCTGGTCTATGAAAGTCCCCCTGCGGAAGATGAGGCCTGGGATAACTGCGATAACCCCGAATGGTTCTACAGCCTGGTTTTTAAGCAGAAAGATCTTTGGCCGGATTATTCCGACACATTCGCTAATGACACGGTAGAGACCGAGTTGCCTGAACGTTGGCTGGAGCCCTTGTAACCGGACTAACGGATACAGGGACACAATATACCGAACAAAATTCGTACTGAATAGAATATAGAGAGGATAAATAAATGGCAGAGAAGCATAAACCCGCACCGATGGTTGATGAGGTCAGCGATTTCGAAATTCTTGAAGTCGCTGTGCGTGAACTGGCTATTGAGAAAGGTCTTTTTAGTGCCGATGACCACCGACGCTGGACGGAGTATATGCACACTCTAGGTCCAGCACCGGCGGCACATCTTGTCGCAAAGGCGTGGCTGGATCCTGAGTTTAAGAAGCTTGCCGTAGAAGATGGCGTCAAGGCCAGCCTGGAAGTTGGGATCGACTGGATCAACAGTATGCCGACCAACTTTGGCACACCGAGTGATTACTGCAACCTGCGTGTCCTCGAAGACACACCCAAGTTGAAGCACGTGGTCGTCTGTACGCTGTGCTCGTGCTATCCGCGGCCAATCCTCGGGCAGTCACCAGAGTGGTATCGAACGCCGAATTATCGCCGACGCCTGGTTCGCTGGCCGCGGCAGGTGCTCGCCGAGTTCGGACTGCAAGTTCCTGAGGACGTGGAGATCAGAGTGGAAGACTCGAACCAGAAGTCTCGCTTCGTCGTTCTACCGGTGCGGCCCGAAGGCACGGAAGGCTGGACCGAGGACCAGCTGGCCGCGATTGCCACCCGGGATTGCCTGATCGGTGTTGCGGTGCCGAAACCCGGTGTCACTGCGAACGTCGAACGCCCGGTGCACCCAGCGGTTAATCCGGTACAAGATGATCATTAAAGATTATTAAGGATTATACGATGACCAACTCAATCAATAAAAACCCTGGCCCCGGGCAGACATCGCAGGATCCGGACGGATCCCCGATTGAACTGCTTGAGAAAGTCAAGCGGGAGGGGAGAGCCTGGGACGAACTGAGCGAACAGTATGGCGTGGACAATCCTGACCCACCCTGGAGACTCAGTCTGGAAAGCACCTGTGATGCCCTCAACGGTGGGTATTGGAACACGTCAGATCCTTGTGCGCCTGACGCTAATCGTAAGCCCAAAGAGGGCGGGCGTAAGCTCGATGCACTTGAGCGCCGCTGGGAAGAGGATGAACTCGTTAGTCAGCATTATGCTGACGTCCCGTTTCCGGAAAGGCAGTTACTGTCACTGGCACATTCAATGATTCGGCGTGGCCTGATAGATGAAGATGATCTCGCGAACCATATGAAGGCGGTTGAGAAACGCCTCAACATGGTTTGATGGGGAATTTACGGTAGAACAACAAAGGTAAGGTTTGACAACTACATGATAAATATTTTTATGAAATCCCCCTGTGCAAGCGAGGATCCAACACAGGCTGTGATGGTTCTCGAATACGGTAATGTACTCACGAAGATACGAGGGTTGAATGGGCAAAAGGTCGCGGCCGCTGCTGTGATTCCCGGATTTCCCGACAGCTTTGTGAGGAATTGATCAATGTCAATTCGTGGTGTACACATTAAAGTTCAGGATCTTACCCACCGATACGGTTCGAAGTGTCCGCTCACATTCGAAAACGTTAACATAGAGGCTCAGCCAGGCGAGTCGCTCGTTATTATTGGTCGATCCGGTTGCGGTAAATCGACCCTGTTACACATCGTAGCGGGCCTGCTGCAAGGGACGAGCGGGTCGCTTCTCCTCGATAACAAACTGGTTAAAGCGCCATCACCGCGCTGGGTGATGATGTTCCAGGCCCCCCATCTCTTTCCCTGGATGACGGTTGAGCGTAATGTTGGTATTGGCCTTCACTTCGCCGGTTGGCCCAAGAAGGAAAAACACGAGCGTGTTGCCGAGGCGATCAGCCTGGTCAATCTCGATGAATATGCCCGCAATAATGTGCAAGATCTTTCCGGTGGGCAGGAGCAGCGTGTTGCGCTTGCCCGCTCCCTGGTGATGGAGCCCGAATTGCTTCTTCTGGATGAGCCCTTCTCGGCGCTTGATGCCTTTACGCGTACATCCTTGCAAAAAGATGTGCGTTCCATCGCAAAGGAGCTGGGTATCAACCTGTTGATGGTTACCCACGATATTGACGAAGCGGTGTTGATGGCCGACCGTGCACTGGTTATGGCGGGTGCCCCCGGCAGGATCGTCCACGATCTCAATATTGACCTCGACGACCCACGCAAACGCGAGGATCCAGCCGTCCAGGCTATGCGGAAGCACCTAATGCAGATTTTTCACGATGCGTCACTCCCGTCATCGGGCAGTCCCTCCTCCAACACAGAAGTGTGTGACGAGCCTGCACCTGAGAACGGGTTGATCGGCATCACCTAAGATATGTTTGAACCTATAGTTCAGGCTTAAGTTAACCAATTAAGAGGCAGCCGACATGACCGATATGAAAAAAATCTACCAGCAGCACGGCGACAGGATACAGGATCCGGATCTAGTTATAGAATATGAACCACTTTTCAAAGACGTACTAGGCACCGGGATCGATCGGCGTGATTTTCTCAGGCTGGGTGCTGCCACCGCGATGGGCGCTGCGTTGCCTGGCCCCAGCTTTGCCCTGGAGAAGAAATGGGATCCGGTTGTCAAAATCGGTTATATCCCAATACTTGATGCAGCCGCACTACTCGTCGCGCATGAACAGGGCTTCCTCAAGCAGGAGGGCATCGATTCCGTTCGACCAACACTCATCCGCGGCTGGTCACCGCTGGTCGAAGCCTTCGCGTCTTATCGCTTCAACCTTACGCACCTGCTGATCCCGATTCCGGTCTGGATGCGCTATAACAACAAGTTCCCGGTCAAGATCACGGCCTGGGATCATACCAACGGCTCAGCCCTCCTGGTCGGCAAGAACAGCGGCATCAACTCTCCCGAGGACTTCGGCGGCAAGCAGGTCGCAATGCCCTACTGGTACTCGATCCATAATATCATCACGCAAATGGTGATGAGGGACGCCGGGATCACGCCGGTGATTCGGCCGCAAACCGCGAAATTGGGACCCAAGGAATGCAATTTTATCGTTCTGCCACCGCCCTCCATGCCGCCTGCGCTCGCAGCGGGGACTATTGACGCCTATACCGTGGCCGAACCGTTCAATGCCCTGGGTGAGCTCAAGGCCGGCGGCAAGGTGCTACGCTTCACTGGCGACATCTGGAAGGGGCACCCCTGCTGCGTCGTTGTCATGCATGATGTCAACGTAGATACCTCGGATCCCGAGCGTGCGGCCTGGACGCAGGGAATACACAACGCCATCATCGCCGCGCAGGTTTATCTTGCCGAGAATAGAGACGAGATGTCGGCAATGCTCTCTCGTGACGGCAAGAACTACCTGCCAGTTCCGAAAGAGGTGGTCAAGCGTGCAATGATGTTCTACAACCCCGCTTACTATAAAAATCCGAACGCGATCCAGCATGTGAATTGGGGGCAGAATCGTATTGATTTCGCGGGCTGGCCATACCGTTCCGCGACTAAACGTGTCGTAGAGGAAATGAAGAGGACGGTAGTTACCGGTGACACGACGTTCCTGGATACTCTCACCCCCGAGCACGTGAACAAAGACCTTGTCAATTACGACTACGTCAAGAAGTCGCTGGATGCGAATCCCAAGTGGACAAAAGATGCGAGCGTTCCCAAGGAAGGCAATCCCTTTGTACGGACGGAGATGATTGTACTGTGAGTATTGCCTCCACATCTACCGAAGTGGCTACATCCTCCCGCCTGAAGTCGGCGGGGCGGAGCCTGTTCAACGGGCTTGTGGGGCTTGGGGTTCTGTTAGTTCTTTGGTGGATCGGGGGTTATCTTATTGAAAATAATCCCAACACAACGAATTTTGCCGGCTTCGGGCCCGTCCAGACATTCAAAGCATTCCCGAGGTTGATCGCCGACGGTACGATCCAGCGCGCCGTTTCGTCCAGTGCCTATCGCCTGGGTATCGCGCTTCTCATTGCCATCGCCGCCGGCATACCGATCGGCATCCTGCTCGGCCGCAGTAAGACATTCCGTGAGCTGAGCAATGCGCCATTTCAGTTGTTGCGCATGATCAGTCCGCTCTCGTGGGAGCCGATCGCAGTGATTGTGTTCCTCACCTGGAATCAGGCGATCATCTTTCTGCTCGCGATTGCGGCGGTCTGGCCAGTGGCATTCGCAACCGCTGCCGGTTTGGCCAAGGTGGATCCGGCCTGGTTTAAGGTAGCGCGCAACCTTGGTGCTAACCCATGGCATATGCTGACACAGATTATACTGCCAGCGATCGCTTTCGATATTATGACCGGTATTCGTCTCGCCCTTGGTGTCGCGTGGATTGTACTCGTGCCGGCAGAATTTCTCGGGGTGACCTCTGGCCTGGGCTACTCCATCGCAGATGCGCGGGAGACGCTGTCCTACGATTATCTTGCCGCTATGGTGCTCGTCATCGGGATTTTCGGCTATATACTCGACAGTGCCTTCTCGTTTAGCCTCAGATATCTCAGCTGGCATCGTGCGGGATGAACCCCCGATGAGTAAAACAGTTTTTGTCCAACAACTACAATGACTACTTTAAGTGAAGAACAGGAGAAATGACCATGCAAAATCACACATCAACCCTAACCAGTCCTGATACAGCAGCCGTTTCGAGAACAATTTCGAAGCCACTGCAGTTCGCCAGTGCGTTCCTGTTGGGAACGATCATATTGTTCGGCGCGGGGTTCACAAATATTTCTGCTGCGCATAATGCGGCCCATGATACCCGCCACTCTCAGGCTTTTCCGTGCCACTGATTCAGGAAAATCATTGTAAGTTATGATATTTCGACAAATTGTGTTCTACGCGCTGTTAGTGGGTGCATTGTCCGGTCTGGTATCGACCGTGGTGCAGATGTGGCAGGTCGTTCCTATCATCCTGAACGCGGAGGTCTATGAAAGTGAGGCCAGGCCAGTGCCGGCCCACGAACACACGGGTCAGGATAAGCTTGTGGCACACGAACATCCGGCGGAGGAATGGACACCGGAGGACGGGATCGAACGGATAGCTTACACCTTACTGGCAAATGTATTGACGGGTATGGGTTTTGCGCTGGTGATAATGGCTGCCATGATGGCTTCACTCCATGTCGGACGTAAAACCAGAACCCCGTTTAACTGGCGCCACGGGCTGGTATGGGGCGCCGCAGGATACGCGGTTTTTTTCCTGGCGCCTACACTCGGTCTACCACCTGAAATTCCAGGTGCAATCGCAGGGCCTCTGGAGGCGCGCCGATTGTGGTGGATTTTTACTGTGGTGTTCACGGCGGCGGGTCTCGCTGGTCTGGCATTTGGAAAATCCCCCTGGCGCTGGGTAGCTCCCGTGCTGCTTCTTGTGCCCCAGCTGGTGGGTGCCCCTCAGCCTCCTGGACCCGTGTTCGGGGAACAGTTACCGGCGGCAGCCGCCGGACTGGAGAGGCTTGCTCAACAGTTTATCGGCGCAACAGCAATCGCAAATGCCGCACTTTGGCTCGTGCTGGGGCTCGCCTCGGCCTGGGCGGTACGGCGGATAGTATTATCCTTGGAGGAAGAATCATCCTCGAAGATAAAAGCCCCCTCGATTTGACCCTTAGAAGATAGGAGAAATGACCATGCAAAATCACACATCAACCTTAGCCAGTCCTGATACGGCAGCCGTTTCGAGAACAATTTCGAAGCCACTGCAGCTCACCAGTGCGTTCCTGTTGGGAACGATCATATTGTTTGGCGCGGGGTTCACAAATATTTCTGCCGCGCATAACGCGGCCCATGATACGCGCCATTCACAGGCCTTTCCATGCCACTAGGTGACAAGAAGACCTTATAGAGACAGAGAATCGTGCTTTATGTGCGGCGGGTCGGTTAGACCGGCCACCTTATCGACACATTTGAGTCTGACGAGCGAGAAGTAAGATAGCAATCGATTGCCTAACCAGGGCGTGCACAGAGATTTCTGCATACCCGACCAACATAACCTCGGGAGGGGTATAGCATAATGTCCAGGTCAGTCCATATTATTTGTGTCTCCGGTACACATGAAAAACTGCAGATGGCTTCGATGGTCGCATCTGTTGCTGCTGCGACCGGCGACGAGGTTACCGTGTTTTTTTCGATGAACGCCCTGGCCTATTTCATCAATGGCCAAACCGAGGACGCACCGGCGGAAGGCGAGTTTGGAACGATGCTGGCGAAAGAGGGTGTGCCGCCATTCAGGCAGCTATTCCTACAGGCAGCCGAGCTTGGCGACGCACAGTTGCTACCGTGCTCGATGGCGATGGATTTACTGGAAATTACCGAGCGTGAACTCGTCCCCGAGTTTGGTCCACCAACGGGCCTGACGAAATTTCTGAATGAAACCGAGGGCGGGCAGTTGCTCACTTTCTGACCATGGACAATAGCAATATTAACAGGCGTATAGGAGTATTAATAAATGAGTGAAACCAAGATTATCGATGCATGCAATACCTACTGTCCGGGGCCGCTTATGGAACTCATTACCTACATGAAGCAGGCAGACGTGGGCGATACGCTCGAACTGCTGTCGACCGACAGTGGCACGGTTAATGATGTTCCAGAATGGGTCAACAAAATCGGTCACGAGATGGTGAGTAGTGAGAAAGTCGGCGATGTCTGGCACATCAAGGTTCGCAAAGCTAAATAGTGCGGGACTTGTTTATTAAGATGAGATACGTCTGGCCGGTGGCCAGAAATGTCCTGAGAATATAGGATAGGAGAATGTAATGAGAATACTAGTCGTTGATGGTGGTACCGGTGGTACCATTGTGGCCAATAATCTCGCGCGGCGGTTGGCCCCCGAGATCCGCGCACGAAAGGCCAGAGTCACGCTGTTATCGGCCTCCGACCAGCATATGTATCAACCCGGCTTGCTCTACGTCGCATTTGGACAGATGATGCCGGATGAACTCTATCGTGATGAGGCGAGCCTGCTCGAAACTGGCATCAAATTCCATGTGGATCCGGTCGAGAAATTCGAACTCGACCAGAATCGGGTGAGAACCAAAAGCGGTGAGGTATACGATTACGATATCCTTGTGATTGCGACAGGTTCGCGCACAATGTCCAGGGAAATTCCTGGACTGCAGGAAGGCGCCGAGACATTCTATACAGAAAAAGGCGCAGTGAAGATGTTCAAGAGTCTGCGTAACTTCCAGGGCGGTAAGGTTGCCATCGTTGTTGGTGTGCCACATAAGTGCCCGATAGCCCCGGTGGAGGTCACATTTGCCCTGCATGATTATTTCAGGATGAGAGGTATCCGTGACAAGGTTGAGATCAAGTACCATTACCCGATCAACCGTATCCACAGCATCGAGAATGTCGCCATATGGGCCAAGCCCGAGTTCGACCGCATGGGGATCAAGTACGAGACGCTGTTCAACGTCGATGAAGTGGATGTAGAAAACAAGGTAGTGAAGAGCATGGAAGGTTCGGAGTACAAATTTGACATGCTCATTTCTATCCCGGAACACCATGGTATGGAAGTCATTGAGAAGAACAAGCTCGGTCAGAATGGCTGGATTCCGACCGACCGTTACCAGCTGACCATGGATGGCCACGACAATGTTTATGTGGTGGGTGATACAACTAATCTACCCGTCAGCAAGACCGGCTCGGCCGCACACTTTGAGGCCGAGGTGATCGCAGAGAACATCGCCTCGATCGTGAAGATTGGCACGCCGGTAACCGAATACGATGGCAAGGTATACTGCTTCATTGAAGCTGGCCGCGATAAGGCAACCTACGCGATGTTCGACTATCTCAATCCGCCTAACTTGAGGGCTGCGAATAAACCAATGCACTGGTTCAAGATGTCTTATAATAAAATGTACTGGACCACCGTACGCGGTCTACTTTGAGGAACCACAACATGACTAACCAGACAGAAACAGCCCCCGACGCGACTGTCAACGAGAATGACCTGGAGCGAATCGCCGAACTCGCTTCGCTCGTCGCCGCTGCTCAGGACGCAATGACGGACGACATGGTTAACCGGCTGGCTGCAGCATTCAGCGAGGGCATTATGCTGCTTGATCGCCTCACGCGTAATGAGGGTTTAATGAGTTTGCTCCTGATGCTTGATAGACCAGAAATCCAGCATCTCCTGATTGGCCTGTCCGATGGACTCACACAGATGAGCCGGGAGTATGCGACTACTCCACCGGCCAAAGGTGGTCTCATCGGCATTATGCGACTGGCCAGCGAGCCTGGCACACAGGAAGGGCTCAAATCACTTTCACTGCTCGGTAAGTATATGAGTGAAAGTATACGCGAGTTACACCGACGTGGCGGCTAAGGATGGCAAAGTAAGGGTTATCGCCTGATCTGTTTACTGTAACGGCTGGCGGCTTCCCGAGAACGGGTTCAGCCTGCTGCGCCAATTCTATGTCATGTCCCGAGATTCTATTAGAAATATAAGCTAGAAATGGAGGGTTACCGATGTCGAGCAGGATGGAAAATTTTGGATTCTTTCTGACTCGTACCTTCGCGAGTACCCGGGCAAAGCGAAAAACCTGGCCCTATGTACCGGGTGCCTATTTCGTTATGGATCCAGTAGCCCCGGTTGCCGTGACGACGCTTGGCAGTGTCGCATTGGCCGAAGCAGCCAGCCAGGATTCACCGCAGGGGCTTAATATCGTTGGTAAGGTTGAGACCGAGAACATCGGGATCGAGAAGATCATCAAGAATATATTGTCAAATCCCGCCATCCAATTTCTTGTCTGTGCCGGGAATGAACCACCCAGACACCTGACGGGTGCGACGATGATGGCTCTTTTTGAGAATGGCATGGATAAGAATAACAAGATACTGGGGTCACCCGGCATGCGCCCGGTCTTGCCGAATACTTCTGCGGCCGAGGTGCTGGCTTTTCGAAAACAGGTGAAACCGGTCGACATGATTGGCTGCACAGATGTTCCCACTATTCATGCCCGGGTGGCGGAGCTGGCTCAGACGGCCGTTGCGACGGCGTTCACGTTTAGACCTCCGGACAAGCTGCCTGATCAGGAAGAGGTCGAATGCGTAATAGCCACCGGCACCGATCCGAAGAACATCAAACTCGATAAGGCGGGTTATTTCGTGATTAATATTGAGGGCGATATGCTGCTGGTCGAGCACTATAGTTACAGGGATCGGCTGATCCGTATCATAGAGGGCCGCGATGCCCGGAGTGTCTATCTTACATTGGTTCGCAACGGTTGGGTATCGAAGCTCGATCATGCGGCCTACCTCGGTAAGGAGCTGGCACAGGCCGAGTTTAGTATCGAATATGGCTTCGATTATGTTCAGGAGGGCGCGTAGAGCATTAAGGCCACTACGCCTGTCCTTCAGTTGTATCTGGATCCCGTAAACCCTCTCAAAAGTTAGGTCTATTTAAGTAATGAAAATCAAAGAGTCAGAGGCATTAGCCATAGCAAAGCAACAAATTGTGGATGAATATAAGGAAAGCAAATTACCCCCGGTTGATGGAGAATATAAAATAAGTTTAGAAAGAGGTGGGTTTGGCCATACTATCTTTGGACTAGAAAACTACTGGTCAGTTACCTTTGTATTGAAAAACACTGAACAGAATATGGCCCTGTTTGATTCTGATTATATTGTTATTTTTGTAGATTCCGAGTCGGGTGAACCGAATTGGCTTCCTGCGATGTAAAATGCCTGATAATTGGGTCAAATTCACTCACTGCGTTCGCAGGGCCTCCGGTGATGTTACGCCTCTCTCGGCCAGCTCCCCTAAATGCTATACAAACAGGAGATACATATAAATATGACGCACCGCTTTTACATGGTTGATGTGTTTGCTGAGCGACTCTACTCGGGGAATCCGCTGGCGGTTGTGGTCGGCACAGAAGATCTACCCGATGAAACGATGCAGCAGCTTGCAGCGGAGATGAACTTCTCGGAAACGACTTTCGTGACCTCAGTGCCCGAAAATAATGGTGGATACCGCGTACGGATTTTCACACCGGTACGGGAGATTGCCTTTACCGGACACCCGATCCTCGGCACGGCATGGGTTCTCCGCCACCACATTGTTCCAGAGCCCTGTACTCAGGTGCGCTTGCGCCTTGCCGTGGGGCAGGTCACTGTTACGTTCGAGTCCTCCGTTGATGGAAGAGAGGTGGCGTGGTTTCTTGCACCGACGATGTCGCTTGGCGCGACATCCGCACGTGAACCGGTCGCAGAGGCACTTGGTCTATCGCCGGAAGACATCGAGACGAGGGCGCCCATCCAGGTGATCTCTGCCGGCACGTCGGCCATGATAGTCCCTCTGCGTGGCCTCGATGCACTCCGATGCAGCAAGCTTGATCTTGAGGCGTATACTGTACTGGCAGCCAAAGGTTTTCCCCCCCTTGTCTACCTCTTCTGCCATGAGACACATCAGTCTCAGAACGACCTGTGTGCGAGGTTCTTCTTTGAGGCGAACGGGGTGCGTGAAGATCCGGCGACGGGGAATGGTGCCGCTTTTCTCGGCGCTTACCTGCTGGAGCATCAATTTTTTCCCGAATCCGGTCTGTCCGTACGCATCGAGCAAGGTTACGAGATTCGACGCCCATCGTTGATCATGCTGCACGCACGAATGCTCAGCGGTGCTCGTGAGGTAAGCGTGGGCGGCTATGTTATTCCAACAGTGCAGGGAGAACTGCTTTGATACAGATATCGGTGGCATGCTGGTACGGGGCTACACTATAAAATCCCTGATTATTGGCTGTACACGTATCATCCGGGCAAACGAATAAATTGTTCAGCTTCTTCCAGTACAAATTGTTTGAATGCCATTGCAACCGGTGAAAGGCGTTTCCCTGCACGTTGTACGATATGCCAGTGGCGCAGGATGGGAAAATCTTCAACGTCCAGAAGCACCAGACGACCGGTTTCCAGTTCAAGTTCCAGTGTGTGGATCGAAACGATACCGAGCCCCAGCCCGGCTTCCACCGCCTGTTTGATGGCTTCGTTAGAACTCATTTCTATACCGGTATGAAATGACACACCGTGTTGTTCAAAAAAACGTCGTATTGCAATACGTGTACCTGAACCCGCTTCACGTACAACAAAATGTTCATCCTCGAAGTGTTTCAATGGAATATTACTTTCTTTTGCCAGTGAATGATTCGCCGGGGCGATGATTACCAGGGGGTTTTCCATAAAAGCATCTGACTTAACCTCTACGCCCTCCGGTGGCTGCCCCATGATGACCAGATCAGGGATATTGTTGTCCAGCTGGTCACGTAAACTGGCCCGGTTGGTGATATCCAGGCTAATGGTGACACGCTCATATCTTTGTGAAAAGGCCGCCAGCAAGCGAGTAGCAAAATGACTGGCGGTAGTCGCGACGGAAATAGCCAGTTTTCCCGATTGAACACCTTTAAGGTCCTTGACCACCACTTCTACTTCGTCCAGTAAATGCCCGATACTCTGGCTGTAGGGGAATATTTCATGGCCGGCGGGGGTTAAATGCATTTTTTTACCGATCTGTTCAAACAGGGGTAAGCCGATCATTTCTTCCAGTTGCTTGATCTGCATGGAGACCCCGGGCTGACTCAGATGCAGCTCCTCCGCCGCGCGAGTATAACTCAGGTGCCGTGCAGCAGACTCGAATACCTTGAGTTGTCGGAAGGTGATGTTTAGGGCCATGAGAGTATTCGCTTTGAATAAGTGGTATTTTCTATCATAAGCGATAGCTTATCATAACAATCAAAAACATTGAGTGTTAATTATGCTTGAACGGAATTATAGTAGCCGTCCCTGGGGCCTGTCGGACTTAGGATTTGATCTGGCTGTGATTATCTGTGTCCGACAGACTTCTGGTGAGAGGCGCCGATGCCTGAATCAGACTGATTTTTATAAAAGGAGACCATTCAATGGCTTTATTAGACCAAACAGGTCGTTATTCAGACCTGAGCTTGAACGAAGATACCCTGCTTGCTGACGGTAACCATATTCTGGTTGCATACACCATGGAACCGGCAGAAGGTCATGGTTATCTGGAAGCAGCGGCTCATTTTTCAGCTGAATCTTCAACCGGCACCAATGTAGAAGTTTCTACTACAGACGATTTCACCAAAGGTGTGGACGCACTGGTATATGAAATCGACGAAGCCCGGGGCATCATGAAGATCGCCTATCCTAATGAATTATTCGACCGTAACATCATCGATGGCCGTGCCATGATCGTTTCATTCCTGACGCTGGCTATTGGTAACAATCAGGGCATGGCTGACATCAAGAACTCTCAAATGTTCGATTTCTACGTTCCACCCAAGATGCTGCAGTTGTTTGATGGTCCTTCAAAAGATATCTCTGACATGTGGCGTATCCTGGGTCGTCCAATCGAAAATGGCGGTTATATCGCCGGTACTATCATCAAACCTAAATTAGGTTTACGTCCAGAGCCCTTTGCACATGCGGCTTACCAGTTCTGGCTGGGTGGCGACTTCATCAAGAATGACGAGCCTCAGGGCAACCAGATTTTCTGTCCGATGAAGAAGGTTATTCCTCTGGTTGCAGAGGCTATGGCTCGTGCACAGGACGAAACGGGTGAAGCTAAATTGTTCTCTGCCAATATCACCGCTGATGACTACCATGAAATGTGTGCCCGTGCTGACTTTGTACTGGAAAGCTTCGCCGAGAATGCTGCTCACGTTGCTTTCCTGGTTGATGGTTATGTCGGTGGGCCAGGCATGGTAACGACGGCGCGTCGTCAATATCCAAATCAGTATCTGCACTATCATCGTGCCGGTCACGGAGCAGTAACATCACCTTCCTCAAAGCGTGGTTATACAGCCTATATACTGGCCAAAATGGCGCGCCTGATGGGTGCTTCCGGCATCCACGTAGGAACCATGGGTTACGGCAAGATGGAAGGCTGTCAGGACGACAAAATCATTGCTTACATGATTGAGCGTGATGAGTGTCAGGGGCCTGTCTACTACCAGAAGTGGTACGGCATGAAACCAACAACACCCATTATCTCGGGCGGTATGAACGCACTGCGTCTGCCTGGCTTCTTCGAGAACCTGGGTCACGGTAATGTCATCAACACGGCGGGTGGCGGGGCATACGGACATATCGACAGCCCGGCTGCCGGTGCGAAATCACTTCACCAGGCATACGATTGCTGGAAGCAGGGTGCTGATCCGATCGAATACGCTAAAGAGCATAATGAATTTGCCCGCGCATTCGAATCATTCGAGCACGACGCCGATGCACTGTTCCCCGGCTGGAGAGACAAACTGGGTGTTCACAAGTGAGCAAAAGTGAATGTTTAAGTGACAAAAACCCTTGCCATGTGCGGGGGTTTTTTCTCTCAAAAAAGTAAAAGATTTTTCACAAGGTGTTTGAAAATGACTGACATTGATATCGAACAATATAAAATCGAGCAGGAGCCCTATTATGAGACCCAGGCTAATGAAATAGATTTATACTCAGCAGCTTATGAATCGCGTTTGCCGGTGATGATTAAGGGGCCGACGGGTTGCGGCAAGTCACGTTTTATTGAATACATGGCCTGGAAGTTGAAACGGCCGTTGATTACGGTGGCCTGTAATGAAGACATGACGGCCTCTGATCTGGTCGGGCGTTATTTACTGGATGCCAACGGCACACGCTGGCTGGATGGTCCCTTAACCACGGCGGCTCGTATTGGCGCTATCTGCTATCTTGATGAAATCGTCGAGGCCCGTCAGGATACCACCGTTGTGATTCACCCGTTGACCGACCATCGTCGTCAGTTGCCGCTCGACAAAAAAGGTGAACTGATCAACGCCCATCCTGATTTCCAGTTGGTGATCTCTTATAACCCAGGTTATCAGAGTCTGATGAAAGACCTGAAACAGTCTACCAAACAGCGTTTCACTGGCATGGACTTCGATTATCCTACAGCCAAAGTTGAAGCCCTTATTGTTGAAAAAGAAACCGGTATCGATAGTGATACGGCATTGAAACTGGTCAAAATCGCAGAATCAGCGCGCAACCTGAAAGGACATGGGCTGGATGAAGGTATCTCCACACGCCTTTTAACCTATGCCGCGTTACTGATACAAAAAGGCATCAGTCCGGCAGATGCCTGCCGCATGGCACTGGTACGGCCCATCACCGACGACTCCGATATCCGGGCTACCCTGGATTATGCTATAGACGCTGTGTTTGTCTGAGAGTTTTTGTTGACCGTAGAGGATGCAGAGGACGCTAACAATCAGGACAGTGTGTTTGCCAAATGAAGAATCAGAAAAAAATAATTATCCTCTGTGGTCAGAAAATGGCTAACAATGAATACTGAAGAATTACAAACCTATCGTGATGTTTTGAAGTGCAGTTTCAAAGACCTGGATGAGGTCTTTGAAGATTGCATGATCGATGCTAAGACACATTTATCTGAGCAGGGCATAAAAGACTATCTGAAAGGGGCTTCACTGATCTGTATGATTGGTCGTGGTTTTGAGCCGGTGCTGGTGTATCTGGAAAAAATGCCGCAGCTTGCCGCCAGGTTGGGAGAGCGGACCCTGACACTGGTTTCACAGATGGTCTGGGATATGTCGCGCACGCCGAATGGCAAGGCTATTCCACCGTTTCTACAGACCATCGCTCAGGCCTCGCGTCGCCTGGGCAGTGAAGAACAGCTGCGGAACTATATTGAAATCGTTAATGATATGATGGAGCGCACGACCGGTTCCGTGCATGGATTTCACACGAGTATTCCCAGTCCCGGCCTGCCTGATCTATTGAATCAGATGCCCTATCTGCTGAATGAACTTTCTCTTGAAGGGCTCAAAAACTGGATTGACTACGGCATCAATAATTACAGTAATCATCCTGAGCGGCAGAAGGATTATTTCTGCCTGCAGTCTGCCGATAGCCGTGCCATTCTGCAGCGTGAGCGCCACGGTACGCTGTTTATCGACAATGAGCGTAAGCTTGATCTCTATATGCGCGGTCTGTGGCGGGATTCCGAGCATCTTGTGCCGTATTCTTCGGCTTACGATGAGCTACGCAAGCCGATGCCCTATTACGATGCCTACGGGATTCGTGTGCCGGATGTTTATGATGATGAAGGTGAGGTCAAGGGGATTAACCGTTACCGTGCGGTGCTTGCACACATCGCTTCCCACCGACGCTGGACGACAGCTATCATTGCTGATAACTACAGTCCGTTCCAGCGAGTAGCAATAGAAATTCTGGAAGATTCACGTGTTGAATACCTCGCCATGCAGAAATACCCGGGCTTGCGTAAACTGTTTCTTGCCCTGCATCCAGTCCCCAGGGAAGGGGATTGCAAGCAGGAGGAAGAATCCTGTATTCGCCATCGTCTGACAATGTTGTCGAGGGCCATCCTTGACTCGGCACACGAATATAAAAACCAGGATCTACTCAATTGTGTCGAAAGTTTTCATCAACTGATGCAATCTGAGGATACCGGTACGGCAGAAATGGCCAGTCTTGCTGTGAACTACATCGCCCGTACCCGTCGTCAATCCGACCAGTTGGCCAAGATGTATTTTACCGATACGGTGGTGGATTACCGTGATG
>QIKV01000187.1 GCA_003233115.1 Oceanospirillales bacterium
CCCGGTCGTTGCCTTGTGGCCCATTACTTTTTCCCGGCGGAACGCAACCCGATTGTGGAAATCATCCCGGGTGCTGACACCGACCCGACACTGACGGTGAACCTGCTGGGTATGTACGAGGCGATTGGAAAGGTTCCAATGGAAGTGGCCAGTTCCTATGGTTACGCGATCGATCCGATCTTTGAAGGCCTGTTCCAGAATGCGATCCTGTGCCTGCAGAAGGGTTATGGAACGGTCAAAGAAATCGACCGGGTATCGATGGATGCCCTCGGTTGCGGCGTTGGCCCGATCACCGCGGTCACGCTGGCGGGCGGCAATGAGATTACCGACCATGGTTTGGATCAAATGCATACCGAATTACAGCCCTGGTTCAAGTCGCCCGAATTACTGAAGCAACAGATCGCCAGTGGTGAGCGCTGGGATATTGCCAGCAAGGGCGACCGTATCGAAGTTGCTGAGGACAAAAGGGAACATTTGACCAACCAGGTCGTTGGTGCGTTCTTTGCACTGGCATCGTATATCGCTGACCTGGGTATTTGTGATATCAGTGACCTCGACAAGGCCTGTGAAATTGCACTGGTCATCAAACCACCGTTTTCAATGATGAACGACATGGGCATAGACAAGGCTTATGACATGGTCAAAGCCTGGTGTGCCGATAACGACGGATTCCCGCTTCCAAAAGCATTGGTGGCTGCCCGTGATGCCGGTGGCTGGAGGCTTTCCAATGTCACGCGTAAAACGGTGGATAATGTTGCCGTACTGACGATCAAGCGGCCGAAAGTGCTCAATGCCGTTGATACGACGGTGCTGGCGGAGTTGCGTAAAAAGTTCGCGGCCATTGAGAATGACCCGGCGATTGTGGGCACGGTGCTGACTGGCTTCGGGGTAAAGGCTTTTGTTTCGGGAGCCGATATCAATGACCTGGCAGCCTGCAAAACCGCGCAGGCGGGTTATGAAAATTCACAGAACTTTCAGCAAGTCTGCAATTTTATCGAAGCGCTCGGCAAGCCGGTTGTTTGTGCCTGGAATGGATTTGCTTTCGGCGGCGGCGCCGAACTGGGCATGGCCTGCACAGCACGAATTTGTAGAGCGGGGATGCCAATTACCGTTTGCCAACCCGAGGTCAACCTTGGCTTCATCCCAGGGGCTGGAGGCACCCAGCGACTACCCAGGCTGGTTGGAATCAGCACGGCTGCAGAGATTTTACGCACCGCACGGCCAGTACCGTCCGGCGAGGCGGTAGAGATCGGCCTGGTGCGCGAAGCGGTAGAAGGTGATCTGGTCGAGGCTGCGGCTTCGCTGGTTCAGCAGATCGCCAGTGGCACCATCGTCGTGCCTGCAATCGAAAGCGGCCCGTTAGCGGCTATACCCGAGCCCGAAGACCTTGATATCGGCCACCACAGCCGGAAAATCGACAGCATTCTTGTGCATGCAATTTATGCAGGCGCCGCCATGAATCTGGCTGAGGGTCTGGAGCTTGAATCGCGGTCATTCGGAAAGTGTATTGAGACCGAAGATATGTGGATCGGACTGGAGAACTTCATGACCAGAGGAGCCGGCTCCAAAGCCGAATTCATTCATAAATAAGGTATGTGCCGGTCAGCGGCGGCGGCCGGGAAAACGATGACGCCCCGTAGGGTGGACATTTATGTCCACCGGGTCGCTGTTCGCCCTGGCGGCATACGTTGAAAATGAGATACCCGCCGATTCCCGTGGTTTGGGGTATGGCATGGTGGACATGAATGTCCACCCTACGAATTTACCAGGTCGGTGGACATAAATGCCCACCCTACGCTTGCAGTGGGTCTTCTTCTCCATGCACCAGCCAGTCGGGATACCAGTTGTGGAAAAAGGGTTTAATCCATATTGACGGCTTGAATGGTTGCCACGCACCCGTGGGTTGCGCCAATCGATCAGCCAGGGCCAGCAGCACACGGGGATTAAAACCCAGGCCGAGATGGGCGCCACCGACATGGATATTCTCTACATCATCACGAGCAGACAGTTCGACGGTGGACTGCCAGGCCACAACACCGTCCCCGCGCGTGTAAAGCGCAGTGGTGGGTACGGGTGGCGGACTCGCCATGTGCTGAAGAAATGACACTGGTAGCTCGCCGTACGGAACTTCGCTGATCATATTAAAAATCAGGTGGATATTGCTGGAGCTTGGGTGCCCGCGGAAGGGGCTGCCCATGGTAATAACCTGGCGTACTCTGTGTGGCATTTCGCGTGCCAGTTCACGTGCGTACACACCGCCCAGACTCCAGCCCACCAGGCTGATCTTCTGATCATAGCGATCCACCAGTTCGATCACCCGGTCGCGCATACCGTCGTGCAGTTCATGGCTATAGCCCATGTTATAGCCCAGTTTCCAGCGATGGGCCCGGTAACCCAGGTTAGCCAGGAATTGCCGCAGAGGTTTGGTTGACTTTGAGCTTGCCAGGAAGCCAGGAAATACCAGCACCGGATGGCTGTCACCCAGTGGTAGAAAACGCTTCAGGACCAGCATCGGCAGCATGGCTGCCAGGTCGTAAATCGCACGTCCCTCCAAAAGTAACAGCAGCTTTGACGGCCGCTGCGAATGGTCGATCAGGTCCCTTTTTTGAGTATAGTTGTCTGTTTTTTTCACTTTTGTTTCAGTCCCTCGAGGGATTTAATAGCTTTTTCCAGCGCAAGGCTGGCATCTCTGAATGTTTTGAGTGTCTCAGCACCGGCGCTGGCATCAATTCGAGTGGATGGCTGTTTTCCATCCTGTTTTCCATCCATTTGCGGTGAATTCGCCAGTTCGAGCGTATTTTCCAGGTCATCAAGGGAAGTGGAAATACACTCGACCAGGAAATCCGGGTCCGGCACGATTGCTTTGCAGGAACTGGCACCGATGGAGATGCGTCCATTGTAACTCAGAACCACCAGGATCAGTCCCAACCCATCGAGTATCGGCGCCATGCCAAAGGCACTGTGAATTTTTGCGCCTGCCACATAAAGTGGTGCCGGCGGCCCGGGCACATTGGTGATTGTTACATTGAAAAATGGCCGATGGCGCCCGCCCAGGCGGGTGCGCGTATATACACGCGCTGCTGCAGCCAGGGTCTCGGACGGGAAAAATCCGGTCAGTTGGTTGGCCGGCAGGGCACTGGCATGAATTTTTGACCGCTGGGTATTGTGGTGAATTTTTAAAAGTCTTTCGAGTGGGTCACGGATATCGGTGGCCAGGCTGAGTAACATGGCTGAAACCTGGTTACCTGTGTCTTCTTCTGCACTTTTCTGACGGACCGATATCGGCGCCATTGCAACCAGTGGTTTGCCAGGCAATTCGTTCTTTGCCAACAGATACTCGCGCAAACCACCGGCACAAACAGCAAGGACAACATCGTTAATGGTGATGCCTGGTGCTGCCTTACGGATCGCCCTGATGCGTTCAAAAGCAAAATTCTTCGCCCAAAAAGTTCTGCCGGATGCGATGTGCTGATTAAATAGGGTGGCGGGTGCCGTCAGTATCCTGGGGGGTGGGTTCAGTGCCTGCAAGCGCTTGTCGTTGAGCAGGTTTATGCCCTCGAGTGCTGTCTTGCTGATAAAACCAGGTAGTTCCAGCGCTTTTTTGCCGGCATTTGCCCAGGACTCGGCAACTGCAACCCATTGGGAGGGTATTTCTTCTGGTTCCCAGGTGTCCTTACCTTCGATTTGATGAATTTCTGGGCTCAGATCCATTAGTGCGGACATCATTTCACCACCTGCTTTGCCATCAACGGCAGCATGGTGAACCCGGGTGATCAGTGCATAGGAGCCTTTCGAAATGCCGGGTATTTTGTTCAGGCCTTCAACAAAGGTCATTTCCCACAACGGACGCCCGCGATCCAGTACCTGGCTCCAGATTTTCGCTGCCAACTCCATCAACGCCTGCATGCCGCCTGGCGCAGCCAGTGTTACTCTGGGTAAATGGGCTTCCAACTGAAAATCCGGATCCCTGATCCAAAAGGGAAATGACAGGTGCCATGGCACTTCCACCAGGCGTTCGCGAAATACTTTTGAGCCCCTGAGGCGGCTTTTTACCAGCGCCTGCCAGGCAGTATAGGAAAACGCTTTAGGTGCATGGTTGGCATCGATAACATATACACCACCGATAGCCATCGGGCTGTGCTCGCTTTCGAGGTATAGAAATGTTGCATCCAAGGCAGATAATATCTGCACTGGCGGGTACTCCATGCGAATAAGTACCAAGTATAACAATCTTAAGCCGGCTCCTGGCGCGCGTGTTTTGACATCCTTTCGATGATGACCTGCTCTTATTCGGTTGATGTAGCGTTGTTCGGGTTCTTAATGGAGAAATCATGAGACAGATTGCAACTGATGATCTACCAGAGTATATTTTTAGCAAGTTCTGTATCAGCAAAGCAGAATTTGACGAGGCAGTTACCCCAATAATTTGTCTGAATTCCAAGCTTATACCAACAATGGTGAACTCAATAAAACACCTGCAACATATTGGCTTTTTAGCGATCGCAGTCATACTCTGCGCATCCACCGCGACGGCGCAGGAACCTGATCCCAAACCCAATATTGTATTGGTAGTCATGGATAATTTGGGTTATGGAGAAATCGGTGCTTATGGTGGTGGTGTTATCCGAGGTGCCGCTACACCGAACATCGATGGCATAGCAGCGGAAGGGTATAGGCTCACCAATTTTAATGTCGAGGCAGAATGCACACCATCGCGATCAGCGCTGATGACGGGCCGGTATGGAATCCGTACCCGACAACGACAAGGCAAAGATAAGGCTCCACGTGACATCTGGTACGGTATTACCAAATGGGAGATCACGATGGCAGAAATGCTCTCGCAACAGCATTATGCCACAGGCATTTTTGGCAAATGGCACCTTGGTGATACAGAAGGCCGCTACCCTACCGATCAAGGTTTTGATGAGTGGTATGGAATTCCCCGATCTTCCGATCGGGCTTACTGGCCTGACGGGGGCACCTTTGTGAAAGGCACGGCCAAATTCACCCAGGTAATGTCTGGAAAGCGCGGCGAGAAGCCGAAAGAATTAGCGCTATATGATCGTGCAAAGCGCAGGACTATAGATCGAGAGATTACAGATAAAGCCATCAATTTTATGGAGCGAAAAGCAAAAGAGAAAAAACCTTTCTTCGTTTACATTCCATACACACAAACGCATGATCCAACTGAACCGCATCCGGACTTTAAAGGAAGCACTGGAAACGGAAATTTTGCCGATGTATTGGCGCAAATGGATGCCTATGTTGGAGATTTACTTGCTACCATTGACAGGCTGGGGCTAAAAGAAAACACCATTTTTATTTTTACTTCAGACAATGGACCAGATAATGTACGTAATTCTCTAGGCTCAAGTGGCCCATGGCGAGCTTATATGTTCACACCCTATGAAGGGTCTTTGCGTGTACCATTTCTGATTCGATGGCCTGGAAAAATTCCGCCGAGACGGGTATCCAACGATATTGTTCATGAGATTGATTTGTTTCCTACAATAGCGAAATGGGTGGGCGGTGAGATACCTCAAGATCGAGTGATTGATGGCGTTGACCAATCTGACTTCCTAATGGGTAAGGCAGATAAATCTGCCAGAGAATCGATTGTCATATACGTGGGCAATGATCTCTTTGGAGCAAAATGGCGTAACTACAAAATACTTTTCAAGGGAATAGGCAGCCAGCAGGAGATCATCACTTATGCTTACCCTGCGTATTACAATTTAATTAAAGACCCTAAGGAACAGGACCCTTTCGAGAATTACGCGCTTGATACCTGGATTGACTATCCTTTATATCAGGTGGTAGAGGACTTTGAAGCGTCACTGAAAAAGGACGCCGGCACTCCAGACCCTTGAGACCCTTGATGCGGAGGAATTTTGAACAAACACTGAAAGGATTAAGCAACATTTCTTCTGTAAATTCGGTTTCCCATTGATCACCGATAGAGGTGGTCATTATCATGACGGTTTCGCCCGCAAGCAGTGTGGGCACCAGGTAGGCTCCGGTCTTCCTGATGCGCGTGAGAGGCCACCTTCTTCCCCATCCTTTTGGCTGCCAATACCACTTCCCTGAGTTCATCCATTTCCATTTGCTACACGCTGGGGTTGACACTCCGGTGATTGCTTGGTGGCTGGGCCACGAGCAAATCGAAACCACGAACATCTATCTGCACGCAGATCTTGCCATCAAAGAACGTGCACTCGCGCGCACGACACCGCTACACAGCACGCCCGGTCGCTACCGGCCGCCTGACATGCTCATGGCTTTTCTCGAGGCACTTTGATTATGCCGACTCCACCGCAGCGATCGCCGCCTGCAATAGGGGTTGGCGACGCAAGGTCGGCATAATCCGGAGGTCGGCATAACGCGCCGAATAGCAAGTATCGGGTACTGGTCACACTTGCAAAGCGCGGCAGGAGGGAAAAGGCCAAAACCCCAGATGAAGCACAAGACCAAACCCCCGCTGAGAAACGGGCTTGAATCCAGCACCAGTAATTCCATTTGGGCAGGATCTATTGTCACCGCAGTCCGGTCTGAGCTAACTGCCTCTGACATGGCTCTGACGGAACCTGGCCGTTCTCGCACAGCCCTGTGCTTCTCGGCACCGGGACTCCTGTCCAATGGCCGATCCTTCTCCAACCATAGCTGGCGCTATGCTTCATCGAACGATCAGCCAAACTGTTTCGCCAGCTACAGCGCAAAATCCGGATCCTTGGTGAAATGTCCGGGCTGGGAGCCTGTCGGATTTAACATGATCTACTCGGTAACTGCTCCATGGGATACTCTACCTCCCACATCCCTTTGGTCGTGTGAAAAAACCGAGTTTGGCCAGATTTCCCGTTCTGTTGCATCACATAGCGGTCCTACTTCTTCTTAACAGACCGAAAAATCTGACTCAAATCGGTTTTCTTTCGCTACGACCGGTCAAACTCGACAGGCTCCTTGTATTCGTGCTTGAATTTTGAATCATTTGATGGTGTACTCTTGTTCGGGGGTATCTCTCTCCCCAAGTGCCAGGTGAGGTTACATTTAAAGATTAATCAAGACGGTGTCTGTTTCTTCGCGTAACAGTTCCGTGTAACAAAGAATTTAGGATGCATTGTTTATGGCAAAAAAGAAACTGATCATTGGCGCCACCCTTATCACATTGCTGATAACTGCCATACAAGTTGAGGCCAGCGATTCGAAGGGCAGAAATATTGGCAATAGCTTGATTTCCGCTGCAAATTACTTTGACGGGCTACCTATCGATAATATACGTGCAAGCCGGATTGCCCAACGGGCAGGCGACAAGCTTATGGGTGTAAAACAATGTACAAATGGCAGAAACATCGGGATAAGAGGCTGTATTGACCTGTCTGTGGAAAAAACCAATGGCCGTCGGTTCGATTATCGTATCTCGGATCAGGCATGCTCTTCGACCGATCCCCGCAAGTCTGTTAAGAGGATTAATGCAAAAGCACGCTGTTATGATAAATACACGGTACTGTTTCGTGTAAAACGTAATATAAGTATGGTACTTAAAAATCACGGCGTATCACTGTACAGCAACTCAGTGTTACAGGTTCCGGGCCTAACACCGTTACAGGTTCCGAGCACTACGATAAAAAATAAATGGTTGACAGTAGGAAGTATGGAACGTTCCACAACTATCAGCAATCTGAGTGGGATATCAGCAACAATGAACTGGCTCATAGAGATGTCAGACGGTTTAGGTAATGTTCTTGGCTCTGAAACGGGTTCAGAAGCCATCGTGCCATCCAGAAACAAAGTCACTGGACGGCGGCTTACCACAATACCACCTAACAAGTATGACCGATGCATGAGTGGCGCTCAGACTATCGAGTCTGGACTTGCTATCATAGCGAGCAAGGCCACTGCGTTATGTATCACGTCATCTTTCGGTCTTAAAAACTTCGATATCAGTAATTTTTCTTCGCACGAAGAAAGTGGGCCCTATTCTGGCCATACATTAGGTAGTGTTTGCAACATGCTGGTGGGGGATGATCAACAAAAAGGGAGTTTTGTGGGTAATGCCTACCAGAATGATTGCATGAACGCTGAGGCACCAGGGAACCCCGTAGACCCCGATGACCCACCTGACCCACCGGATGGCAAACAGCCCCTGGCACCCATTTGCCCTCCTGAGGGTTCAAATATACCTCAACAAATGGAAAATATTCTTACTCAAGATGATTCAGGTGTTTTCTACACGTGCAATCCCATGGTTCTGGAAACCTGTGAGATCGATGAGGAAATGAACACCTGTAGTTGTCAAAAGGTCGTGGTGGGGGGGGGAGACCCCAACTGCACGGAGTTATAGTTGCCTTAGTGGAAAGTGAGTCCGAAAAAGAATGTATGATGCTCTGGACTTGAAACGGGTGTCCTGAATTTGGCTGCGTTGCATTTCAAACAGCGTAGCCATATTGCTTCAAGGGTGAGTATAAGGCGAATAAACGCTATTTATCCACAAGCGAAAAATGAAAGCCTGGACACCCCCCACCGTTCGATAGACATGGGTGGCCGGTAGTTCTCTGAATAAGACTTAACGCGCCATGATATTACACTACTGGATGGTGGTATTTCATGGTAATATACTTGCATGATTGAAAGAAGACATTGGCAACAGCAGGTAACGCAGTCCCTTTCCCGCAGTAAAATTGTGGTGCTGGCAGGCCCTCGACAATGTGGCAAGACCACATTGGCAAGGCAGTTTGTGGATGAACATTCAGCTAACTATTTTGACCTTGAAGACCCGTTAAGCCTGGCACGCCTTGATGAGCCGGTAACAGCACTAAGCGCACTTGCGGGCCTGATAGTTATTGATGAAGTACAGCTACGTCCTGATTTATTTCCAGTTTTGCGGGTGCTGGCTGATCGTCCTGATTTTAAAGGGCAGTTTCTTATTCTGGGCAGTGCTTCCGGACAGTTATTGCGCCAGTCTTCTGAATCTCTGGCCGGACGCAGTGAAACATTAACCCTCAGGGGCTTCGATTTACAGGAGCTTGGCCTTGAGGCCTTGCAACAGCATTGGTTGCGAGGAAGTTTCCCACTGTCCTTTCTGGCTAAAAACGAGGCTGACAGCCTGATCTGGCGCAAAAGCTTTATTGACAGCCTGTTACAAAGAGATTTCCCCATGTGGGGCATCAGAGTTGCCGCAACTACCTTGTGGCGCTTCTGGTCTATGTTGTCTCACTATCATGCCCAAATCTGGAATGCAGCAGAATTTGCCCGGGCCATGGGCGTGGGAGAGTCTACAGTCCGGCGTTACCTGGATTTGTTATCCGATGCCTTTATGGTGCGCCAACTGCAACCCTGGCATGCCAATATACGTAAGCGTCAGGTGAAATCCCCCAAGGTCTATATTCGCGATAGTGGTCTGTTACATCAGTTATTGGGTATTGGTGATCAATCAAGCCTGCTAACCCACCCCAAACTGGGAGCATCCTGGGAAGGCTATGTCATTGAGGAAGTTATTGCAGCAGAACGTGCCGGGGAAGCTTATTTTTGGGCAACCCATCAGGGAGCCGAAATAGATTTATTGTTAAAGCACGGCAATGGGCTGAGGGGCGTTGAATGCAAGCGCACCGATGCACCGAAAATGACACCATCAATTCGTTCCGCTTTGGAAGACCTGGAACTTGAATCAGTGGCAATTGTATATCCGGGAAACAAACGATTCAGGCTGGCTGATAAAGTGGAGGCTGTGCCACTTGCCGCTGTCGTTGAAGAGGGCGTCTTTCCAGCCCGGTAAATCTACCCTGGTGCAACTCCTGTTCGGACTGCGAAAACCCCTTGCCGGCCAGGTGAAAATCGGTACCGGCAAAGTGGGAAGACACCCCCACGACACGCTTGCATATGCTTCATCAGAGCCCTTCCTGTTGCATGCCAGTGTCAGGGAAAATCTCTGTTACGGAAATCCTGATGCTTCCCCTGAAGCAATGGTCGAGGCGGCCAGGCTGGATATGGAAGGTAAGGACAGCGGCACGATTGATGCTGAAGTGTATCCGGCCACGGCCAGAATGGCCTACAAGCTGGCAGATGCGGATGGCAAGGCACGATACGCTGAACGCAAGGGTATGGTAGAGCCGGCCAATGGCTGGATCAAGAACGTGCTGAATTTCCGTCGCTTCAGTTTGCGGGGATTACAGGCGGTACGTGGTGAATGGGATTTGATCTGCTTGGCAACTAATTTACGCCGAATGCAGCCGTTGATTGTCATGAATTGATGGGAAGGAGGCACAACTTATGTCCGCCCCAGAGCATCGACCACCAACTCGACGACCCTATAATCAAGTTCGCAACCGGTTTGGGTGCAACCTTTCATTCTGCCGATCCAAACTATCACCAAAACCTTCTACGGCGCGGACTCCTTAGGCCTGTTCTGATGTGTGGTAACACCAAGTTTTACAGACCGAGGCCATCGCCTCAAAAATGTGAAAAAATAAATTTGTGCTGTAATTTAAATTACCTGGGTTTAAATTACGTGAGTTTGCGTAATAAATTTAAATGGCGGGGTGAAAGAATATGAAAACTTATATTCAGCTAATAGCTGTTTTGTGTTCACTAGTTATATCTGCTGCAGCAATTGCGACTGACAAAAACCTCATTAAATTCAAACCCAATGGAACAATGAACGTGTCCCAAGCTGAGCTATCCCAGGGTATTGCGGCAAGCTATTACAATGGTTGTCTTTAGGAGCACATTAATATGAACAGATTTATTATTTTGTGTGTTTTCCTTTTCTCAGCAAACGCACCCGCATTGGCTCAGGAAGGCCCCCTGGTACCTTGCGTAGGCTGCGACACGTTAATCCATGCACCCTTTCCTGAAACCGGCGCCTGGTATAACCCGGATCAATCCGGCACCGGTATTAACCTGGAAATACAGGGCGGCAAAGTGGTGGGCTTTTACTATGGCTATGATGCCGAAGGCCGACCGGAGTGGCAGCTTTTTACCGGCATGCTGATTCGCTCAGAATTGCAAGGGGTGCAGTGGGAACTGGAAACCCCGCTACTGCAGTTCAAAAATGGCAATTGCACCGGCTGCGACTACCAACCACCTGACGACCCCGTAGAGGGAGCAACGATCCGGTTGGAGTTTCAACAACGGAACTATTTGCGCCTGACCATTGGTGACAATCCGAGCCAGTTCTATGTGCCCATCATGTATGGCACAACTGGCCGCAGATATTTTGCAGAGCAGACGCCCTATGTTTTTCCGAAATATGCGAACCCCGGTGGAGGCATTCTTTCGGCTGCACAATTTTTACTGGTTTCCAAACCCAACACCGATCCACCTGAGCCCTGGAACTGGGATTCTGAAATTGTTCAAGTTAGCGAGGGAAGGATAGCGGAAGGCGGCCCGAATATGGGCAAGTTGGTGTACAGTATTGTGTATGTTGATAATTCTGCAATGGAACCTGTCCCGGACGGAGAAATTGTCTGTCGTTTGGATGATGACTCCGGTCAACCTGGTTGCTTAGTTGAAATCCACGGTAAAAATTACGTAATGCCCATCGGAAATTTGGGCGACAGTCGTTTTTTTGGTGAGGCGGAAGATGGATCGACGATTGAGGGGATTCGGTTGTTCTATGATTAGAACTCTCAAGGGGTCGCTGAAGTGACCAGAATAATTATGTTGGGCATGGTTTCGGAGTATAAGGCGAATAAACGCTATTTATCCACAAACCAAGGTGTATGAGTAAATTAATAGCTCCAATTTTTTCCTCATTTCTCCGAAACAATACCAATGTTTGCTTCAGAAACTCCCGGCTGGGGTGCATTGGCAGGCTGAATCCTGCCGCAGGCTTGCAAACGGCTCTGACGGAACCTGTCAGCGATTGAACGCAACTCCCGAAGTATCTCCGGAGCCAAAACCTGAGGTTGGTAGTTCAGCAGAATCTCCTGCAGTTCCCTGGCAATACGCTCAACCAGGTCCTCGTCACGAAGAGCACCCGAAGATGTCGGGTAATTGGCGCCGAAGTAGCGTGAATCCCACGACTCGCGGCGGCAGTAATTTGCCGTGTGCACGTTAGCAAGGTAATTGCCGCGTGGACCTTCCGCACGTGACAGATCCAGCGCCAGCATCTCATCAGTGACCTCTATTCCCCGCCACATACTTCGGAGCTGCCCTGCAAGTTCGTCTCCCAGCAGCAGTGCGTGGAGGGAGAAAGTAATGCCTTCGTCCAGGCTTCCCATATAGGGGCAGATGGCCGGTCGGCTGTAGAATGCCTGCATCATATTACTGGAGATTTCAGCAGCTGCGTCCTGATTGAATCGCCGTGCCTGAGAATCACCGGCAGTGCTGGTCAAACGCGGTATGCCCAGGATTCGAAAAATCTCGCACATTGCCATCTCAGCCATGGCCGATTGAGAAGGTGCGCCGATCGCTCCCGTCGCCACTTCCATGAAACTTGCATCGGATGAGCCGATGCAGAAGGAACCTTCACGAATGATTTGCGACAGGACGATTGCGGTCAAATCTGTCACCAGCGAGTGCACAACACATCCCGCGATGGTGATCGGGGCCGAAGCACCACCCATTGTCACGGTACCAACAGTGACCGGCACACCGGCTTCCACGGCCTCGATCAGCTGTTCGATGTGGGGCTTTGCGTAGTAGAGCGGCAAGGGTGTTACCAAATGCATGAAGTAAGGTTTTTTGGCCAATTCCTCGCGACCACCCCGAATGGCCACCGCCATCTTCAGAACCACGCCGAGCGACTCGGCGTATTCGCACAGGTAAAGCAATGGTTTCGTCGTATTCTCGGCGAGTGCGCAGAACTCATCGATCTCGCCATGAATATTCGATTCTTCGACATTTTTGCATGTGATACAAACGGCATCGATATTCTGCAGCGCATCACTCACGCGTGTCACGGTTGCAAGATCGGCCCGGTTGCTGTCACGGGCTTCACCGGTTTTCTCATCGTAGACCTTGATACACGTCATTCCTGGAACGAACCAGGTATGTTGGCAATCTATTTCGATGAAGGCTGAGCCGTCGCGATTCCAAAGCCTGACACTCTTTGCTACGCTGTCGAGTGATTTTCGAATGATTTCAACAGGGAATTTGACCAGGCCCTTTTGCGATATATCGCAACCGGCATCGCCAAGCCGGTCCATCAGCTGGGGTACCGGATCGAAACCGACCCCCGTCCGGCTCATGAGGTCGAAGGCGGCATCGATGATCTTTTGCGCATCCTGTTTCGAAAAGGGCGAGTACGACGGCGTGGGGCCATGATGAAGGCCGGGGTCTCCCGAGAGAAATTTACTACCCTTCGCCGCGGCCTTCGCACGTCGTACACTCTTTCTTCTCACCATGAGTCTGTCGTACTTTCCATTTGTAATCCGGTAAAATAACGGTACCCCGAAAGGCTACCCAAAGGGAAGCGAAATGGCTGTTGAATTTATCCCCGTCGACAACCTGGTGGCAGCCTATCCAGGTATCGTTATTGATACTGTGGCTGATGCCCGGATTCGTGATAAATTTCCTATTCGTTTAAGTAACAAAGATATGCAACCTGGCAACGGCCGTTGGAAATAGATGGGATTCAGACTCGGCATTGACACTGGTGGCACCTACACAGATGCCGTACTGGTTAATGAACATCAACAAATTTTTGCAGCAGCCAAGTGCCTGACCACCCGGCACGATCTCACGCTGGGTATCGGCAATGTATTGCGTGAACTACCACCTGATGCACTTTGTAAGGTTAGCCTGGTTGCACTGTCCACAACGCTGTCCACAAATTCAGTGGTCGAAGGGCAGGGTGCGCCGGTAGGTGTTCTGCTACCCGGCTACCGGGAGCAACAGGTACGCAAAAGCGGTTTGTTGGAAATTTTCAAAAACGACATGGTGGTCACATTGGCGGGTGGCCACGACGCGATGGGTAAAGAGAAGCAATCCCTGGACGAGGAAGCTGCCACGCAGGCCATCAAGGTGCTGGCGGGCAGGGTTTCCTCATTTGCTGTTTCATCCATGTTCGGGGTGCGTAACCCGGCTCATGAAATTCGCCTGCGGGAACTGGTCTCAGCCTTGTGTGCCAAACCAGTCACCTGTGGCCATGAGTTGGCCAGCGGCCTGGATGCACCACGGCGGGCCCTGACCGTGGCCTTAAATGCACGCATGATACCCATCATCCACGAACTGATCATTGCCGTTCAGGGCATCATGCGGCAAATGAAAATCCAGGCGCCACTGATGATGGTTAAAGGCGATGGTTCACTGGTCAACATTAAAACCGCGATCAGGCAACCGGTGGGAACCGTGTTGTCAGGGCCCGCCGCCAGCGTTATCGGGGCCTGTGCTCTCAGTAGTGCCGGTAACGCCATCATTGCCGACATGGGTGGTACCACGACCGATATAGCAGTGGTAACCGATGGTCAGCCTGAATTGGGCTCTGATGGTGTACGTATCGGTGACTGGAAACCCATGGTTGAAGCCGTGCGTGTTATTTCTATCGGGCTTGGTGGTGACAGTGAAGTGCGCTTTGGTGGCTCCTCGGATATCCGCATCGGACCACGCCGCGTTGTGCCACTTAGCCTGCTCGCCCACCAGTTCCCCGATATTGTGGATGCCTTGCACAGGCAACTGGCGCAGCCCCCGGGCCGCAGAAATAACCGCTTTGCCGTTCGACTCGAAAGTAATAAAGTGCTGCTGTCGCGCTGTAGTGATGCGGAACTCCGGGCCTGGGATATGCTCGGTAAACAGCCCGTTGAACTCGATGCCATCATGGCGGCAGACCGCGATATCGCAAGGGCCATTGCACGGCTGCAACGCCATGGGCTGGTAATTTACAGTGGATTTACACCCACTGACGCCGCACACGTCCTCGACCTGAGTTCGCACTGGAACCGTGAAGCAGCTGAGCTGTCGGCACTGATCTGGGCGCGGCAGATGCGTCACATCTATGGGATGGGACGCTGGCAGCCTGGCGACGCCATCACTCCCAGCCGGGACGTGTTTGAGCAAGTCAATCAACGTATCTGCCGCGCCCTGATCGAAGTCGGACTCCATCAGCACCGCAAACTTGATCGATCCAATACAATCAGCCTGACCCGCCTTCTGGCAGAACTTGTCTACGAGTCCGGTAATGCTACGGGTACGAATCCGGAATCCGGATCCCTGTTCCATCTGAGCTTTGCCACCACCTACCCGGTCGTTGCAGTGGGTGCGCCTGCGGCGACCTTTTTCCCGGATGCAGCAGAGCGTCTTGGTGTGAAACTTGCCTTGCCCGTGCATGCGGAAGTTGCCAATGCCTTTGGTGCGGTGATGGGCAGCGTTGTACAACGAGCCCATGTCACCATTACACAACCGCTACATGGACAATTTATTGTTCACAGTGATCAGGAGCCAATCCGGTTCAACGAGTTGGAAGAGGCCACAGAAAAGGCACGTGCCATGGCGACAGAGAAGGTACGCCTGATGACACGGGCAGCAGGTGCCAGTGAAATGGAAATTCGCCTGAGCCAGCAAGAGAATCATATTCATCACGATCTGGACGGTGACCTTTTTCTGGAAATGCGTGTCACTGCCACCGCAACCGGCCGGCCCGGGGTAGGGAAAATCCTGACATCCACAAGCGCTGACCAGACCGTCACACAACAGTGAAGCACAAAATCTCCAGGATGAGTCAAATCCAGGGCTTGCTCAAACCCCATGGCCTGTTGTTGTTAGGCGCCATGCGGATATCAGGTGAAGACCGGGTGCCGGATGTCGCTGAATCCCGGCCAGCCAGGCAATTGTTGCTGATCGGCAATGGCGGGTCATCATTCTGGCAGGTCTTCAGGCATTCACCCGAATTCTGTGAAGGGCTGGCAGATCCTCTCGATCGCTGGAGCAAGCGGGTGGGGGAAACCCTGGCCACCGAATTGGGTGGGCGGGCGATTTTCCCTTTTGATGGCCCACCCTACCTACCATTCCTTTCCTGGGCCAGGAAAACCGGACAGGTGCTTGCTTCCCCTGTATCGATGTTTATACATGCAAAGTTCGGCTTGTGGCATGCCTATCGCTTTGCACTTGCTTTCTCTGAACAGCAGGATGACTTTCCGGCTGAAGCTGAATTCAAATCTCCTTGCCTGGGTTGCAAGGACCAACCCTGCCTGGAGGCTTGCCCCGTGAATGCATTTACAAGCAACGTCTACCGGGTTGATCAGTGCATGAATTACCTGCTAAACGATACTGGAACATCTTGCAGGAGACAGGGCTGTGAGGCACGCAGGGCTTGTCCAGTGGCAAGGGAGTTTACCTATCTGTTGCCCCATGCAAAATTTCATATGGATGCTTTCGTAAAGTCCCACCATTGAGATTTGTTTCTCAGCAGGCGTATCCATGACTTATATGGCCAGGCCCCTGTATTCATATCACAGTGGATAGTGGCCAAATTCTTCCACGGCATCCACCATGGCCAGAATGTTCTGCGGCGGAACATCGTTCATCACCGTGTGTACAGGACCGATCATACATCCGCCCCCCGGACCGAGTATTTGCATCACCCGCCGCACTTCCTCGCGCACTTCCGCAACGCTGCCAAAGGGTAGTCCCAATTCCGGCCAGGCATAAATGTATTTATCCGGAGCCTGAATTCCGGCGAGGTCCTTGATTCCCTGGTAAGGCTTCATTTTTATCCCGGTGGCATTGTTCGCCCCTATAACCACAGGGATCCGATCGGGTTGCTCATGATTGATGACGGTTAACACTCGTTCCCGGGAAGTCATTGGCATCTGCAATTTCACGACTTGTCTTTCCTTTCCAGTAAGCAGCAAACTGCGCTGCAGTATAAACCGAATAAATTTTCGCAGAGCCCTGCCAGTATGCAAGTGGTGTAACACACGTTATTGTTAACGGCGTTCCGGTTCTATTTAACACTGAACACACCGGGTCAGTTCGATCAAGACCCGGCATACAGGATTCACTAAAACCCTGGGAGAAAACAACTATGCTCACAATTTCAGATTTAGGTTCAATCGGCGAGTTTCTAGGTGTATTTGGCGTCATGACTTCGGTCTTCTATCTTGCAATACAACTAAAAAAGGCCAAGCAGGCGTCGGAAAGGGAAGCGGCATTCGAAATGCTCCGCTCCTACGAAACCACAACACTGACAAATATGATGTACAAGGTATTCAGCCAACCCAATAATCTGTCAAAAAAGGAAACCAGGGCATATTACGATGGAGAGATGGGCTGTTTATTTTCCTACATGGGCACTTGGGAAAGCCTTGGCATCCTCGTATTCAAACGTCAGGTCGATATTGAACTGGTGGCTCAATTCTTTAGCCATCCAATCCTCCAATCGTGGAACAAGCTACACCGGTATGTCGACGAAATGAGAGTTGATCAGGGTCGGGAAACCCCATGGGAATGGTTTCAATGGTTAGCCGAACAATTGAAAAAACATGAATCATCGTGCGATGTAATACCAGCCCATATTGAATTCAGGGATTGGCAACATAAAGACGCTAAAAAATGGGGTCAGAGTAAAGTGCCAGAGTAAAAGAATTGGCATGTTAATTGCGTTTCCGCGGAAATGTTTTGAAAAAAAATATCGGTTAGATGCGCCGCGTTATTTGAGGGATTTAGTGACTTGTTCAGGAGTCAGGTTGAAGCGCAATTTTAAAAAAATGGTGGGCCGTGTAGGAATCGAACCTACGACCATCGGATTAAAAGATTCGTGCCTGATTTATCAGGTCTTTTAGGGAAGTAGTCCATCAAGGTTTTTCTGGGTTTATGCACAACAACACACAACTGTGTACAACTGATTCACGCAGAACTCGCGCAACGTGCTTGACTGGTGCTGGGTAATCAGTCTTAGCCCAATCTTATACTTCAATTGCATATAATCTTAATCTAGTTTAAGATAAATAATAGATATAGTTTAAGATAAAGATAAGATTATGGATACTATCCAAAAAATACTTACGCGTATAAAGAAGAGCCAAGGCGGCGTCACTGCTGACTTGTTAGAAAAAGAACTTGGTTTCTCCAGACAATACATTGTACGACTATTGGCCCGTTTAATATCGCAGGGCGAAATACACAGGCGCGGGAAAACGAGAGCCGCAGAATATTACCCAGGATATGCAAGCAATGAAATCAACCACCTTGAACTGATAAAAGAAAGACAGGGCCTTTCAGAGTACGTGGTTTTTGAAGAAGTCATAAAAAGAATGCAACTTAATGCCCGACTCAACAAGAATAGCCTGACAATTTTTGATTATGCCTTCACAGAAATGCTTAACAACGCGATCGAT
>QIKV01000117.1 GCA_003233115.1 Oceanospirillales bacterium
TCAAAGTTGTTGCTGGCCGCAGTGAATGAAAGTGTCGCCGTCTTTGCATAATCAGCGCCAATCTTCCGACCCAGCCAGAAACTGATCAGGAACATCGTGACGAAATAGAAAAGTAATGGCACTGCGATCAGCAATACATCGAATGGAATGCGAACGATGCGGTCCCCCTTGAGGCTGAACATCACGAGGATGGTGAATAGCAACGCCACCAGCGTGATCGGGCTGATGCGGGGAATGAACGACTGCTCGTACCAGTGCCGCCCCTTAAAACGTAGTCCGAGGAACCGCGTTATCATCCCGGCGATGAACGGGATTCCAAGGTAGATGAAGACACTCTTCGCGATCGCTCCCATGCTGACCTGCACGGTACTGCCTTCAAGGCCGAACAATGGCGGCAGGTAAGTGACGAAGAACCAGGCATAGACGCTGTAGAACAGCACCTGAAAGATACTGTTGAATGCCACCAGTCCCGCAGCGTACTCGGTGTCGCCATGGGCCAGGTCGTTCCAGACGACCACCATGGCGATGCATCGGGCCAGTCCGATGAGGATCAGTCCGACCATATATTCCGGATAGTTATGCAGGAAGACAATCGCTAGCATGAACATCAGCAGCGGCCCGATGAGCCAGTTCTGTAACAGCGAAATGCCGAGCACTTTCCAGTTGCGAAACACATCGCCCAACTCCTCGTATTTCACCTTGGCCAGTGGTGGGTACATCATCAGGATCAGACCGATGGCGATCGGGATATTCGTCGTGCCAACCTGGAAGCGGTCAATGAGTGATTCAATTCCGGGGACGAAATAACCCAGACCAACGCCGACCGCCATGGACAGAAAGATCCAGGCCGTGAGATAGCGGTCGAGAAAGGAAAGCTTCCTGGTACCCGTGCTCCTCATCGGCTTGCTCCGGGGTCCAGCAAACCGGGTAGCGTTTCCACGAAGCTGTGGATTTCATCACGCACCCTGCGGTAGTGCGCCAGCACCTCATCCTGATCAGTTGCGCCGATGGTCAGTGCCGGCGGATCGTCGAAGCCCACGTGCATCCGCCTAGCCTTGCCGGCAAACACCGGGCAACGCTCGTTCGCACCAGCGCAAACCGTGATTACATAATCAAAGTCAATTGTTTTCAGTTCATCGACATGCCTGGATCGGTGGGTGGAGAGGTCGATCCCCGCTTCGGCCATCACCACGACCGCGTTGGGGTCAAGACTGGTGGGTACAACGCCGGCGGAATATACGTCGAAGCGCGCACTGTGCAGATGACGGGTCCAGGCCTCGGCCATCTGACTTCGGCATGAATTGCCGGTGCACAGGAAGAGGAGTTTCATGCCCGGTAGCATGCGCTTAACTCGTCGAGGTCCTGCTTCCGGAGTTTGCGGATTTTCTTTGCGTCCGCGACGATTGTCGCTTCGCTACGGAGTTCGGCCACAATCCAATTGAGCGCGTGTTTCGCTGCGAGGCTGCCCTCGCCGGCGGCGAGTCGGTAGAAATGCCAGCGGCCCTCCTTGCGGCGCTCGACAAGCCGCGCCTGTTGCAACACGTTCATGTGTTTTGAAACGGTGGATGGTGAAAGGCCGAGCAGTTGGATAATCTGGCACAGGCATAATTCACCGTCCTGTACACTCATCAGGGCGCGAACGCGAGTCCTGTCACTCAGGGCCTTGGTGATACCAATCAGTTCATTCACGAGTTCGCTTCCTTACTTCGTCATGTAACGAAGTATAGATCAATGGCTGGTATTGAGTAAACAAGGCCTGAGCGTCCAAAACAGTCAATTAAGTAAATATTTCCCATTGATCAGAGTAAAATAGGCGCTTTCCAAAAGGTAGCAAACCTATGTCCGATCAGCGTTTTTCCGGTACTGACCGCTATGTCGCCACCGAAGATCTTACCACCGCAGTTAACGCCGCCGTTACGCTGGGCCGCCCCATCCTGATCAAGGGTGAACCGGGTACCGGAAAAACCCAGTTGGCCGAGGAAATAGCCCGCGGTCTGGAGCGGCCCTTGTTGCAGTGGCATGTGAAGTCCACCACCAAGGCGCAGCAGGGCCTGTATGAGTATGATGCGGTCGCCCGGCTACGTGATTCACAGCTTGGCGACGAGCGTGTGCACGACATCTCCAACTACATTGTCAAAGGCCCCCTGTGGGAGGCGTTTGACCAGGACGTGCAGCCGGTACTGTTGATTGATGAGATTGACAAGGCAGATATCGAGTTCCCGAATGACCTGTTGCGCGAACTGGACCGGATGGAGTTTTATGTTTACGAAACGCACGAAACTATTGTCGCAAAATACCGTCCAATCATCGTCATCACCAGCAACAATGAAAAGGAGTTGCCGGACGCTTTCCTGCGCCGCTGCTTTTTCCACTACATTCGTTTTCCGGACAAGGACACCATGGTTGATATTGTCGATGTGCATTACCCAGGCTTGAAAAAGGAACTGTTGAGTGAAGCGCTCAACGCGTTTTATGAGCTGCGCGAAGTGCCCGGACTGAAGAAAAAGCCATCAACCTCAGAGCTACTGGACTGGCTGAAACTGCTGCTGGCCGAGGATGTGCCGCCCGAGGCACTGTCGAGCGATAATCGCCATAAAACCCTGCCGCCCATGCATGGTGCCCTGTTGAAGAATGAGCAGGATGTGCATCTGTTTGAGCGCCTGATCTTCCTGAACCAGAGAAATTCCCGACAATAATCATGTTGGTTGGTTTTTTCTTCCTGCTGCGTCAGGGTGGCCTGAAGGTTTCGATTACTGAATTCCTGACGCTGTTGGAATTGCTGCAAAAGCGGGTCATCCGCTTTGATGTCGAGCAGTTCTATTATTTATCCAGGGCCTGTCTGGTCAAGGACGAGTCGCTCTATGATCGCTTTGACCGTGTATTTTCCGCCCATTTCAAAGGCGTCCAGGACCTGTTCGGGCCGGATGGGGCCGACATACCCGAGGAATGGTTGCGCAAACAGATGGAACTTGGCCTGAGCGAAGCAGAAAAAGCGCAGATAGCGGCACTGGGCGGCTGGGAAAAGCTGATGGAGACGCTTAAAAAGCGCCTTGAGGAGCAGCATGAACGCCACCAGGGTGGCAGCAAATGGATCGGCACCGGTGGTACTTCGCCATTCGGCGCTTTTGGCTACAACCCGGAAGGAATACGTATCGGACAAGAACGCTCACGTCACCGCAGGGCGGTGAAAGTCTGGGATAAGCGGGAGTTTCGCAACCTTGATGACTCGCTGGAACTCGGTACGCGCAACCTGAAAGTGGCTCTGCGGCGGCTCCGGCGTTTTGCCCGCGAGGGCGCGGCGGAAGAGCTGGACCTGCCCGATACAATTGAGTCCACGGCGAAGAATGCCGGCATGCTGGACATCAAGATGGTTCCGGAACGCCACAACGCGACCAAAGTATTGCTATTCCTGGATATCGGCGGCTCCATGGATGACCACGTGCGGGTCTGCGAAGAACTGTTCTCAGCAGCCAGTACCGAGTTCAAACACCTCGAGTATTTCTACTTTCACAATTGTATTTATGAAGGGGTCTGGAAGGATAATAAACGTCGCCATAGCGTCAGGATGCCAATCATGGACTTGCTGCATAAGTATTCAGCCGACTACAAGCTGATCCTGGTCGGTGACGCCACCATGAGCCCCTATGAAATTGAATACCCTGGTGGCAGCGTGGAGCATTGGAATGAAGAAGCAGGCAGTACCTGGATGCGGCGCCTGCTCGGTACTTACCCGAAAGCGATCTGGCTGAACCCGGAGCCACTGCAGCGTTGGGAGCATACGCCCTCCATCCAGATGTTGTCACGGTTGATGGAACAACGCATGTTTCCGCTGACCGTCAGCGGTCTTGAGCAGGGTATGCGAACACTTTCATGAGACAATTTTTTGCACTCAATCTGGCAACCTCATGGCGCTGGCTCGCCATATTCGGTATTGCCATTGGTTCTGTCACAAATGTACGTGCTGACTCGCCACCGTCAGCACGTCCGGTCATGCAGGCTTTTGACCTGCAAACAGCCCCCGATATTGATGGCAATGTGCTGGATGACCCGGCCTGGCAAGGGGTGGTCCCCGCAACGGGTTTCTGGCAGGTCCAGCCGGATGAAGGGGCTGCGGCGACGCAGCGAACCGAAGTATATATAGGCTTTGATGGCGATGCCTTGTACATCGGTCTGGTTGCGTATGACGACAACCCGGACGGCATTATCGTCACCGATAGCCGGCGCGACTCGGGACTGGACGAGACCGACAGCTTCCGCGTCATTATCGATGGCCTGCTGGACAGACAAAACGGCTATATATTCGGCACCAATCCGGCCGGGCTCGAATATGATGCCCAGGTGGTCAAGGAAGGTGTCAGCGGTGGCTTTAACCTGAATTGGAATGCAAGCTGGAGCGTGCAGGCCCGGATATCTGATGTAGGCTGGAGCGCTGAGATGAAGATACCATTCAAGTCTTTGCGCTACGGTGCGGGTGACAAGCAGGTATGGGGTATCAACTTCCAGAGAAATATCCGCCGCAACAACGAAGTGGACTACTGGGCACCCCTGTCGAGACAGCGCAACCTGAACCGAGTGTCCGAAGCTGGCAGCATAGAGGGTATCAGACCACCCGTGCAGCGGAACCTGAAATTCACCCCCTATGTGCTGGCCAAGGCAAAGCGTGGTGGCGAACTGAATGGCACGGAGTCGGACCAGGAGTTTGGTTTTGACATCAAGTACTCGATAACGCCCAGCTTGACGCTGGATGCCACTTACAACACGGATTTCGCCCAGGTTGAAGCGGATGTACAGCAAGTCAACCTCAATCGTTTCAATTTGTTCTTTCCGGAGAAACGGCCATTTTTTCTGGAAAATGCCGGGCAGTTCAAGGTGGGCAACAACCAGGAGGTCGAGTTATTTTTCAGCCGCCGGATTGGCATTGGCGACGGCGGTGCGTTGATACCGATTGACGGCGGTGTGCGCGTGTCAGGCAAGATGGGTAGCAATACCAATGTCGGCTTTCTGTATATGGCCACCGGGGCGGTCGAAGACATTGCGCCCGGCAACCAGTTTACGGTCGCACGGGTCAATCAGGAATTGCCTAACCGTTCGTCCATCGGCGCTATTTTCATAGGTCGTAATGGTGATGGTTCTTCCCAGGTCGCCGGACCCGATGACTGGAACAGGACTTATGGCATTGATGGCCGGCTTGGTATTGGCGAAAACTCGATGCTGCAAGCCTGGGCAGCTCAGACAGACACGCCGGGACTCGACGGTGGTGAGCATGCGTATTCCCTTACGGCTGACCACAACTCAACCAAGTGGAGGTACCGCCTTGCATACACGGAGGTTGGTGAGAATTTTAACCCCGAAGTCGGGTTTTTGACCCGTAAGGGTTACCGGAAGTATTCAGGGTTTGGCATGAGACGCATCCGGCCGGACGATTTATTCGGCCTGCTGGAGATACGGCCAATGGCTTCCTATCGGGGCTTTTGGGACTTCAATGGGTTCCAGGAAACCGGCTTTTTACGTACCAATATCCAGTTGCAGTGGAAGAGCGGGTATCAGTTGCACACCGGTATCAATATCACCCGGGACGGTATCAAGGAACCATTCGATATCGTTGACGGTATTACCGTCGAGCCGGGTACCTATGACCATTCCGAGTGGATGCTCTTTTTTATGACCAACCGTTCCGCACCGTTGTCTTTCAGTATGCGCACGACGATTGGCGGCAAGTTCGGTGGCAACCGTATCAGTGTCTCACCGGAAATCAATTATCGTATTGGTGATAAATTTACTTCAGCCCTGTCGGTCAGCTACAACGATTTTAACCTTCCCGGCGGAAAATTCTCGGTCATGCTCAGCCGCCTTCGCCTATCCTATTCATTCACCCCAAAAATTCTTCTGCAAGCCTTGATGCAATACAACGACGAGAGCAATATTTTTGGCACCAACCTGCGTTTTTCCTGGTTACGCTCGGCTAATACCGGGTTTTACCTGGTTTACAATGAGGTTGATGAGCGCAGCAATGGCGCGCCACCGAAGGGCCGTGAGTTGATCATCAAGTACAGCTATATCTTTGACGTGCTCAAGTAGGTTTAGCCTACGCCATTATTTTTGCGCGCCTGCTGCCTTTTTGCCTGCTGCTGAATAATAAGCCGGTAAGCGATATAGTATTTCAAAATATTGGCAACATACTGAACCGTTTCCCGGCCGATGTCTTTGGCCACAAAAACTTCTACATTATCAAACCACACATTGGGGTCATAGCCTGCTTTTGCCGCTTTGTCACGCAATCTGCGTATACGGGCCGGGCCGGCGTTATAGGCAGCAAAAGCAAACATCGTCTTGTTGAACTGGTCTATGCCCGGATCAGAAAAATACCGTTTGCGAATGAAATCCAGGTATTTGATGCCGGCATGGATGTTCGCGTCTTCCGTGCTGATATCAGGAATACCCACGTTGGCATCCTTCGCAGTACTCGGTAGCAACTGCATGATACCGATAGCCCCCGCACTGCTTTTCGCATTTTGATCTAGCCGGGACTCTTGGTAACCCTGTGCTGCGACCATCAGGTAGTCCACACCGTATTGCTTGCCGTAAGTCTGGAAGATGCCGACCACTTTTTTAAAACGCTGGTAGTCCTCAGCAGCGAGTGCATTTTTTGCCCAGTCGAAATCCCGGAAATAGCGATTGATCAGAATGTTGCCTTTCAGCGTGCCCTGTCGATGCGACTTGATAAACTCGTTCAGGGCTGCTTCGATTTTCGGACTGTCTTTTCTGATTGCGTAGGCGATTTGCCCTCCATTGCGGAAAACGATGTCATCGCGTACGACAAGATTTTTAAAAACACCCTCCCAGATACGTGCTTTATAGTCATCGACAACGGCCCAATTGATCAGGCCCGAGTTGACCATCTCCAGGATGTCTTCATCCTCCAGCACTTCGCTGGCATTTTCCAGCTTGATTGCCTCCTTCCCGCGTTGTTTAAATTTACGATTCAGCGCATCCAGGCTGGTGCGATAACTGCTGGATGCACGCACGTAGATCGTCTTTCCTGCCAGATCATCTATATTTTCTACCGGCGGTGCAGATGGCCCCGTAACCAGTATTTCGGAAATTTTTCGGCTCACTGGATTGGTAAAGTCAATCAGTTTCTCGCGTTCAGCTGTGATAGTCAGGCCGGCTGCCGCAATGTCCCCACGGCCCTCAACCAGTGCCGGAATCAATTCGTCCCGCGACACCGGAATAAAGACCACGTGTACCTTGAGATGACCTTTATCCAGGCGCTTATTGATGAACTGCTCGAACATTTTGAACATTTCAAAAATCAGGCCTTTTTCCTGTGGCCCATCCAGAAAATAGCGCCCCAGCCCATACACGGTCAGCACGCGAATAACGCGCTCCTTTTCCATGACGTCAAGATCGCCCGTCCATTTTCGTGTGAGCATCTCGAATCCTGGTTGTCCCAACTCGCCGTCTTTTCCAGGGTCACCCAGCGCTGATGCGCTATCTACAGCTACCTCCTGTAATGATTGGGCCACGCGTTTGCCAGGGGATTTGAGTGCCGCCGAAGAATCCTGTGTCGCCGCCGCTTCGGCCTCCGTTGAGGTCTGCTCATTGCACGAGACGATCGAAAAACTTAACAGCCACAAAATAAGAATTTTTTTCATAGACAGAGGATACTAGGATTTCATGAAATTACTTATTACCATGTTACCAGCAAAACGCTCTCAGACCCCAGGTCAACCTCAACTCTGCGGAGGATTACTATGCCACACCTGTCACCACTGCCACGGGATGCGGTCCCGCAGTTCAAAGAGCGCTTTGAACACTATGAAAATACCCGGGGGTTCATCCCGAACAGTATACTGACGATGTCACGGCGGCCGGCGATTGCTGCAGCGTTTATGCAACTGAACAAGGTTGTGCTATACGAGGGCACGGTAGATGAGGAGCTCAAAATGCTGGTCAGCCTGATTGCCAGCCAGGCCGCTGGTTGTCGCTATTGCCAGGCTCATATGGCTAACCTTGCCTCGATTTACAAGGCGTCAGACAAGAAGATAGCCGCTGTCTGGGAGTATGATAGCAGTGACCTGTTCAGTGCTGCGGAATGTGCTGCCTTACGGTTGGCAGTCAATGCCTCGTTGATCCCCAACCAGGCGACGCAGGAGGACTTCGATGAACTGGCCAAATATTTTGATGAGGGTCAAATTGTCGAACTGGTGGCCACCATTGCGCTGTTCGGTTACCTGAACCGCTGGAACGATACCATGGCCACCGAACTGGAAGAACACCCCTCCAGGGTGGCAGATCGAACGATCGGTACGGGTGGATGGCAGGCAGGGAAACATGGCTGATACATGATATTGAAGGCATCCGGACGTACTGGTTAAATCCGCACCAAAAACGGTTTTGGGCCGTCATAGCGGCCCTGTTTTATACCTTGCTCGGGTTTTTCTCCGCCCCGCTGATCCTTAAAAACAGCATCATTGACTTTGTGTCCGAAGACGGCAAATGGGTCCGGTTGGAACTGGCAGTTGCGACTGATTAGAGGCCTGCTGCCAAGTTAAGCCCGGGTTCAGCACACTAGCCGTTCCGTGTCTCCACCTCTCCGGAGTCAGGGCCCATACCCTGATTCTGCAAGCGATAGCGAAGTGCACCCCGCGTAAGCCCCAGGATGCGTGCAGCTTTGGAGACGTTTTGTTCGACGCTGTTCAGTACTCCGTCAATAATTTGGCGCTCAATTTCTTGCAGGCTCACGCTGCCATCAGTCGCGATGGTCATATGTGAACCCTGTTGGCCTGCAAGCGTCGGTAGCGCAGAGCCCAGCCTGAGCCAATGGCTGGGAAGTGTTTCATCTGTTGCCAGTAACACGCACCGTTCCAATACATTACGTAATTCCCGGACATTTCCCGGCCAGTCGTAGGCCTTAAGCCGTGCCCATACCTGATCCGGAATAAAACGTACATTCTTGCCTACCTTCGCGTTGAAATGTGCGAGGAACACAGGCACGAGTTCCTCCAGATCTTCAATCCGGGACCTGAGCGGTGGCAATTCCACTGATAGCACGTTGAGCCGGTGGTACAGATCTGCGCGAAAACTGCCATGACTCACCATGGCCTCAAAATTCTGATTGGATGCGGCAATAATCTGACAATCCACTTCGACCTGCTGTTCGCCACCCAGACGCCAGAATCGCTGATCCTCAATGACCCGCAGCAACTTTGCCTGCAGGCTGATGTCCATTTCCCCGATTTCATCAAGAAACAAAGTGCCGCCGTCGGCTTGTTCAATGCGTCCGCGTCTGCTCCCCCGGGCACCTGTAAAGGCGCCCGACTCATGCCCGAAGAGCTCCGACTCAATCAGGTTCGGGGGCAGTGCAGCGCAGTTCACCTCGATTAGCCGACCGCGCCGCCGCTGCCCTGAATGGTGCAGAATGCGTGCCACCAGTCCTTTACCCGTGCCTGTTTCACCAGACAGGATCAAAGCCGTCAGCGGCACCAGCAGAAGTTGGCGAATCACGTCGCGAACGGCTTTCGAGGCGGGACTCGAGCCAAGGAAAGCGTCAGGCCCAAAGTGCTCTTGCAGTGAAGCAGCTTCCTCCTGTAGTTGCCGTTGCGCCCGCGCGCTGCGTGCTGCGGCACTGACGATCAGGCTGAGTCGCTCCGGCTCACAGGGCTTGATCAGGAAATCATAGGCGCCCAGGCGCAACGCGCGTACCGAGTCGGGTACAACACCGAAACCGGTCAGAAAGATCCATTCACCTGGAACACTGGCCTGGCGCATCTCGACCAGGAGATCCAAACTGTTACCATCGGGCAGACTCATGTCGGCAAGGATCAACAAGGGTGCAATTTCAGCGCCCAGCAGGACACGCCTGGCATCGGCCAGGTTCTGAACCCAGGCCACTTCCCAGCCATCACGCCTGAATTGCCGTTTGAGCTCGTCGCCCAACAACTTTTCATCCTCGATTATCAGCATACTATCAGCCACTTTGTCCTCCACAGGGTAATATCAGTACAACCTGTGCACCATGATGTTGCGTATTACTGATGGTCATACTTCCACCCAGATCCTGCGCGAACCGCCGCACAATGGCAAGACCAAGCCCGGTGCCTTGATCGCGGTGGCTGAGAAACAACTGAGCACCTGATTCGATCACCGCGGCTGGAAAACCAGGGCCACTGTCGCGGATCACAATCTCAATGCGGGCGTTCTGCTGGGTGCCCCGGATGTCTATTCTGCCAGGCTGTTCACCGATAATTTGCCCGCTGTTCAAGATTAAGTTAAAAATTGCCTGCCGAAAGCGATCCTCGGGCAGCAGGCAATACAACGCTGGATCAATATCATACTTAATCGTTATCGATTCAGGGAGTTGAAGTTTTGCCAATTGGATAACTTCCGCCATCGCCTCGGCAATGTGCACCGATACCAGTGTTTCTGACGCAACGCTCGTCTGCTCGAGCAGATGGTTGAGCAATGACGTCATACGTTTCAATTCACCGATCACGAGATGCAGCCGGGCCTTCTGATCGGGCTCTTTTACCTCCCCACCCAGGTTGCCCAGTGCGGTACGAATTCCGGCCAGCGGATTGCGTAGTTCGTGCGCTATGCGTGCTGCTATTTCCCCGACAGCGGCCAGTTTTTCTGCGTTCGCGAGTGTGCCCTGCAATCGCATTAAGCTACCGGTTGTGAGTTGGACCTGGCGCTCCAGAGTGGTCTGTCGCTCCTGCTGTTCCGCTTCGAGTACTGCAAGCCGGTTAACCAGGCCATTGTAGTTCTCCAGCACGGGTCTGAGGGTTAAAGGTGTATGGCTCGTATCCACCACCTTGAAGTGATGGGCGCCGAGTTCAGCCAGCAGATCGGCAATCTTGCGTACCGGCACAGCAACATTCTGCCGGAACAGAGCGAGTAAACCCAGTGCCAGCACGGGGACCAGCGCTGCCAGCAGTGTCATGACGCGTTTTTCCCGGTGCAGGTCTGCAGAAAGCTCGACCAGAAGGGACTGGCGGGCTGCAAGCTCCATGTCGATTGTCTTGTTAATGATGTCAAGCAGCGGTGTTACCGTTGGGTTGACACTCTTGCCGAGTCGATCAATCTCCCGGGATAGTATCTTTGTACGATCAACCGTCGCGCCACTAAGGTGTGGATTGAGTTGATCAAGCGCTGTGGCCATCTGGTGCAGGCGCACAATGACTGCTGTGGGTATGGTCGTTCCGATTGGCAACGATTGGCCAATCCCGGTCTCAACCTCCTGCTGCATGGCCCGCAGTGAATCCACGTACTCAAGATGTTGCTCAACCGGCTTAAAGCGCGCCACATTGCGGTATGCGGATACCAGCAACAGCAAAATAATGCCCAGCATCAGGATACCTATAATGCTCCCGAATCCCCAAACTACCTTGCGGAAAAGCGTTCTCAAAAAATTTCTCGCATGTCTCGCATGTTATGTGGCGTCCAGGCAGGGCGGTACACCTTGACGCTGTTTCGACCACAGGTATCAAGCAAGATTCATGCCCGTCGGGAAAGCCCCAGAGGGAGCGGTTGCTGTGGGGTACCTGTGAACTACCTGGCCATTATCAGCCACCTGGCTGGCGCATATCCACCAATTGGAAAGCCATCGGCAACCAAAGGCTGGTTCCCGCAAGGGATAACCCATGGCATGGATATTGCTTTATTTACTGATAATGATACCGGAAAATTGTTTTAAACATAGCACCGGACAGACATTGCAAGTCGCTCCATGACTTGATTATTACGAAGCTATTAAAGGAGTAACAGATATGAACAGAGCTAATTTAATTGCCATAATACTGGGTGGAAGCCTGCTTGGTATTTCTACACTCGGCATGGCTGATAACTTCAGTATCGACAGTACATTGCTCGCCTCAGTTGGCGAATTCGAAATCGGCAACGGTGAAACGCATGCGATCGCCAGTAACAAGGGTGATGAGAAATACCGCATCTGTGTCCGTAAAGCACGCCATTCGATACCCTTGAAAGTCATATATGACGGCAAGACAGAAACAGTGGCAAGCGGAAACTGTGCTGATTTTGAAGCTATGAAAATCAAAATTACACCGGCTGGAAAACTGGAAAATGATATGGTACTGATCGGCAAGTATGAACACTTGGACAATTGAAAAAAATCTCTAAATCTCAATGAAGAAAAAGGAAGGAAAAGCCACCCGGCTGAAATTGACCGGGTGGCTTTCTTTAGTGACCTGCTATCAATTAGAAGGGTCATATCATCAGATCACCCAACCTGCCAGTGACCACCCATCCACCAGTAGCCACCGTCCTTCCCCAGTGGTTCCCACTTGCCGTTTACCCAGGTAGCATCAGGATCGGCCTGGTGCGTGTAGTACCCCGGTACCCAGAACCAATTCATGTCCCAATCCCAGTGTCCTGCTACCCAATGGTCGTTCTCTGAAGGCTTTTCAGGACGAACTTCATCCAACAGGGCGGGCGGGTCTATGATTTCGTCAACGAACAAATCGGTGGCATCTACAACCCAGTGTGCTTTATCCCAATGCCATTTACCTTTGACCCAGCTCCAATTACCCTTTTCCCAATGGGCATCTTTTCCAATTGGCGCTTCCCAGCGCCCCTTCGTCCAGACCCATTCATTGGGCGTGCGCTCCCAACTGCCGGGAATCCAGATTTCATCAAGCGATGGACGGGTGGTAATAACTTCCGTTTTAGCCTCGGGAATGTTGAGGTAATTATCAATGGATACCTCATCATCAGCCAAGGCTGCGGTTGCAGCCAGTGCTCCGAGAAGTACCAGCCCTGTCGATGTCAAACGAACTAGAATATGTTGCATAGCGTTACTCCTGTAAACCCGGGGTACACCCGCACCTTTCAATGAGTGCGGCCTCTTGCCAGCGCTGACCCCGGAACAGCCAATGGCACTGCATTAGGTGCAAGTTCTATGCCATTGCCTGAATGTATAGACTTTGCCGATTGTCGAACAATCAGTGGAGGAAATTTGGTGTATATCGACCGGTTGCTGGTTGATATCAACCAGGATGCACAACGAGCGGTTGCGTACCGGTAATACTACTCAACCTTGTAAGCCAGCAACACGTTACCAGGCAACTGGCCGAACATGCTGTAACCGGACAGCACGTAGAGCCAGCCATCGGCGATTACCTGGCCGGCCACATCGATGGCTCCCCCGTGCCCGTTTACACCATTGCCGGTGGTAAATGGAATGGCAGTCGCTGTCTGCCACAGGATTTCTCCATTGTCATTGCGCAAGGCGCGCACTTTGCCATCCAATCCGGCACTGAACACCAGTTCAGGCGTGGCCGTGACTGCTGCTGAGAGGCCGTAATAATAAGAACATTTGTATTGTTGAGCCGTGTCCCGCCGGCTTGCGCTGCGGATATTTTCCAACCCGACCAGTGGTTTCAGGCTGTCATCGTAGTCACAGCCGCGTTCTACCGGTTGGTACCACAGGATATCGCCGGTGCGAATGTCCATTGCGGTCAAGCCGGGGCGGGGAACGTATCCCGGGGTTTCCCGTTCGGGATCGGACACCGGCACAAACAGGCGGTTGCCGGACAACGCCATACCCCAGTGGATACCGCCGTTGGAGGTGCCCTGGCTGATGCGGTTGCGCCAAAGGACTTCCCCTTCCGAACCTTTTGGATCTGGATCGAAGGCAAAAACTTCACCTGATTTTTGTCCTGCCAGCAGCACCTGTTTATCATCCACCGAGTCAGCACCTGCAAGATCAGCTATGATGACCGAGGCGCCAAAATCGAAGTCCTCGCCGGCATTTTCCGGACAATTGGGACCATCCCTGAGGCAGGCAGCATTCCAGACATCTCCTTTGATGGCCTGGAATTTCCATCTAAGTTCACCGCTGTCCATGTCCAGCGCAATAATCGCATCACTGGTATCGGTGGCGGGTGGGGAATAATTTTGCCCGGTGCCCACATAGATACGTCCGCGTTTGGCATCAATGGCCGGTGTTGTCCACACCGGGGCACCGGAAGGGCCGTAGTGTTCCCTACCATCGGCATCTGTCTTTTGCAGTTGGGCATCCGGGGTGCTGTGCCAACTCCATATCTCATCGCCGCTGGCGGCATCCAGCGCCGTCACGGCGCCATGCGCGGTGCAGCAGGTCAGGCCAGGACTGCCGGCTGCGGCCACTTCATAGGAAGAGATGGGAACGAACAGGCGGTCATTGTAGTAACTGATAGAGCCGGTCACGACCGAGTAATCAGAAATATTGACCCGCTTTTGCCAGACAATATCAAGGCTGTCGGGATCCACGGCAAAGACCGTGGCCAGTGAGTTGGCGAAGATCAATAATTGCCGGCCATCGCTCAACTCTGCCAGCGTGATGGCAGAGCGCAGCCCGGTCAGTATGTCGGTGGAATTGCGCACGCAGCCGCTGAAACGGTCAAGCGCAAACAGTTTCCCTGCCTTGTCGCCGATATACATCGTGTCACCGATAATGACCGGTTGCGAGCGCATATCGGTCACCAGCGGGAACGCGAAGCTCCATGCCAGCTTAAGGCTGGCAACGTTGCCGGCATTGATACCGGCTTGCCGGCTGGCAACAAAGCGCCGGTTGTTGGGTCCCAGCCCCCAGTTGCTAACCATCGGGCGTTGATCTTTGCCGGCAGGCTGTGCACATTGTGCCTGCGCAATCCACTGATACTGGTCTTTTGTGTCACCCGCCAGGTAAAAAGCAATCAGGCCGCGTTGGCGCTTGCTCAGGTGTGCGGCCATGGGCTGCATTTTGCCGAACTCCATCGAAATCATCAGGTATTCCTTGGAAATCGATGCCAATGCCTTACGCGTCGGCGCTCTCATTTCAGGATCATCGTGGCACTGTGCACAGTTTTTATTGAACAGATATCCGCCGATGGTCGCCAGCGGCAATTTGTCGGCGTGTCGTAACGCCAGTCCCTCCAGTTTCTGGACCAGCCAGCCACGCACCGGTAACTGCTCAGTGCCAACAATGAACCCGATCACCAGCAGTACAGCAAGTATGCGTAATAATTTCTTCAAGACCTGTTCCAGCGATTGGGCCTGTACCTTGTCACGGTAGTGTGAAGGCGTACAGGTAGTCCCCGTAGCCACGTTTGAATATGGCGTGTCCGCCTGCGTTGATCACCACATACTGGCGGCCATTATAGGTATAGGTCATCGGCGTGGCAGTCGCATCGATGGGTAATTGGTAGCGCCAAAGCTGTTTGCCGGTGGCGGTACTGAAAGCCCGGAATTGCCGGTCCATGGTAGCACCGATAAAAAACAGGCCACCTGCGGTGGCGATCCCGCCGCCCAGGTTCGGCGTTCCCCAGTTGACCTGGAAGGGCAGCTTGACGGGACCCAATTCATTTACGGACCCAAGCGGCACCTGCCAGTCAATGGTTCCCTGGATTAAATCTACCGCTACCAGTTTACCCCACGGTGGCGGATTGCAGGGGATACCCAGGGGCGACTGCAAGGCACCGACTTCCACCGTGTAAGGGGTTCCCTGCATGGTCACCTGCATGCGCTGGCCCGCCCCTGGGTGGTCCTGTTTGATGGCTGCTGAGCCAACATTTTTCGGTGTCCGGATGAGCTTGCCGGTGAACGCCAGATTATTGATGTTCACCAATAACTTGCCGGTGTTTCCAATGAGTGCGCCGCCACCCCAGTTGGCACCGCCAAGGCTGCCCGGATACATCAATGTCAGGGACTCGCCAAGCGGGGTAAACAAGCCGAGGTTGTTCAGGCCGGCGATTTGCTCAGCACAGTCCATTTTTTCCCATGATGCAATACCCCAGGCTTGTTCCGGCATCAGGAATGCATCAATCAGCGGCGGTGGCGCAATGGGCCTTGGCTGGGTGGCTGCGGTGATTTCCCCGGCGATCAGCGAGGGCGGTACCGGCCGTTCGGTGATTTCCCACAATGGCTCGCCGGTTAAACGGTTGAAGACAAATATCAGGCCTTGCTTGGTCAGCAATGCCAGCGCCGGAATGGTTGCACCGTTCTTTTGCCAGTCGAACAAAATGGGTTGGGCCGGCGAGTCATAATCCCACAGGTCGTGGCGGACATGCTGGAAATACCAACGTACGGCACCACTGACCAGATCCAGTGCGACGATGCTGTTGGCATAGGGGTTGTTGCCCGGACGGTCTGCGCCGTAGTAATCCGGGGATGGCGCACTGGTGGGCAGATAGACCAGCTTATTCTTTTCGTCAATGGACATTTGCGACCAGACATTGGCACTGCCGCTGTTCTCATTGCCGATCAGTGGATCAAATTCCCATAACACCGTGCCGCTCAGGCTGTCCAGTGCGGTGACCGTGCCCCGAGGGGTTTTGCTATACTCGAAATCCACTATCGAGGAGCCGACCACCACAACGCCGTTGGCGACTACCGGTGCTGCGGAGCTCGAGACCTCGCCAGGCGCATAGGCGATGGAAGCTTTGAGTTTGACTTCACCATTGTGGCCGAAACCCTTGCAGCGTTTCCCGTCGAGGGCGTCCAGAGCCAGCAGTCTGCGGTCCTGTGTCGCGGCGAATATCCGATACCTGCAGGCGCTGCCCCGGGCAACGCGCTGCTCCTCTGCATAACTGACCCCCCGGCAACGAAAGGCCCGTTCTCCGCGCCGGTCGATCTCTGGGTCAAAACTCCAGCGCTGTTTCCCGGTCGCCGGGTCGAGCGCGATGACGCGGTTAAACGGGGTGCAGTAAACCAGTGATTGGCCAGCTTCCAGCGGCAGCAGAATCGGTGTGGCCTGGGTGGATGTGTTTTCCATCTCGTCGCCATAGGTTGCCACATCCCCACTGCGGAAAACCCACGCTACATCCAGCTTATCGACGTTATCCGTATTGATTTGCGTGGCTGTGGAATAATGCCTGCCACCCTGGTCGCCGCCGTAATAGAGCCAGCCAGGGTCGGCGGCGATGGCTGTGGTGCCGGCAAAAAGAAGAGCCGGTAGCAGTGCCAGGCAGGACTTTCTCAGGCAGCCTTTTTTCATCGGCTGGGCATTACGGCTCAGTGGAGGGTTGAGCAGGCACCGGCTCAGCGGAGCGCTGCAACGGTGATATACGCAGCAGCGTGGGCACGCCACCTTCCGATTGCCAGGTCGGGAAATGGGAGTTGGTGGTAAAGACTGCGCCGGTTTTCTCGTCTATCTCGACGTCGCGGGTAAAAAACCGGTGCCTGGGCATCGGGTAGACTTTCCAGCTCTCCTTGTCGATATCAAATGCCAGAAGGGTATCTGACTGGTTGCCGTTGACCCACACAACCCTGCGCTTTTTATCTACATTCAATGCATAGGGGATCTCGTTGACAACTGGTAATTCATAAGGAGTAAAGCGGCCGGTATCCGGCTCATACTTGACCAGCAGCGAGTCCTGGAAAGCGACAATCCAGACATTATTGTCGGCATCCACCCGTAGTCGGCGGGGGCCGCCAAAAGGAAAATCGATCATCGTGACCTCATCGGTTTCCGGATCAATTTTTGCGAGGTCGTTGGCATACAGTCGCGCCACCCAGATTTTGCCATCCGGCGCTACATCGATGCCGTATGGCATCGGTAGCCCGGTGCCGGCACGGTCCGGTGACGGGGTAATACGATTTTCCGGGTCGGTCCAGAAAATCAGTGGCAGGGCCTTGATAATTAACCATTCTTTGAGGCTGCGTGCGGGCAGATCATACAGCTTGAAGGCTTTCTTTTCGCGGTCAAACATGGCTACTTGTGATGACAGCGCCAGTGTAAACCAGACCCGGTCCTGCTGATCAATGCGGATCGTATGCGGATAGAAGCCACCGGGCATTTCATACTTGGTGAATACCCTGCTGCGCGGGTCAAATTCCAGCAGGGCCTGTTGCATGGATGGGGTGATGAATATATGGCCATCCTTTTTCGAATAGGCGAGGGAATGTACGCCTAAGTAATTGTTCATTTTTGGGAAAGTTTTGAACCGGTTACCCAGAATGCCACCCAGTCTCGCACCTTCATCATGCGGTATTTTGAACACCGTATAGTCGCCGGTGGCGGGGTCCAGCGCGTAGATGCGATCCTGCAGGTTATCGCCGATATAGACCTTACCATTGGGGTGCAGCAGGAAATCATGCATCTGCGAGTAGCTGTCGCCCACGGGCCACTCGGTCATTTCGATCGTTGACAGGTACGGTTCCCATGCGCGCGGCTCCGGCACCTGCTCTGGGTGGGTGCGCAGTTCCCGATATTCTTTTTGCAAAAGTTCCGCGACCCGCT
>QIKV01000164.1 GCA_003233115.1 Oceanospirillales bacterium
GTTGTGGTGCTGTTTGTATTGCCCCTCGCAATCCTGGTTATATCTGCATTTTTTATGATCAGGAGCTATGAGGTTTGTAACAATGTACTTTATATCCAGCGACTTGCCTGGAAAACAAAGCTCGATCTTATTGACCTGAAGTCCGCTGAAACCGACCCTGATGGCATGAAAGGCTCCATCCGCACATTTGGAAACGGCGGGCTGTTTTGCTTTGCAGGCAAGTTCCGCAACAGAAAGCTCGGCGCCTACCGGGCACTTGCGACAGACCCAAAGCTGGCGGTGGTATTAAAATTTCCAGACAAGGTCGTGGTCGTGACACCGGAAAGCCCGGCCAATTTCACCCGGGTATTAAATCGGCATTCTGGCACAGGTGCTCAAGAGTCTGGACAGCAACAAGAGTCTGGACAGCCACATTTAAGGACAAGCAAAGAGTCTGCTAGAGGAATACTGCTTTATGACCTTGAAGTACAGACGCTTGAACGTTTTCTCAGCTACATGGATGAGACCGGACAAGACCACTACTATCCATCTGTGTGGGCACTGAAGGGTCATTTTGAAGGGATCGTTTTGGGATTATTACCCTGGTCGATTGCAATGCGCTTGCTGGCTCGCGAAACTCAGAGCTTCATTGTCATCTGGCAACGACTTAAAAGAAATTGCAAAGAATCTGAAAATATTTTTTTTGACTATGTGCATGCTCATGAAAAAGCAATTGAAGCTTTTGCGACCCGGGAAATGAAACGCCAGGGCAACAGCACAGAGCCAGTACGTTCACTCCCGGGTACCGCTAAGTGAGCAGAATATCTTAGACCCAGTTGCTTTCTGATGGTTTGAGAACCCCACCTGTTCCTCGATGGTAAAGGGCACCATTGGCGCCCTAATCAATACTGATGTGCATACTTGCCAACTTCATCCTGGCCACTTGCTGGTCGATTTCCTCCGGCACCTCGTATACACCGGGGGGCAGCGCGGCATGGTGCTCGATGAGATAGCGTGCGTTCAGCGCCTGTAACGCAAAACTGGTATCCATTATTTCAGCCGGGTGGCCGTCGGCACAGGCGATGTTGACGATGTTGCCGTCACCGATCAAATGCAGCCATTGGCCACCTGGCATTTGATAGCCATGTACATTTTCACGCATTGGGGCGTGTTCAACGGCAAGTTCCTGCAGGGCATCGACATCAATTTCATTGCGAAAATGCCCGGCATTGGCGATCAGCACACCGTCCTTCATGGCCTCGAAATGGGCGCTGCCAAGGGTGCCGCGCACACCGGTAACGGTCAGCACGATATCTGACTTTTCACAGGCCTCCAGTAATGGCATAACCTGGTAGCCAGTCATGGCGGCATCGGCTGCCTTGACGGCATCGACCTCACAAACTATCATTTTTGCACCCAGGCCGGCAGCGCGCAAAGCACAGCCGCGACCACACCAGCCAAAACCAACAATGGTGATGGTTTTTCCTGCCAGCACCAGGTTGGTCGAGCGCATCATGGCGTCCCATACCGACTGGCCGGTGCCGTGTACGTTGTCAAACAGGTATTTACAACGTGCGCCATTGATCAACATGACCGGAAAGGCAAGCGCTCCGGCCTGTGCACGCTCGCGAGCGCGCATGACACCGGTGGTGGTTTCTTCACATGCACCCATAACATCCGTGCAAAAATCACTGTGGCTGCCATGTAAAAGTTCAACGATATCGCCACCGTCGTCAATCACCAGATGGGGGTGGATTTCCAGTGCAAAACCCATGTGCTCCCGCATTTCAGCGAGGCTGGCGCCATGCCGGGCGTAAACGTGCAGACCCTGCGCGTCGAGTGCTGCAACAATATCATCCTTGGTCGAACCGGGGTTGCTGCCGGTGACAGCCACCTGCGCACCACCGGTCGCCATCACCAGCGCCAGCCGGGCGGTTTTTGCCTCCAGATGTACACATACAAGCACCCGTTTGCCGGCGAAAGGCTGTTGTTGGCGGAACTCACTTTCGAGTTGTCGCAAAATGGGCATATTGCGGCGAACCCAATCGATTTTTTGATGACCTGCGGCGGCTTTTTCGGGGCTGGCAACGATATTAGGGCGCATGTTTTTAGTCTTGAATTGGACAGTGCCCATGATAATAGCGTTATTTTGACTGGATTGGATATGGATGTCTGCACCCTTTTCTGTGCACCCTTTGTGGATGTCTGCACCCTTTGCACCCTTTGTCAATTGCATCAGGTTTCCAGGTATTCGAGTTTTCCCAGCAACTAAGTAGAATGGTGCTACTCTACGCATTCAGCAGGAGAGGTACGATGTTGAATATTAGAAGGGCCGCTGAACGTGGGCATACACAGTTGAGCTGGTTAGATAGCAAACACACCTTTTCTTTTGCTAACTATTACGATCCCAAACACATGGGTTTTGGTCATCTACGGGTTATTAATGATGATATCGTCGCGCCTGGCGGGGGCTTCGGCGCACATCCGCACCGTAACATGGAAATCATCAGTTACGTCATTGACGGAGCGCTGAAACACAAGGATTCCATGGGTAACAGTTCGGTCATCCGGCCGGGTGATGTGCAAAGAATGACTGCGGGTACCGGGGTCAAACACAGTGAATACAATTACTCAAATGAAGAGCCGGTCAGGTTTCTGCAGATCTGGATCTTGCCTGATCACGAGGGCTATCACCCCGGCTATGAGCAGAAGAAGTTCACCGCTGCGCAAAAGCGTGGCCGCTTGCGCCTGGTGGCAGCGGTAGAAGGTCGTGAAGGTGCTGTTTCGCTGCATCAGGACGTTGATATGTATGCCGCTCTGATCAACGGCGACGAATCAGTGGAGCACCCGTTGCGCGCGGGGCGCGAAGCCTGGGGGCAGATCGTGCGGGGCAGCGTGGTGGTGAACGGCGAGGCGCTGGAAGCCGGAGACGGTTTCGGCGTTGCAGGACCCCTGGGGTTACGTTTTTCCAGTGGAGATCAGGCCGAGATAGTCATACTTGATATGGCCATATTCAGCAACGGGTAGTGAAGCATCAGAGGAGTCTTTTATGGGTGAAGTAAAATCGAGCTGGAGAAGCAGCATCGAAGCAGGCGAATATCACCGCAAAGATTCACAGTTCAGAAACTGGATCACAGCCGATGGCCGGGCAGGTGGCCAGGGCAGTGCAGGCTTTAAGGCGGAGCCTGATCGTTATCATTTGTACGTATCCCTGGCTTGCCCCTGGGCCCACCGCACGCTAGTCTTTCGCAAGCTCAAGGGTCTGGAAGACCTGATTTCCGTCAGTGTCGTGCACCCGGATATGCTGCAGCATGGCTGGACTTTTAAGCACGACCGTGAATCGGCCAGATTATACGGAACGACAGGCGATAATTTGTATGGTGGTAACTATCTGTTAGAACGCTATGTAGAAAATGTACCGGATTATCAGGGCAATATTACCGTGCCGATTTTGTGGGATAAGCGGCTCAAGGTCATCGTTAATAATGAGTCGGCAGACATTATTCGTATGTTCAATTCGGCCTTCAACCATCTGACGGGCAATAATTCAGACTTTTACCCGGAACGTTTGCGGGATGAAATTGACGCAATCAATGAGCCGGTTTATCACAATATCAACAATGGCGTTTATAAAAGCGGTTTTGCGACCACCCAGAAAGCCTATGAAGATAACTGTAAAAACCTGTTCGCCGCGCTGGCAAAGATCGATCAGCGACTGGCAGCTAACCGTTACCTGACTGGCGAGCAAATCACCGAAGCCGACTGGCGTCTTTGGACCACACTCATTCGCTTCGATGCGGTTTATCATACGCACTTCAAGTGCAACCTGAGATTGCTTAAAGACTTCGACAACATTTATCACTTCATGTTGGAACTTTATCAATATCCGGGCATTGCCGGGACGGTTAATATGCATCATATCAAGCGTCACTATTACGCCAGCCATCTGGCTATAAATCCTTATGGTATCGTACCGTTGGGGCATGAACAGAATTGGCAGGCACCGCATAACCGGGATAAATGAGACGGGTTCACAGCAGACCGTACCTGATGCCATGAGCCAACCAGGTTCTGCCCGATGACACTTGGCCATAACATGGTTTAAAACACTGGCTGGAGCATGACAAAACAGAAAAATAAAGCAAGCCGCATGCCGGTGAAGGATTCCAGAAGTGGGGGAAGAAAACCGACTTTGTTGTTCGTGGATTATGCCGTGCCCCGGTACGATGTGTATGCCGGGTCCCGGACCAACTTCATGTATCTCAAATTACTGGTAGAGATGGGGCTGGAAGTGAAATTCCTGCCCGCAGATTTTCAGCGGGTAGAGCCTTATTCTAGCGAGCTTAACCAACTGGGTATCGAGACCCTGGATGGTGAGTGGTACCAGGAAAACTGGCAACATTGGCTGCGGGAGAATGGTCAGGGGCTCGACTACGTCTTTTTTCACAAGCCCGATCCGGCCGCCACGTTTTTGCCGGCGGTCAAAAGCTGCACCAATGCGGCGATTATCTACCAGTGCCATGATTTGCATTACCTGAGGTTAAGGCGCGAGGCTGAGTTGGAAAATAACCCGGCGATCCTTGAGGAGGCAAACCTTTACGAGGAAAAAGAGGATTCCATATTCACTGGCAGTGACGTTGTTTTGACCTTCAGTGAAGCCGAAGCAAAATTTATCCAGGGGAGATTCCCACACAAGCAGATCTTTACTGTGCCGCTGTTTTTCTACCGGGATGTGCGTGAACCGGAGCGTGACTTCAGTCAGCGCCATGACCTGCTTTTCGTTGGTGCCTGCGCCCACACGCCCAACCGGGATGCGATTGCCTGGTTTTGCAGCGAGGTTCTCCCGCATATACAGCAGCAGATCCCCGCGATCGTCCTGAACGTGGTGGGTGCTGATCCTGCCAGGGATATTTCATCGCTGCAGTCGGAAAGTATCAGAATCCTCGGTCGGCTGAGCGAAGGGGAACTGCAGAGCCTGTACGACAGCACCCGATTGATGGTCGTGCCTTTGCGGTTTGGCGCCGGGGTCAAGGGAAAGATTATCGAGGCGCTGTACAACGGTGTCCCGATTGTTTCGACTGCAATAGGCCTGGAAGGGATCGGGGGGATAGATCGACTGGCCTCCGCCCAGGACAGCCCCGCGGACTTTGCAGCAGAAGTTGTTGCTCTTTACCAGGCGGAGAAAAAGCTGGAAGAGCTCAGCCGGCGCGGGTCAAAGTTGGTGGCGGACAACTTCACTTTTCGAAGGACCGCCGACTTGATGAACAGGATCCTGTCCACCTGTAAAGAGGAAGCTGCCCGGCGTCTTGCAGCGGCGCTCTCGGATGCGACATGGCAGCCCCCCCCCCGCCTGATTGCTTTTTATCTCCCGCAGTACCACCCGATCCCCGAGAACGACGCGTGGTGGGGTGAAGGATTCACCGAATGGCGTAATGTTTCCAGTGCGGAGCCGATCTTCCCCGGACACTACCAACCGCATGTCCCTGCCGACCTGGGGTACTACGATTTGCGCCATGAAGAGACGCGGATTGCCCAGGCTGAACTCGCCGGGAAATACGGGGTTGAAGGTTTTTGTTACTACCACTACTGGTTCAGCGGACGCCGGTTGCTGGAGCGCCCGCTGGAGGATTTGCTCAGGTCTGGAAAGCCGGATTTCCCCTTTTGCATCTGCTGGGCGAACGAGAACTGGACGCGGCGCTGGGATGGTGAAGACCAGCAGATTTTAATGCAGCAGGACTACAGTGAGGATGACGACCGCCGCCATATCCAGTCACTGTTACCGATATTCGAGGATAAAAGGTACACGCGGGTCAATGGAAAACCGCTGTTTCTGGTTTATCGTACCGAAAATATCCCCAACCCCGCCCGCACCGCAGAAATTTGGCGTGCGGAGGCCCGTAAGGCCGGAATCGGTGAATTGTATCTGTGCCGGGTCGAGAGTATGGGCAAGTGCGACCCGGGCGACATCGGCTTTGATGCGGCGGTGGAGTTTGCTCCGGACTGGTGGAACAAGGGGCCCCGTCTGAAGGCCGGCTCGGAACCGTTCGCTCAGGCTGAAGGGGGCCTGGCGAATGGGGATCTGGCAGGATTCTGCGACAACAACTACGTTCATTCCTACCAGGGCATGGCCGACACCATGATGGCCAAGGCAATACCGGTGTACAAGTGGTTCCGATGCGTGACCCCTGGCTGGGACAACTGGGCCCGCCGGAGAAAAGGGGCGAGCATTTTCCTCGATTCCACGCCGGAGAAATACCAGGCCTGGCTTACGCGCGCGATTGACAGTACCAGTACCCGCCTGCTGGGAGAGGAACGTATCGTCTTTGTTAACGCGTGGAACGAATGGGCCGAAGGAAATCATCTTGAGCCTGACCAGAAGTTTGGTCATGCTTATCTTGAGGCGACGAGGCAGGCCCTGGAGAAGAGCCAACTGGCTGCAGACTCGCGCCGGGTAGGGGCTTCAGATGATGTGAGGATGGGTCAGTTGATGAGCCAGTTGGTCAACCACAAACACCGGTTGCATGAGTTGGAGGGACAGGTGCTCCTGCGTGACCAGCAGATAGAGGAACTGTTAAGTTCCACCAGTTGGCGGATGACGGTTCCGATACGCTGGGCAAAACAGCAACTGCTCGATTTGAAAAAGCGTCTCTCAAGGTAAGGCCAGCCAGGCTCCCCGCTCATGCGCGCCATTGCTTTTTATCTTCCGCAGTACCACCCCATACCTGAAAACGACCGGTGGTGGGGCCAGGGGTTTACTGAGTGGACCAACGTCAGAAAGGCCACGCCGCTGTTTCATGGCCACCGGCAACCGGCGATCCCCGGTGAGTTGGGCTACTATGATCTGCGCCTTGGCGAAACCCGCAAAGCCCAGGCCGGGATGGCCAGGGCCGGCGGCATAAGTGGCTTCTGCTATTGGCACTACTGGTTCGGTGGCCGACGACTATTGGAGCGCCCATTTGCCGAGGTACTTGAATCCGGTGAGCCCGATTTCCCCTTCTGCCTCGGCTGGGCGAATGAAAGCTGGGCAGGCGTGTGGCACGGTGACCCTGACAGGATCCTGATGCAACAGTCCTATCCCGGGCGTGAGGACGAGGTAAGGCATTTCCGCCTGGTGGAGGAGGCCTTCCGGGACCCAAGGTACCTGACGGTCGACGATAAGCCGATCTTCTATGTGTACAAACCGCGGCAAATTCCCGCTTGTCAGCGCTTCGTTGAGCACTGGCAGAACCTGGCCGTCAAGGCCGGATTAAAGGGGCTTTATTTTATTGGCGAGGACGTCTATATCGATGATGATCCATGGGATTTCAAAGGCAACGGCTTTGATGCCGTCGTTCCGAACAGCCCGGGTGTGGCGTTTCTGAGGCTGGCTAAAAAGCGCTTTCGGCCCCGCTACTTTATCCCCAGAATGGTACACAAGCTTTTGCGGCATCCGGTGCTGCACAGATATCAGGATTTCGTCGCGCACAACCTGGTGGAGCCGGGCCATGAAGATTTTTATCCCAGTGTTGTCCCCAACTGGGATAACACGCCCCGTGCGGGGCGCAATGGTGTTGTCCTGACCCATATTTCGCCCGAGTTGTTTCGACGCCAGTTGCAGCGGGCGGTGCAGCAGGTTGAGAAGCGCACCGCTGACCGCAGGATCGTGTTCGTGAAATCCTGGAACGAGTGGGCCGAAGGCAACTACCTGGAGCCTGATCTGAGGTATGGTAAAGCGTACCTGGATATTTGCCGGGAGGTGCTGGGAGAGCGGCGCGATTGAGGCAGCCCTAAAGCAACCATGGCGATTCACAGAAAAAGGAACAAGGCGCTCGGGGTGCCCGAACTGATCGTGATTGCGCTCGGCGGCATGGTCGGTGGCGGCATCTTCACAGTGCTGGGGATATCGGTTGCCCTGATCGGAGTGATGACGCCGGTCGCAATCATTCTCGGTGGCATTATCGCCACGCTGGCGGCCTATTCCTACATCAAGCTGGGGGTCTACTACCGGGAGGAGGGCGCCACTTATTCTTTTTTCAAGAGAACCTTTCCGGGCGCCCCGTTCGCCGCATCACTGATCGGCTGGTATGTCATCTTCGGCTATATCAGCACCATAGCGCTGTATGCCTATACCTTTGCGTCTTACGTTGTCAGCGGCGTCACATCCGGTGGTGACGAATGGCTCCGCAAAGCCGTGGCGGGGGCTGTTATCGCAGTTTTTGTGCTGGTCAATGTCTGGAGCGTCAAAGGCATGGGGATCATTGAAGATATCATGGTGTATTCCAAGCTGGCCATCCTGGTGGTTATTTCCTTCCTGCTCGTTCATCACCGGCAAGCCTCCCTGCCGGTGCTGCTCAACGGCGCCGCTGGTGTATCCGCACTCGACATCATGATTGTGGCATCACTGACCTTCGTTGCCTATGAAGGGTTCCAACTGGTGATCAATGCCGTGGGCGAAATGGAGCGGCCACAGAAAAACATTCCGCTGGCTATTTATGTTGCTATCGGCCTGGCAATTCTGATTTATACCGTCATTGCGATTGGTGCGATTCTGGCCATCCCTTTCCCGGATATCATTGCCAATAAGGAGTATGCGCTGGCCGCAGGGGCCGGCAGGATTCTGGGGCCGATCGGCACGAATATCGTTATCCTTGGTGTGGTGCTGGCCACCAGCAGTGCGATAAGCGGCACCATGTTCGGCGCTTCAAGGCAAATGGCTGTGATTGCCTCTGACAGATATTTTCCGCGCATACTGGCCTGGCGCCACAACCGGATTCCGGTGTACGCGATCCTCGTCATGGGTGGTTTTGCTTTTGGCCTGGTGCTGGTGGGTAAACTGGAATTGATTCTCGAGTTCGGCAGCATCACTTTCCTCGTGGTATCGCTGTTGATGGCCTATGCCAACCACAGGATCCGCAAACAGACCGGTTCTTCAGGCCTTATTACCGTTCTGTCCATGGTGGGCCTGGCGGGCGGCACCGTGTTGATTCTGTATTACGAACTTAACGTCAGGCCCCTGCAAATGCTGGCTGTGCTGGTGATGTACCTGTTACTCGCCGCTGGCGCCTGGTTGTATGCGAGACGACCGTGGGCCCGCAAAAGGTTATGATTACAGTAAATCAGGGAGCGTGAATTATGCGAGAAATGTTACAGTTTTATATCGATGGGCGATGGGTTGATCCGGTTCGTGCCAGGCCCCAGGATGTCATTAACCCGGCGACCGAAGAAGCCTGTGGACGCATCAGCCTGGGTTCTGTGGAGGACGTAAACAAGGCGGTTGCTGCGGCAGCCCGGGCAGCCACCGGTTTTGCACAGAGTTCGCGTGCAGACCGTATCGACCTGTTACAGGCTGTACTGGATATATTCGCCCGGCGTCACGACGAAGTGGCGACCGCCATTATGGAAGAAATGGGTGCCCCCTGGCGGTTGGCAAAGTACGAACAAGCTGCCAGCGGACCTCAACACATCGCCGCCACTATCGAAGTACTGAAGAGCTTTGCTTTCGAGGAGAGTCATGGCACCACCCGCATATTGAAGGAACCCATTGGACCCTGTGCATTAATTACGCCGTGGAACTGGCCGATCAACCAGATTGCTGTAAAAGTTGCACCGGCCCTGGCAGCGGGTTGCACGATGGTCCTCAAGCCCAGTGAAATAGCGCCGTTCGACGCCATAATTTTTGCTGAAATTCTTGCTGAGGCGGGCGTTCCGGCAGGTGTATTCAATCTGGTTAACGGTGACGGGCCGACGGTGGGTGCCGCGCTCAGCGGCCACCCTGATATCACCATGGTGTCGTTTACCGGTTCCACCCGTGCCGGCATAGCGGTCGCACAAAACGCCGCCCCCGGCGTCAAACGCGTGGCCCAGGAACTGGGTGGAAAATCTGCAAATATCCTGCTTGATGACGCCGACTTTGAGCAGGCGGTCAGGCGGGGTACGCGCTGGTGTTTCGAAAATTCCGGCCAGTCCTGCAATGCGCCAACCCGTATGCTGGTGCCCCAAGCGCGTATGCAGGAGGTAGCAGCAATAGCTGCCGCGCAGGCGGAGTTGACCATTGTGGGCGATCCACAGGATGAAAAAACCAGCATTGGTCCGGTCGTGTCGCAGTTGCAATGGGACAAGATCCAGAACCTGATCCAGCAAGGGATCGATGAGGGCGCGACCCTGGTTACAGGCGGCGTTGGCCGCCCTGATGGCCTCGCCAGGGGCTACTACGTCAAGCCCACGGTGTTTGCTGATGTCGACAACGGGATGACGATCGCGCGCGAGGAAATTTTTGGTCCGGTGCTGTCGATTATTCCCTATGCAGATGAAGACGATGCGGTTGCCATTGCCAACGCAACGCCCTATGGCCTGTCCGGTTATGTGACCTCTGCTGACCTGGAACGGGCGCGCTCAATCGCTGCGCGCTTGCGTACCGGCATGGTGCACATTAACCATGCGTCGCTGGATGCGCTTGCCCCATTTGGTGGTTACAAGCATTCCGGCAACGGCCGTGAGTGGGGCGCACAGGGTCTGGAGGAGTACCTTGAGGTCAAATCGGTGTACGGCTACGCTAAAAAATAGGCCGGCTGTCTGGTTCCCGGCGTGCGTCCGGGTGGAAATCGGCAGCGTTGCGCGTAGCCATGTCTTCATAAACATCCCAGCGCTGCTGCACGGACTTTTCGGCAATTTTGAGCAGGCGCGCGGCTTCTTTGGGGTTTTGTATTTGCAGTGAACGGAAGCGGCCTTCGTGCTGGCGGTAATCGGCCAGTGACAGGGTCGGGCGCAGGCTGTCGAGCGTAAACGGAATGCCGCCGGCTTCACGGATCACCGGGTTATAGCGGATCAAAGGCCAGTGGCCGCAATCGACGGCCCGTTTTTGCTGCTGCAAACCCTCTTCCATGTTGATGCCATGGGCGATGCAATGTGAGTAGGCAATGATCAAAGAAGGCCCCGGGTAGGCCTCGGCCTCGCGCAGCGCATGCAGGGTTTGCTGTGGATTGGCGCCCATGGCGACCTGTGCAACGTACACATTGCCGTAGGCGATTGCCTGTTGGGCCACATCTTTCTTGGCCATGGTTTTGCCGCCGGCGGCGAATTTGGCCACCGCACCCACGGGCGTGGACTTGGACATCTGGCCACCCGTGTTGGAATACACCTCGGTGTCCATAACCAGGATGTTGACGTCCAGGCCGGAGGCAAGTACATGGTCGACGCCGCTGGAACCGATATCGTAGGCCCAGCCATCACCGCCGACAATCCAGATTGAGCGTCGCACGAGGTGATCCGCTATGGACAACAGGCTGCGGGCATCACGGCTCTCACTGGCCGTAAGCCTGTGCTTGAGTTCTGCAACCCGCTTGCGCTGGGCGCCGATCTGGGATTCGGTCTGTTGTGGGCCCGTGCACAGCCCGTCAACCAGTTCTGTGCCAAGTTCATTGCGCAGTCTTTTCAGTAGCATCACGGCCTGGCGTTTATGGTGGTCAGCAGACAGCCTGAAGCCGAGACCGAATTCCGCGTTATCTTCAAACAGAGAATTTGACCAGGCCGGGCCGCGTCCTTCGGCGTTCTTTGCCCACGGGGTGGTTGGCAGGTTGCCGCCATAAATTGATGAACAGCCAGTGGCGTTGGCCACCATCATGCGGTCGCCAAACAACTGGCTGATGGTCTTCAGGTAGGGTGTTTCGCCACAGCCCGCGCAGGCACTTGAAAATTCAAACAGGGGTTGCAGAAATTGCGTGCCGCGCACGCTGGAAAAATCGACCTGCGAGCGGTCATTCCACTCCAGTTTTTCAAACCAGTCGAGGTTTTCCCGCTGACGTTGCAACACTGCCTGTTTTTCAACCCATTTCAAGGCGCGCTCGACTTCCCCGGATGGTAATTCAACACGCACTGGGCAGGCATCAATACACAGGCCGCAATCGGTACAATCATCTGCATAGACTTGCAGTACATAGCGCATTTCCGGAAATCCCCGTGCGGTCAGCGCTGCTGAGCGCAAGCCCCGTGGTGCATCGACAAGGTCATCCACATGGCAGAATTTGGCCCGAATCGCGGCGTGCGGGCAGACGAACGCACAGTTGCCGCACTGGATACAGTTGTCATCCAGCCATTCGGGGATGCGTCGGGCGATGCTGCGTTTTTCCCAGTGGCTGGTGCCGGTCGGGTAGGTTCCATCAACGGGCAAGCTGGACACCGGTAGTGAGTTGCCGCGCCCGGCGAGCATTTCGCCGGTTACTTCGCGCACAAATGTGGGCGCATGATCCGGGATCAATTGGATATCAATTTTGCTGCCGCGTGCCTTGCCGGGTATAACCCGGGCGAGTTGTGACAACGCAGCATCGACGGCCGCGTAATTGTTGGCGATGATCGCAGCACCTTTGTTGCGATAGGTCTTCTCGATCGCCTGCTTGATCTCCCTGATGGCCCGCGCGGTCTCCATCACTCCGCTGAGTTCAAAGAAACAGGTTTGCATGATCGTGTTGATGCGTTTGCGCATGCCGGTTTCACGCGCCACACGATAGGCGTTAACGCTGTACACGCTGAGTTTCCGCGCCAGGATAACCTGCTGCACATGAGCGGGCAGCCGATCCCACACTTCATCGGCCTCGTATGGACTGTTGAGCAATAGCGTTGCACCTTCAGCCGCCAGGCCCAGTACATCGGTTTTATGCAGGAAATCCCACTGGTGGCAGGCGATGAAATTGGCTGATTGCACGAGATAGGGAGCGTCAATTGGTTGCGGGCCGAAGCGCAGATGTGAAACAGTTTGCGCGCCGGCTTTGCGTGAATCGTAGACAAAATAGGCCTGTGCGTAGCGACCCTGCTGTTTGCCGATGATCTTGACGGTGTTCTTGTTGGCCCCGACCGTGCCGTCGGAACCCAGCCCGAAGAACAGGGCGCGGGTGACATTGTCCTGCTCGATATCAAATGACGTATCGACGGTGAGGCTGAGGTGCGTGACATCATCATTGATGCCGACAGTGAATTCAGCGTTGGGCGTATTGCTGGTCAGGTTGTCAAATATTGCCCGTACCATGGCCGGGGTAAACTCCTTGGAGGAAAGTCCGTAACGGCCACCGGTCACCAGTGGCATCTTGTCCAGGTGACCACTGGCGAGATTGCGGGCCAGTGCGTTGACGACGTCCTGGTACAGTGGTTCGCCATTGGCGCCGGATTCCTTGGTGCGGTCCAGTACCGCGATTCTGCACACCGATGCGGGCAATGCGTCCAGCAGGGCTGCGGCCGGGAAGGGCCGGTAAAGCCGCACCGCCAGCACACCAAAACTGCCACCGTTGTGGTTCAGCCAGGCAACCGTCTGGCGCACTGTGGATACCGCTGAACCCATCACCACGATGACCGATTCGGCCCGTGGGTCACCAAAGTAGTCAACCAGCCCGTAGTGCCGCCCGGTGGCCTGTGCCAGTTGCTCCATGGCGCCCTGCACGATGCCTGCAACGGCCTGGTAGTACGGGTTGACACTCTCGCGGGCCTGGAAGTAGGTATCCGGGTTTTGTGCCGTACCCCGCATGACCGGAGCGTCGGGGTTCAGGGCGCGACTCTGGTGGTCCAGAACCCACTGGTCATTGACCAGCGCCCGGATCTGGTCCCGCTCGAGCAGGCAGATCTTATTGATCTCGTGCGAGGTGCGGAAGCCATCGAAAAAGTGCAGGAACGGAATGCGTGACTGCAGTGTCGACAGGTGTGCGACCAGCGCCAGGTCCTGCGCTTCCTGCACACTGGAGGAGGCCAGCATGGCAAAACCAGTGGTGCGTGCTGCCATGACGTCCTGGTGGTCACCGAAGATGGACAATCCCTGCACTGCCAGAGAACGTGCGGCAACATGAAAAACTACCGGTGTCAGTTCACCCGCGATCTTGTACATGTTTGGCAGCATCAGCATCAGGCCCTGGGACGCTGTGAACGTCGTGGACAGGGCGCCGGCCTGCAGCGCACCATGCACGGCACCGGCCGCGCCGCCTTCATGCTGCATCTCAACCACGGTGGGAATACTGCCCCACAGGTTGGGTTGCTCATTGCTGGCCCACTCGTCGGCCAGTTCAGCCATGGTTGAGGAGGGCGTGATCGGGTAGATAGCGCAGATTTCACTCAGTTGGTAGGCCACGCGGGCGGCGGCTTCGTTGCCTTCAAGGCAGACCATTTGCGGCTTCTCGTTCACGCGACACTCCCGACATCAACCATCTCCATGGCATGGCTGGGGCACTGTAGAAAGCAGGCCTCGCAACCGGTGCAGCGCGCATAGTCGATGCGGTAGCGCAGCCCCTTGCCCAATTTGATAATGGCGCTTTCGGGGCAGGCGCCATAGCAGCCATCGCACTCAAAACAATTGCCACAGGAGTAGCAGCGTGAGGATTCGAATATCGCCTCTTCCTCACTCAGGCCTGCGGTTACTTCCCTGAAATCCGTGCCGCGCTGTGCAGCAGGTAATTCGCTTTGCTGTTGCTGCTGTGCCGCAGCGTGATACCACAGGTGCAGTGCGGCAAAGTCCACCCTGGGGTGCTGGCTCTGGCGGGTATATTCCTTACCCTGCAACCAGGCGTCAATGTGGCGTGCTGCTTTTTTCCCGTGTCCGGTGGCAATCGTCACGGTACGTTCTGACGGCACCATGTCGCCGCCTGCAAAGATGCCGGTTGCACCGGTCATCATATTGGCTCCGACTTCTACGACCCCGTCCCAGCCAAGCTTTACACCGGGAATAGACTCCAGAATGCTGACATCGACGTTCTGACCCAGCGCCAGCACCAGGCTGTCCGCTTCCAGGGTCTCGAATTCGCCGGTTGGTTGCGGGCGCCCGTCTTCGTCAACTGCCATTACCTCGACCTGGAATTCTGTGCTGTCAATCTGGCGAATGGTACGCAGCCAGTTGATCTTGATGCCTTCCTCTTCCGCTTCCAGCGCTTCGAAGTCGTGTGCGGGCATGTGTTCGCGGTCGCGCCGGTAGATGATCATGGCCTCTTCCGCACCCATGCGCTTGGCGGTTCTGGCTGCGTCCATGGCGGTATTGCCGCCACCGTAAATCGCTACGCGGCGACCCAGCCTGGGTGTGTCACCCGCTTCCACAGAGGCCAGGTAACTGACGGCATCGAGGATTTTTCCGGCATCCCGGGCGGGGATATCTATTTTTTTGGCGAGGTGGGCGCCGATGGCCATGAACACGGCGTCAAAGTTACCGCTTGCTTTGGCTGCCGGAACATTTTCAACTTTGTGGTCCAGGCGTATGGTGACGCCAATAGCCTCGATCGTCCTGATCTCGGCATCGAGGACCGCCCGCGGCAATCGGTAGGCGGGTATGCCAAGACGCATCATGCCGCCGGCCATGGGTCCGGCTTCAAAGATCTCCACTTCATGCCCCAGCAGTGCCAGGTGCCAGGCAGCCGACAGACCCGACGGTCCCGACCCGACCACCAGCACCCGTTTGCCGCTGGGGTTGGCCTCAACCCGGGGTTGCCAGCCTTTTTCAACCGCCATGTCGCCCAGGAATCGTTCCACCGCATGAATACTGACGGCATCATCAACGTGTACACGGTTACAACTGGACTCACAAGGGTGGTAACAAACGCGCCCATGTACCGCCGGTAGCGGGTTGTCCCGCACCAGTGCGCGCCAGGCTTCTTCGAACCGTTGTTCCTGTGCCAGCGCCAGCCAGGCCTGGATGTTCTCACCGGCCGGGCAGGCATGGTTGCAGGGCGGGATGGTATCCCGGTAGACAGGCTGGCGTAGCCGGATCGGGCCGGTCCCCGACTTTTGTTTCAGATCGGGCGGGCTGGTGATATCGGAGCGATTATTTTGCATGAGTTCGGTTTGTGTTTAATATGGCCTGCGGGATTAGCGCGGGCTAATAATTACATCAAGTGATAGTGTATTCCAGATTGCTGATCAGTGCTTTCGCACACGGTGAACTCGATGCACGACGCCGGGTCAAACAAAATGGCCCGGTGCAGCGCTTGTAAGTTGCAAAATCAGCCAAATATCAGTAGGTGCGACCGCAGCCAGCGCGTATTTTCGTGCTGGCTTTGTACCCGGGCGAGCGATACAGGCAGGTGGGAACCAATGAATGCGTTTGCAAAACAGGCGAATGATCCGATCGAAGCTGAAGCACTTCGCCTGTTACGCTTGCTGCTACACGTCGAGTGCAGCACCGGGCACCAATGGAATATCGAAACCTGCCGGCAAATCGCGCCCCTGACGCTGGAGATCAACAGGCTAAAGCAGGAAAAAAACGCGGTCATTCTGACCCACTCCTACGTGGAACCGGAAATTATTTACGGGGTTGGAGATTTCAAGGGTGATTCCTACTATCTTGCCGATCAAGCGAAGCAAGCCAAAGCGGACGTCATTGTGTTCGCCGGTGTCGTGTTTATGGCAGAAACTGCCAAGATCCTGTCACCGGAGGCACAGGTGGTCGTACCTGATCGGAATTCAGGCTGTTCGCTTGCAGACTCGATCAATGGTGAGGATGTCCGCAACCTGAAGGTTCTGTATCCGGACGCCGCCGTTGTTTGTTACATCAACTGCACTGCTGAAGTAAAAGCGGAATCCGATGTCTGTGTGACCTCGAGCAATGTCTACAATATTATTGCCACACTGCCGCAAAAACGCATCGTCTTCGTTCCCGATCGCCTGATGGCTGACAACATTCGCAAGGAACTGGCTAACCGGGGCGTTGACAAGGAGATCATCTCATCCGACGGAACCTGTGTCGTTCACGAGGAATTCACAGCCGCACAGATTGCCGAGGCACGCAAAACATTTCCCGGTCTGAAAATTGTTGCCCATCCCGAATGCACCCCGGATGTGGCAGAACTGGCTGATTTTCTCGGCAGCACCGGTGAGATGATGAAATACGTAAAATCCACCGCTGCCCCTTACTATTTGATGCTGACCGAATGTGGACTGGTTAGCCGATTGGCGGTTGAGGATCCGGATAAGAATTTCATCGGTGGTTGCCGCTTGTGTCCCTATATGAAAATGAATACGCTGCTCAAAATCCGGGATGCACTGGCGAATCCACAGCCAGACCAGGTCATCACTCTTGAAGCAGGCCTGAGCAAGCGTGCTTCGCATTGTATTGAAAGGATGTTTGAACTTGCGGATTAAATATGTGGGTTAGAATTGACACCCTGGTTGACCTTGCATTGGAAGAAGATGCCGGCTATGGCGATATTACCAGCCAATCGATCTTTCCATTAGCTCACCTTTCACAGGCACAGGTGCTGGCCCGGGAGGACATGGTGGTTTGTGGCCTGGAAATCGCCCGGCGCGTATTCTGCCGCGTTGATTCCGCTGTGAAGGTTGAACTGCAAACCAGCGATGGGAACCACGCCGTTGAAGGCAGCACCCTGTTGCTGGCGGAAGGCCCGACGATTTCGCTACTGACCGCTGAACGAACCGCATTGAACTTCCTGCAACGGTTGTCAGGCATAGCCTCTGTGGCCCACCAGTTTGCGGCAGCGGCAAAAGCGACAGGCACCGGCGTGCGGGTCGTGGATACACGCAAAACGACACCCGGTTGGCGGGCCCTGAACCACCGTTCATCTCTCGGCGAGCACGTGCTCATCAAGGAAAACCATATTCTGGCGGCCGGATCGATAGCAGAGGCGGTCCAGCGTACCCGCGCACAGGCACCACATTGTGCAAAAATTGAAGTCGAAGCCGAGTCACTCGATGATGTCAGGCAGGCGGTTGCGGCCGGTGCGGAAATCATCATGCTGGACAATATGTCGCCTTCGCTGGTGCAGCAGGCGGTCGCATTGATAGATGGTGCCGCTATCGTGGAGATCTCGGGCGGTATCTGCCTGGACAGCTTCGCAGATTACGCCATGGCAGGTGTGGATGTCATCAGCGTCGGTGCGCTGACACATTCTGCGCCTGCGGCTGACCTGAGCATGATCATCGCTGCCCGGTCCGGGAGTTGACACCGTATGGATAGCATTCACACCGACTGTCTGGTGATCGGAGCCGGGCTGGCAGGTTCGGCGTATGCCCTGCACGCAGCGCAGGCCGGACTGGACGTGCAGTTGCTGTCACTCGGAGGGCCTTACCAGGCGAACAGCGACCAGGCCCAGGGCGGCATTATTTACGATACATCTGCCCGGCCCGAATTGCTTGCCCAGGATATTATCAGCGCCAGTGGCGGGACGGCCAATCCGGCTGCTGTGCAGCAACTTGTGCAGCAGGGACCGGCGGCAGTCAGGGAACTTTTGCTGGACAAACTGAATGTTGCTTTCGATCGGCAGCATGACGGTGCGCTTGAATTGACCCGCGAAGGTGGGCACAGCGCGCGCCGTATCATCCATGCCAGGGATCTGACCGGGCATGCAATCCTGGCGGCGGTGGCGGCTTGCGTAGATTCCACGCCACGCATCACGCAACAGACGGAATCTGTGGCCATCGACCTGCTGACTTTATCGCACAACACCGACACACCAGCAGATCGCTACGCGCCTCTGACCTGCTTCGGAGCTTATGCGCTGACTGCTGACGCAGCAGATCCGGTGGCTATTATTGCCCGCAAGACGGTTCTGGCGACCGGTGGGCTGGGGCAGATTTTCCAGTACAGCACCAATCAGCCGGGCACTATCGGTCACGGTATCGCCATGGCCTACCGGGTCGGCGCCCGCCTGATCGACCTTGAGTACGTGCAATTCCACCCCACCGTTTTTTACAGCCAGAACGCGCCGCGCTTCCTGATTACCGAGGCGTTACGGGGTGAAGGTGCGGTGCTGGTCAACGGCCAGGGGGAGCACTTCATGGAAGCGGTGCATCCGCGCGCTTCACTGGCACCACGCGATATCGTGTCACGCGCCATCCAGCATCAACTGGTCGTCAGTGGGGAGCCCTGTGTTTATCTTGATCTGGCTGCCCTGGAAGCGGATTTTATCCGTGATCGTTTTCCCTTCATCTACCGGCGCTGCAAGGAATGTGGGGTAGATATCACCTCTGAGCCGATCCCGGTGGTGCCGGCAGCACACTATTCCTGTGGTGGCGTGCATACCGATCTCAATGGCCGCACCAACGTGCGGCACCTGAACGCGATCGGCGAATCAGCCTGTACGGGACTGCACGGTGCGAATCGCCTGGCCAGCACTTCTTTGCTGGAGTGCCTGACCGGTGCCAAATTTACAGCCATGGCAGATATCCGCGCTATCGGGGAACAGGATTTTCGCTTGCCTGAGCCGCGTCTGTGGAAAAGCCCACGGCGTGAGGCTGATCCAACGCTGATCCAACAGGATCTGAACCTGGTGCAGCAAACCATGTGGAATTATGTCGGCGTGGTACGCTCCCGGCGCCGTCTGGCAAGGGCCAGGCGCATCCTGCTCGAACTGCGCGAGGAGGTGCAGTCCTTTTATCGTGATTGCCGGTTGTCCCGCGAACTGATCGAACTCAGGAATGCTGTACAAACCGCGCTACTGGTCGTCCATGCAGCATCACTAAACCCGCAAAGCAAGGGTTGCCATTTCGTCACCAGCGACCAGGATATGGTCTCTTGAAAAAGATGGGGTCGGAGTCAAGTGTCAGAGTAGTCACTCTGGCACTTGACTCCGACCCCTCTCCCACTGTCAGAGTAGTCACTCTGGCACTTGACTCCGACCCCTCTCCCACTGTCAGAGTAGTCACTCTGGCACTTGACTCTGGCCCCTCTCCCGCTGGGTTTTAAAGCGACCGGCGCTGGTATTGCTCCAGCAATAACTGATCTTCCGGTTTCCATAGCTGGTTCGCCCTGAGTTTGTTTTCCTGCATCAGCATGGCGGCTTCAAGGTAGTTGTTGTCCCTCGCCTGAAACTGGGCTTTGAGCTTGAAAAACAGGTAGTCATACCGGGTATTTGACCGCAGGCGGTCAATGGTGCTCTTATATTCCATCTCAGGGTACTGGAGAAGAATCTCCAGAATCTCATAGCCGATGTAGTTGCCCAGATGGCTCTTTCCCCTATCCCTGTACCCTTGCTCTGTCGTTTTCAGTATTGCGATTCCTTCCGCTACCTGTCCAAGGTTTACGGCAACATGGCCTTTGGTCCGGTCCAGTTCAAGCGGATAGGTGTCAGCC
>QIKV01000180.1 GCA_003233115.1 Oceanospirillales bacterium
CAACCGCAACCAACGCGCCGGCAGACACCCGTCTGGCGCCGCCCGGCGGGGCATTACTGCTGGTTTCCCCGGCCAATTTGGCACTATCCACAAGGACTGTCGGGCCGGTATTGGCGGCGGACGCCGACCCGGGTGCTGCCACTGTCGCCGCCACGGCAGTGCTCACGCCGGGCTTGCCTGCGCCGGCAGTTTCAAGCCAGCTTTGCAGGTCGGCAATCAGGGCCTCACAGTTCACATAACGGTCTTGTGGTTTTTTGGCCATCATCTGGCGCAGAATGACCCGCAGGCCCTCCGGTACTTCAGGCCTGAGCTCACCGACGTCTTTGGGCTCAACATCAATAATCTGGCGCAGCAGCGCCAAAGGTGAATCTGCATTCAGCGGCGTAACCCCCGTCAGCATTTCATACAGGGTGACGCCGAGGGAATAAATATCTGTGCGCTGGTCGACATCCTGGTCCAGGCATTGCTCCGGCGACAGGTAGCCTGGCGTTCCCATAAACATCCCGGTGGCTGTCAGGCGCGTTGTGCCGGCAGCCAAAAGCGCCAACCCGAAGTCGGCGATCTTCACCAGGCCGCGCTCATCCACCATCAGGTTCGCCGGCTTGATATCCCGGTGAACTATACCGCGTTCATGGGCGGCGCCGAGACCCGCAGCCGCTTGCAGAATCAGTCGGCCAGCATCCACTGGATCCAACGGGCCCTGGCTCTTGATCATCTGCTGGATCGAGGTTCCCTTGACATATTCCATCGCAAAGCAGTGTTGCCCGTCGAACTCGTCAATCGAATAAACCTGGACAATGTTGGGATGGTTCAAGGCAGCGGCACTTTGTGCCTCGCGCTTGAATCGCTCGACAAAACTGTCGTCCTCGGACAGGTGCTTTCCGAGCACTTTAAGTGCAACGAACCGATTGAGGCTGTCTTCGTGAGCCTTGTACACCACGCCCATGCCACCACGCCCTAATTCGGAGACTATCTTATAGTGACCAATATGCTCAATCATGGCGTTTCCCTCATTCAGTCATGCCCATTCTACTCCGACAGGGCAGTATCCAAAAGGGGATCCATGCCACCCGGGCCGGCTTTCGGGTTTCAGTGCACCCGCGAGTGACCGCCACATTGATACTGAGTCCCCCTTCGCGATAGAATAGCAGTACATTTTCGTGGCTTGTAGCCGTGAAAATGCCTGAGGGGCGGCCACCTGGCCTGAGATGTCTCAGAGAACGACTCAATGAGATGGACCCTTTGAACCTGATCCGGATTATACCGGCGTAGGGATAGGGCGCGTTTTCTGTTCAATCTCTCCACCTTCCGGGTCTCCTTTGCAAAGGAGGCTTTTGTGTTAACCAGAATATGTGTGTGGCTGCTTGTGCTCACAGCGGGCCTGGCGCCAGCTTTTACCTTCGCACAGGAAAATGCCGAAGGCGAACTTGAGGAAGTCATCGTTACAGCCCAGTTCCGTGATACTGCATTACTTAAGAGCAGCGGCAGCATCTCGGTAATACAACCGGCAACGCTGTTTGATCGCGGCGCGCAGCACCTCGAAGAAGTGCTTAATGTATTGCCCAATGTCAGTTTTTCCTCGGGTGCATCACGCGCACGCTTTATCCAGATGCGCGGCGTGGGTGATCTGGAGCAGTTTGTCGATCCAAAATATTTCCCGTCCATAGGCATCACCATCGATGACGTGGATATGAACGGCCTGGCCGCAGCCGCGATCATGATGGATATCAAGCAAATAGAGGTCCTGCGCGGACCGCAAGGGACGCGCTATGGCACCAATGCACTGGCCGGTATGGTCAATATCCGCTCAATCGACCCCTCCAACGTATTCACCGGATATGCCCAGGCTGGACTTGGCAATTACAATAGCTGGAATGTTGCCGCTGCCCTGGGCGGGCCGCTGAGTCAAAATTTTCAGGGCCGGGTCGCCGTGCGGCAAAACACCAGTGATGGTTTTATCCGCAATGACTATCTCGGCCGTGACAATACCAATAACCGGGATGAATTCGGCCTGCGGGCTAAATTGCGCTGGCTGGGCAAAGGTGATACCCACGTGGATTTAACGATCTTCCGTGTCGATATCGACAATGGTTACGATGCGTTTTCACTCGACAACAACCGCCGCACGCTATCGGATAAGCCCGGTAAAGACCAGCAGCACTCCCTCTCCGTCGCCGCCAGGAGTTACTGGCAGATCAATGCGGCAGCGGCGCTCGAAACCATCCTGAGCTGGTCAGGTTCAGACACGCAGTACAGTTATGACGAGGACTGGTCCAACCCGGATATCTGCGCCGGTGTGGCATTCTGCTACCCCTACGCCAACACCGATGCGCAGGACCGTAACCGTGACAATATCAGCCTGGACAGTCATTTGCTGTCTGCTGCAGATGGGCGTTTCAATTGGGTAGCCGGGGTCTATGCTCAAAACCGCAAAGAGGACTTCACGCGCCAATATTACGGGAGCTTCGTGAGTAAGTATGAGACGCGGCGGTATGCTGTCTATGGCCAGGCAGGCTATGATTTTTCCGCCACCTGGCGAATCCTCGCCGGCGGACGCTATGAAACTTTTCGTGATAATTATAGTGACAGCAACAACCTGCGCAGCACAAGCAGTGACCGGTATTTTACCGGCGAGCTCACACTGCAGCATGATTTGAACGACGGCAGCCTGCTCTATGGAACAATTTCCCGGGGTGTGAAACCCGGTGGGGTCAATACTGAAGCAAGCTCAGTGTTTGGATTCATGGATCCGAAATTCCGTGATTTCATGCGTGGACGCTTGCTATTTGGCCGCGAAAGCCTGTTAAACAAGGAGATCGGCATCAAGGGTCGCTATCTGGATAATACGCTGACTTTGCGCGCCGCCCTGTTCCACATGAGCCGCAGCGATGCCCAACTGGAGTCATGGATTTGGGACGATGTAAATTTTCTGTGGGTTGGCTACCTGGACAGCGTTCGCAGCGGCAGTAACTACGGCATGGAACTGGAGCTTGACTACCAGCTATCCACAGCAGTTGAAGTTTTCGCCGGTATCGGCTGGCTTAAAACCAAAGTGAATGAGATTACTGTCGTTGACCTTGGCCAGCCGGGAGAATGGACGCAGTCAGTCATCACGAAGGTAAAAGGCCGCGCCCAGACCAAGGCGCCGCGGTTGCAGTACAACATCGGTACCAACCTGTACTTTACCGAACAGCTCAGCGCCAGGGTCGAGATTGAAGGCCGCAGCAATAGTTATTACGGTTATTATCACAACCAGCAAATTGCCGGATACACACTGCTTAATGCAAGCCTCGGCTACCAATTGGGGGCGGTCACCGTCCGTGCCTGGGGTCGTAACCTCACCGGCAGGGACTATGCGGTACACGGCCTGTATTTTGCCAACGACCCGCGCAAAGGCTACGTCAATGAAGCATATCGCCAGTTGGGAGAGCCGCGGGTTTTCGGTATCGACGTGAAGTACACGTTCCGCTAAGTGGCAAATGAATAGCTGGTTGCAAACAGTGATTGACGCAGCACTTTCCCTGTCGCCGTGGGAGGTAACCGCGGTGCTGTTTGCCATCGCCTACCTGTTGCTGGCGGTCAGGGAAAACGTGTGGTGTTGGCTTTTTGCATTTGCCAGCACTGCCATCTTCACCGTCCTGTTCCGGGATGTCAGCCTGCTGATGGATTCAGCGCTGAATGTCTACTACATGGCCATGGCAGTTTTTGGCTGGTATCAATGGACCCGGGGCGGTGGCAACGGTGAACCGCATGCCCTGGCGATACAATCCCTGTCCGGCCGGCAACATGTCCTGATCATCTTTTCCATCCTGCTGTTAAGCGGTCTTTCCGGCTTCCTGCTGAGCGAATACAGCGGCGCTGCATGGCCTTATATTGATTCTTTCACGACCTGGGCCAGCGTGATCACCACCTACCTTGTGACGCGCAAATACCTGCAGAACTGGTTGTACTGGATCGTCATCGATGCCATCTCCATACCGTTATACATCGAACGGGGTCTTGAATTGACGGCGCTGCTGTTCATCATTTACATCGTCATTGCCATCTTTGGCTATAGCAACTGGCGCAATCACTACCTGGATAAAGGCCAGCCAGTTGCCAATTGAACCCATTGTCAACAACTGGCAGCAGTGGCGCGGCGGCCTCGCTGAAAAGCCGGAAGTCATCCGCCTGCTACAGGGCGGCTGCAGTAATTGCAGCTACCTGCTGAAATCCGGTGACCAGCACCTGGTGCTGCGCATAAACGCACGTGACAGCCTGTTGCAAGACGGCAACCGCAGCAACGAAGCAAAAATCTGGCAGGCCGCCAGTGCCGCAGGTCTCGCACCCCCGCTGCTATATTCCAACCAGCAGCAGGGCATCCTGGTCAGCACCTATATCACAGACGGCTTACCCGGCAAGCCGGAGGCCAACCAATCCGTCGTTGACCATGCTTTGAGCCTGCTGGAACGCTGCCACCAACTGACTGTCGATGTACCCAGCCTGGACTACGCCCAACACATCCGGCGATATTGGCAACAGATTGAAGCCCGAAGCAAACCGGCCAGCCAGCCATTGCTCGACCAGCGCCAACCGATGCAGGAACTGACCGAGTCACTGCTTGGCGCAGGTCTAAAATCCGCCCTGTGCCATCACGACCCGGTGATTGCCAATTTCGTCGGCAGCCCCCACCGGCTCTACCTGATCGATTGGGAATATGCAGCACAGGGATTGGTGGTTATGGATTATGCTGCGCTGGCTGTCGAGTGGGGGATTGCCGACGCCATCGTCTTGGCGCGCGCAGCCATTGAACCCGAGCTGCTGGCCATGGCAAAAACCCTGTACGGGTACTTATGCGCGCTTTGGCTGGAACTCAGGCCAGGAGCTTGATTACCTATTCCAGATCGAGGAAACTGCGCAATTGCTCCGAACGGGTCGGATGACGCAACTTTCGCAATGCCTTGGCTTCGATCTGACGGATACGTTCACGGGTCACATCAAACTGCTTGCCCACTTCTTCCAGCGTGTGGTCGGTGTTCATGTCGATACCAAAACGCATACGCAACACCTTGGCTTCGCGTGGTGTCAGGCCGGAAAGCACACCCTGCACAGTGCCGGTCAGGCCGGTACCGGTGGCAGATTCTACCGGTGATGCGATATTGGCATCCTCGATAAAATCACCCAGGTGGGAGTCTTCATCATCACCAATCGGCGTTTCCATGGAGATCGGCTCTTTGGCGATCTTGAGCACCTTGCGAACCTTGTCCTCCGGCATCTCCATGCGTTCGGACAGTTCTTCCGGTGTGGGTTCACGGCCCATCTCCTGTAGCATTTGGCGTGAAATACGATTGAGTTTATTAATGGTCTCAATCATGTGCACCGGGATTCGGATGGTGCGCGCCTGATCAGCAATGGAACGGGTAATGGCCTGGCGTATCCACCAGGTGGCGTAAGTTGAGAATTTGTAGCCGCGACGGTATTCAAATTTGTCCACCGCCTTCATCAGGCCAATATTGCCTTCCTGGATCAAGTCAAGGAACTGCAAACCGCGGTTCGTGTATTTCTTGGCGATCGAAATCACCAGCCTGAGATTGGCCTCAACCATTTCCTTCTTGGCGCGACGCGCCTTGGCCTCACCGATGGACATGGCACGGTTGATCTCTTTAAGTTCATAGATTGTGACGCGGTTGGCGAGTTGTAACCGGCCCAGCCTGACCTGCAACTCAATAATGTCATCGCTATATTCACTGAGGGCCGAGACCCACTTTTGCTTGCCACCGAGCACCGAGTCCAGCCACCCTTTGTCAGCTTCGTGCTCGGTAAAACTCTTGACGAAAGTCGTCTTGGGCATTTTCGCCTGGCGAACCGCCATTTGCATGATGGCCCGCTCATGCTCACGGGTACGGGACACGGCAAAACGTAAACGGTCCACCAGGTGGTCCACCATCTTGGCCGGCAGTTTCAGGAACATGAACATGTCGGCCATGGCGTCAAGGTTTTCCTGCGCCCTGGCGTCGCCAGGCCCGTGCTGATCATTCAGCTTGATGAATTGCGCATGCAATTTGCCAAGTTTGGCAAAATGTGCAGCAACATCTTCCGGATCCGGGCCGGTTGGACCCTGATCCTCTTCTTCCTCGGCGTCCGTATCTTCCTGATCGTCACCGCTGTTCCCAATGCCCTTTTCCGCTTTGATCACATCGGCCGGCTTTTTGGCCACCGGGATGGGCTCTTCCGGAGCGTTCGGATCGATAAAATCTACCATGACCTCAGTTAAACGCTGCTTGCCTTCCTGGTGCAGGATGTACGCATCAAGCAAAACGGTGTGGGTGGCAGGAAAACGGGCCAGCGCTCTGTGCACCTGCTTCAAACCTGCCTCAATGCGCTTGGCGATAACAATTTCGCCTTCCCGGGTCAGCAGTTCAACGGTGCCCATCTCGCGCATATACATACGCACAGGGTCGGTGGTACGGCCAATCTCAGTCTCGACCGCAGCCAGTGCAGCAGCAGCTTCCTCCGCAGCAGTGTCGTCATCGGTGGCAGTGGTTGCATCATCATTCAGTATCAGGGAGTCCGCATCCGGTGCTTTTTCGTGCACGGAGATGCCCATATCATTGATCATATTAATGATATCTTCGATCTGTTCCGGATCGACGATATCATCGGGCAGGTGATCATTTACCTGGGTATATGTCAGGAACCCCTGTTCCTTGCCCCTGGTGATCAAATCTTTTAATTGGGACTGCTGATTCTGGTTCATAAATTTGCTTCGCGATAGATAATTAACTATAGCCCAAGAAAGCCACTCCGGCGACCCGCAGAGCCCATCGGGTTTAACATGATCTACCCGGTGACTGCTCCACGCGTTACCGTGCCTCCCACATCCATGCAATCATGCGGAAAAGCCAGGTTTCCCTCAATTCTAAGACGGGTGGCTGTCAAGCTGCTTTTTCAGCTCCTGCTGGCGTTTCTGCAAGGCCCTGTATTCTTCACGTTGCTCAATAATATTGGTTACCCTGGACAACAAAATTTCCACCCAACACAGCCGAATGCGGTTGACTGCATCAACGAACTCCTGCGCCTGCAGTTCTTCCTCTCCGGGGAGATGCCAAATTGCCAGTTTTTGCAAATGAGGCAATGCCGGGTGCCCGTGCCAAAGTTCTATTAACTGAGCGGTTGTGATATTAGGGCGTTGGGCGCAAAAATCAACAAGTTCTCTGAAGATTTCCACACCCTGAATTTCATCATTACCAAGCCCGGCTAATTCGTCAACACCTTCAAGCTGCTCAACCAACGATGGATTCTGTACCAGATGCGCCATGGCCGTTCGCATCGGGGTACGTTTTTGTACCGGCTTGCCGCGCAACCGGGCTTGGTGTGTTGTTGCCGGCACAACTTGCGCCTGCGTGTGCAGCCTGTGCTGTGCAAGGGTTTCCAGCCGGGCGACCATCATGTCCTGGAAAATACCTGCGGGTAGCGACTCAATAAAAGGTTGCGTTTGCTCAACCAGCCGGGCACGCCCATCCAGACTTCCAAGGTTAACCCTGGCGGTAAAATGCTCAAAGAAAAATTCAGATAAAGGGCGGGCCTTTTCAATCAGCCGCGCAAACACTTCCTTGCCGTGCTCTCGCACCATGGAATCAGGATCTTCACCATCCGGCAGAAGCAGAAATTTTGCCTGCAGGCCTTCACGTAATTTTGGCAGGGTCGCTTCCAATGCGCGCCACGCCGCTTTGCGCCCCGCTTTATCTCCATCGAAACAAAACACCACCGTATCCGCAGCCCGAAAAAGCATTTCAACCTGTACGGGCGTGGTCGCTGTGCCAGATGTCGCCACCACGTTCCTGAAGCCAAATTGCGCCAACGCGACGACATCCATGTAACCTTCCACCACGATGATGTGATCCAGGCGCCCGGCACGCTGGCGTGCAATGTACAGGCCATAGAGTTCCCTGCCCTTATGGTAAAGGGTAGTTTCCGGTGAATTCAGGTACTTGGGCCCATCATCAGATAAAGCGCGACCGCCAAACGCGATTACGCGGCCACGGCGGTCATGGATAGGAAACATGATGCGGTCACGGAACTTGTCATAGCTGCCGCTTTTACCTTCACTGAGCATGCCGGCCTGTTTTAATTGCGCCAGTTTTTCTGCGTTGGTGCCCAGTTTTTTTATCACACCATCCCAGCCTGACGGCGCATAACCAATTTCAAACTCGCGGGTGATCTCGCCGGACAAGCCCCGACCACGCAAATATTCTATGGCCGTCGGGTGATTTTTGAGTTCTTCACCATAAAACTTTGCACAGGCCGCCAGCATTTCGTACAGGCCTGCGTCCGGGCGCGGTTGCTGGCTACCGCTTACGGGCATTTCAAGGCCGGCGGCGCGGGCCATTTCCTCGACTGCATCAAGGAATTCCAGGCCTTCGTACTGCATCAGAAAACCGATCGCAGAGCCGTGCGCACCGCATCCGAAACAATGGTAAAACTGCTTTTTGGGACTCACGGTAAAAGAAGGTGTTTTTTCATCGTGAAATGGGCAGCACGCCTGGAACTCACTACCTGCACGCTTTAGCGGCACCCGTCTTTCAATTAACTCGACAATGTCGCTGCGTGCCAGCAACGCTTCGATAAATGAATCTGGAATACGGCCACTCATGGGAATAGAACCAGGGGCCTGTCGGCTTTGACCCCGGACATCGTCAGGCGCTGAGCTGTGCCTTGACGGCGCTGCTAACAGCTTTCATATCAGCGCGACCCTGCAACTCGCCTCTGAGCTTATTCATCACGGCCCCCATATCACGGATGGTGCTGGCACCCGTTGCTGCGACAGCTTTTTTGATCAGGTCTGCCACTTCATCGTCACTCAGTGCTGCCGGCAGGTAAGGGGCGAGCAAATCCAGCTCATATTGCTCCTGCGCGGCCAGGTCTTGCCGCCCTGCGCCCTGGTACTGTGCCAGGGACTCCCTGCGCTGCTTGACCATCTTGCCGAGAACGCTGAGGACTGCCTGGTCGTCCAGCCCGGAACCATCCAGCTCAGCGCGTTTATCTACTTCGATCTGCTTGATGGCAGCGGTAATCAGGCGCAGTGCAGTCAGACGCTTTTGATCGCGCGCCCGCATTGCAGCTTTTATATCTTCCTGGATTTGGTTCTTCAAGGTCATTTCAATGACAATGAATACTCAATACATACGGGTTCGACGAATGTTTTCCCGTGCCAGACGACGCAGGTTACGCTTTACTGCAGCCGCAGCTTTGCGCTTGCGTTCCTGGGTGGGTTTTTCATAGTACTCACGGCGGCGGGTTTCCGCCAGTACACCGGCCTTTTCGCACGAACGCTTGAAGCGGCGTAGTGCATATTCAAAAGGCTCGTTTTCGCGAACTTTTACGCTTGGCATTGTTACTCCGGTTTGCAGTTATGCCCATTATGGGCGTAGCCGCCTATTTTAACCTTTAAACCCTGGCTCTTGCAAAGAAAAATCAGCCCCGACACGCGATCGCCACAGCACCTCCCCTGCGCGGGTCGCCGACAGCGCGGAACTCCCCGCTGGCGAGACGCTCCACAGCATGTACTCCGCCGAAGTACAGGTTTGGCTCCGGCCATTGCTCAACACCGGGCCACGACGCTTCCAGTGATCGCAATGCAGCCTCCGAAAAGCCCTCTTCCAGGCTCAGATGTTCGCCTTCGAGGTGCAAACGGGGGGCAATGACCGCAGACTCAAGCCCCATATTAAAATCCAGCATATTGACCAGCACCTGCAAAATGGCACTGCGTATCCTGTTGGAGCCGCCGGAACCCAGCGCGATTTGCCCTTCTCCGGGCAGGCTGACGATGGCGGGTGTCATCATTGAAGCCAGCCGTACACCGGGCGGCAAACGGTGGAAACCTTCGGCATTGAGGTCTTCCTCACCCAGCATGTTGTTCAGCATGATGCCGCTACCGGGTAATACATAGGAAGATCCTTCACCGTTGGACAGGGTCAGGCTGGCCAGGTTGCCATCGGCATCCGCTACGCTTATGTGGGTCGTTCCACGTGAGGCCACACCACCTGTGCGTAAGGTCTCCTGCCATTGCAACAGACTTTCCGGCTGCAGGATTCCAGCAGCGGTTGCAGCATCCAATCCAGCCGCCATGCCTTGCTGCTGCCGCACAATATTGGAGGCCTGCATAACCCGGGCCAGCTTCATTGCATGCGCCGGACTACCCCATTCCTGCTCGCCCAGACGACCACCAGGCCGGGCCTTATCCAGCAATGACAAAGCAAACGCAATCAGGCAACCACCCGGTGATGGCGGACTGTTGACACTGATGATCGCAGCATGGGATTCAACGATGACCGGTTTGCGCAGGATCACCTCGTAGCGCTGCAGGTCAGCCAGCGTGATCAATCCCCCCTGGGTGGTGCAATCACGCACCAATTGCTGCCCCGGTTCGCCCTCGTAAAACCATTTTGGCCCATGACAGGCCAGTGCTTCAAAGCTATCTGCCAGCCCGGTGTTGGTCACCAGATCGCCGATTGCGGCCAGTCGCCGCGGGCAAGCATTGGGTGTAACCAGTGCGGAAGCAGCGGGTGTGGCCTCGATAATTGGCTGCAGTATTTCGCTGATATATTTTTGCAGCGCGTTGACCCGCACGCCTGCGCGCGCCAGGTGAACGGCGGGCTCAATTATTTTTTTCAATGGTAGCTGGCAACGTGCCTGGTGAACGGCAAACAGGCCGGCCACCACACCCGGCACCGCGATCGAACCCAGGCCTATATGAAATTCCTGGGTGGCGGTACCAAAATCCGCCTGGATCGGGTAGAAATCCAGGTCACCCTCCGTGGCGGAGGGTGTCTGCGTGAAAAAGTCGAACACCTGGGCGTCACCGCCCGCGGCCTGAGCCAGCAGAAACCCGCCGCCACCGAGGCTGGCCAGCAATGGCTCGCACACGCAGGCTGCACACATGGCACCCAGAGCGGCGTCAAATGCATTGCCGCCTTCTTCGAGCAGTATCCTGGCTGCATTCGAAGTCTCCGTATGTCCCGAAGCTGCGATCCCCAAAGGTTTGGCCAAGGCGATCCCCATGACTGATAATCCAGCGGATATATTACCTCAGCCAACCGTGCCGGCATGGAATTTGTTCACCCACAGATTTACCCTTAAAGCTGCGGCCAACCACCCGCAGTCAATATCAAAAAGACAATGGTCATGCAGCGGTTTGGGCCGGCATGATTTACAATCGCCAATCCACCAGACAAATGAAATTTTGATGATCGTACTCGGTATTGAAACATCCTGTGATGAAACCGGCGTGGCATTGTATGACAGCGATGCCGGTTTGCGTGCGCATACCCTGTTCAGCCAGGTTGGGATCCATGCCGAATACGGCGGGGTCGTACCCGAAATTGCCGCCCGTGACCACGTCCGCAAGTTATTGCCATTGATCAACCAATGCCTGGCAGACGCCGGCCTGGGGCGTTCCGATATTGATGGCGTAGCCTATACGGCTGGCCCGGGACTGATCGGTGCGTTGCTGGTCGGCACAGCGACTGGCCGCAGCATAGCCCTGGCCCTGGATCGCCCGGCGGTTGCAGTCCACCATATGGAGGGCCATTTACTTGCACCCATGCTCGAAGAGGATCCGCCGGAATGTCCATTCGTGGCATTGCTGGTATCCGGCGGCCATACCATGCTGGTTGAAGTGCGTGCCATCGGCACCTACCGCATCCTCGGTGAAACCCTGGATGACGCGGCCGGCGAGGCCTTTGACAAAACAGCCAAACTGCTGGGTCTCGGTTATCCCGGTGGTCCGGCGCTGGCCAGCCTGGCTGAGGAGGGCGATGCTGACAGATTCAGGTTTCCCCGCCCGATGACCGACCGCCCCGGCCTGGATTTCAGTTTCAGCGGCCTGAAAACCCACACCCGTAACCTGTGGTTGAACGGCGACCAGCAGGATTCAACCCGCGCGGACATCAGCGCCGGCTTCCAGCAGGCAGTGGTTGACACGTTGTCCATTAAGTGCCGGCGTGCCATGCAACACACCCGTGCACAGCAATTGGTCGTAGCAGGCGGTGTAGGGGCCAACCTCGCCCTGCGACAGGGTTTGCGGCGTACGGGTAAAAAATATGGCTGGAAAGTTTCCTATCCACGTCTTGAGTTTTGCACTGACAATGGCGCCATGATCGCTTTTGCCGGCTGTCAAAGACTACTCGCCGGCCAGACTGCCGGCCCCAGCCTGCAGGCCTTCGCCCGCTGGCCGCTGGATCAATTGCCGCCAATGGAGGAGCTAAACGCATGACAACGGACCTGGTTTTTATTGAGGACTTGCGTATTCAGACCGTGATCGGCGTGTTCGACTGGGAACGTGAAATCACCCAGACAGTCAGTCTCGATCTGCAAATGGCATTTTCCATCAGCACCGCAGCCGCCAGCGATGATATTGCCGATACACTGGATTACAAAGCGGTTTCAAAACGTCTTATCCAGTTCGTGGAAAGCAGTGAATTTCAACTCGTCGAAGCACTGGCAGAGCATTGCGCACATATTGTGCTGGAAGAATTCCCGGTCTGCTGGGTGCATCTAAAGCTGAGCAAACCGGGCGCAGTACGCGGCTCAAGTGCGGTTGGCGTAATCATTGAACGTGGTGCCGCACCAGCGGGGCAGGGGTAGCGATGAGCACCGCCTGGCTGGGCCTGGGTTCCAACATCAACGCAGAGGCACATATTCGTGCCGCGCTTATTGAGCTGGGCAAACAATTCGAAAGCATCGAGTTATCGCCGGTCTACAGCAGCCCTGCCGTGGGCTTTGACGGTGATGATTTCATCAACCTCGTGGCACGGGTTGAAACCGACATGAGTCCGCTCGAACTACGTAAGTATTTGCGCGACCTTGAGGATCGCTATGGCCGCAAGCGGGATGCGCCCAAGTTCTCTGACCGCTCACTGGACATCGACATCCTGTTGTATGACGACCTGGTATTGCTGTCCCCGGTGCTGGAAATACCACGCGCTGAGATCACCAGGTTCGCACACGTCCTCAAGCCTCTGGCTGAGCTCGACCCGGATCTGATCCACCCCACCCAACGACGCAACATGGGCGACATCTGGCATTCTTCCGGACTCAGCGATGCTGACCTGAAACCAGTCGCTGCAGAGGGTTTTCCTTTATGGCGCCATTGAGGATGGCCCACCGTTCCCGCCAGTTCTTCTGAATTTCAATCGGTATGCGGTAGAATCTCCTGGTTGAGCAAGAGTGTAGAAATATGAGCAGTAAACAAGCTATCGAAAATTATTTTTCTCTCGCAGACATACGCATTGACGGGGAGCGACCGTGGGATATCCAGGTACACAATAAAAAATTGTATTCGAGAGTGCTGGCGGGTGGGTCGCTTGCGTTAGGAGAATCATACATGGACGGTTGGTGGGATTGCCATCAATTGGATGAGCTCTTCAGCAGGGTGCTTAGCGCAGGACTGGATAGACAGGTCAGGAGTAAACGCGAAATCTGGAATGTTGTACGGGCCAAAATTATTAACCTGCAAAGCCGCACGCGAGCCTATGAAGTCGGCAGGAAACACTATGATATCGGCAATGACCTCTACCAGTTGATGCTCGACAAAAACATGGCGTACTCCTGCGGGTATTGGGCTGACGCGGAAACACTTGACCAGGCACAAGCAGCCAAGCTTGATTTGACTTGCAAAAAACTGGGGTTGAAAAAAGGCATGAAGGTTCTGGATATAGGCTGCGGGTGGGGGAGCCTGGCAAAATTCGCAGCACAGAATTACGGCGTGGAAGTAGTGGGGATTACCGTCTCTGAAGAGCAGCTAAAACTGGCAAGGGAACGGGGCCACGGTCTGCCGGTTGAGTATCGACTGCAGGACTACCGGCAACTCAACGAGCAGTTTGACCGGATCGTTTCCATCGGCATGGTCGAGCACGTCGGCGAAAAAAATTACCGCACTTATATGGGCGTGGTTCATCGCTGCATGAAACCGGGTGGTTTATTTTTGTTACACACAATCGGCGGGAACAGGTCAGTACATTCTACCGATCCGTGGATCGGCAAGTACATCTTCCCAAACTCAATGCTGCCATCGGTAAAACAACTCGCCGGCGCTGCCGAAAAACTCTTTGTGCTTGAAGACTGGCACAGTTTCGGAGCTGATTACGACAGGACGTTGCTCGCCTGGCACGACAATTTCAGGCAGGGTTGGGCCAGTATAAAAGGAAGCTATGACCCACGTTTTTATCGCATGTGGGAGTACTACCTGTTGTCGTGTGCAGGCACTTTCCGGGCAAGAAAAAACCAGCTATGGCAGATCGTTTTCTCGAAAGGCGGGGTCGCAGGCGGCTACACAGGCATCAGGTGATGATACCTGCGGCCTGGCTTTGTCAATGCGCCTGACGACGACTGTTTGCGCCGGTCAGATATTCAGGCTGCGGCCACCGTCAACCGCCAGTACCTGACCGGTGACATAAGGCGCATCCAGACCCAGATAGGCCACCGCCGAGGCAATATCCTGCGGTTCGCCGGTACGGCCCATGACGAGCTTGTTTAGAATTGCCTGCTGATCTTGGCCGCAGGAATTCTGCTCAGGCCACAGGATGGCGCCGGGCGCCACGCCATTGACCCGTATCTGCGGACCCAGATCTTTGGCCAATGCCAGTGTCATCATCTGCAAGCCGGCCTTGGCCATGCAATACACTGCGTGGCCCCGCATGGGCCTGCTTGCATGCACATCGAGCAGGTTGACCACGCTGCCCCCGCCGACTGCCAGTTCAGGTAACAGGGCCTGTACGAGGAAATAGGCACCGCGCAGATTGCTGTTCATCAATTCATCCCATTGCCGGGCGGTAGTTGAACCCACTGTGGTCGGGAAAAATTGTGAGGCATTGTTAACCAGCAAATCGAGGCTTGACGTTGCAGTCCTGACCTGGTCTGCCAGGTGTTCGACCCCGTCAGAACTGCCAAGATCGGCCTGCACAACCGTGGCGCTGCCGGGCCGTCTTGCATCCAGTTGTGCGGCCAACCCAGTAACTGAATCGGCGCTGCTATGGTAGTGAAGGAATACGTCGCAACCACGCCGGTGCAGTGTCTCGGCAATACACGCCCCAATCCGTCGCGCTGCGCCGGTGACCAGTGCCGTTCCTGTTCTGGACGGTGTTGTTCTGGACTGTCTTGTTCTGGACTTTAGGGTTTCACTCACTGAAACTACCCGCCTATGTGCTCCGCAACTTCCCGGGTCATCCTGCCCGAACCGCCACAAGAGCTCAAGTCATTGAGCGAAGAACTTACTGATCTCATCCGTAAGAAAATCCATCAGTGCGGTCCCATTTCGTTTTCGGATTACATGGAAATGGCCCTGTATGAGCCCGGTATGGGCTACTACAGTGCCGGTTTGCAGAAGTTTGGCGAGGGGGGTGACTTCGTAACCGCACCACAGCTTGGTGATGTTTTTGCACGTTGCCTGGCTAAACAGATCGAACAAATAGGCGATGAACTCGATCATTATGAGATCATTGAAGCCGGTGCCGGTAGCGGTGTACTGGCGGCCGACCTGCTCAAGGCATTGCAGGATAGCCACGCACCCACGCACTACCGGATACTGGAACGCAGTGCGCATCTGCGGCAGGTACAGCGCGAGACCCTGGCACGCAACGTGCCGCAATGGATGGACAGGATTAGCTGGCTTGAGCAACCGCCGGAGGCAGGCTGGCAGGGGGTTTTGGTCGCCAATGAGGTCCTTGACGCCCTCGCAGTTGAACGGTTTCATTGTGCTGGTAAAGACATAAAACAATTACGGGTAGCAAACGGTCGGGATGGCTTTGCCTGGCAACAAGCCGATTGCCCCGAGGCTATGCGGGACCGGGTTGAGATTGTGCTGGCCGGCCTGCAGGATCCCCCCGCTGACGGCTATCAATCAGAAATCAACACCCTCCTGCCCGCCTGGTTGCAGACCGTTACTGCCAGCCTGGAAAAAGGCACGGCACTGTTCCTCGACTATGGCTACCCGCGCCACGAGTACTACCTGCCACAACGCTTTAACGGTACGCTGATCTGCCATTACCGGCACCGTGCCCACGACGACCCTTTCGTGTGGCCGGGCTTGACCGATATCTCTGCATCAGTAGATTTCACCGCCCTGGCGGAAGCTGCGCATGGCTGCGGCCTTGAAGTCAGCGGCTATACCAGCCAGATGATGTTTTTGCTGGGCTGCGGTCTGGAGGGTGTGATCAGCAGCTTCCAGTCATTGCCTGAAAGAGACCGTGTAGTGAAAAATATCGAGGTCCGCAAGCTGACCTTGCCGGGCGAAATGGGCGAGCGCTTCCAGGTGATGGCCTTAAGCCGGGGCTTATCTGAAAACCTGGGTGAGAACCTGTGCGGGTTCGCCCCGTCAGACTTGCGCCACAGGCTCTAAAAGGATAAATCAGCGACAGCCTGAACACGGGCCTTGCGCAACCGCTCACCGACCTGCGGTCCGCTGACTCCCTGCAGGTCAAGATCCCTCGCCAGTATGGCTGTCGCAACCCGGTGCGCATGCTGCAGGTACGCGCCCTGCGGGTAGGGGCGGTCCTCGTGGCCCTCGCGGCCACGGTAGTCAGCTTCGCAGGCAAGCACAAAATCCGCTAGCAGGCCAGGTTGGCGGAAACCATCCAGTCTTTCCAGCAAGCGTATGACCGTCGCTGGCCGGGCCTCCAGAATCCGGTGACAATCCAGGTGTCCTGCGCAGACTTTGCGGGCCAGGTCCTGCGTGCTACCCGGCACCCTGAAACGAGTGCAGACCGCGTCTACCAGAGGTACACCGGCGGCTTCATGGCCAACATGTGAAGGCAGTTTTTGCTGCGGCGTTAAGCCTTTGCCAAGATCATGCAATAACAC
>QIKV01000089.1 GCA_003233115.1 Oceanospirillales bacterium
GTACCGTCCACTGCGGTCCTTCACGCCGGGCAGAAACGATCGCAACACCATCTCCAGGGGCGCCCCGTTCAACCAGGTAGTCGGTGAATCCGCCCCACACAAGGCTCATATCGATCAACTGTGCCTGTTCTTCATCCAACTCCGGCCATACGACCGGTAAGCCCCGCGCTGCGGCGACATCTTCCATGGCCTCCCAGGCATACTCATATTCGACCGGCTTTAACTGCCTGCCGCGACCGTCATCAAGAACCACCCATATCTGTACCGGTGGTCGCGCCTGCTGCCAGCGGGGCAGGCCAATTTTACGCACTACCTGGTCAATTTCAGACCGCATGAACGTGGCTACCAGGCGTATCTCCTGTTGGCTGCTGCCGTCAGGCTCTACCCGGTCGACATTTTTGTAGCGGAACGAAAGCAGCATACGGCCGGCATTATCCAGTGCCTTGTCCAATGACGGCGAGACCGGTATTTCACGCTGGCCACTGAGTTTTTGCAGAACCTGGATCAATGCTTCCGGGATTGCCTCGTTGCGATCATCATCGTCCTGGCTTGCCACAACAACTTCACCGGAATACAGGTCGATTTGAGCCATCGCGTCAGCCGATGCCAAATACAGGGTGAGAATTGTCAGCAGTACTTTTTTCATCTGCGCTACCGGGTAAAAACAGGGGTTGGAGCCTCTGATTTGTTCACTTACGAATAGATCATGAACTCCTTTATAAGATACCATAGGATGCTGCAAATTCGCATACATGAACGGACCCGTAATTGAACATAAAACCGGAAAAATCTGCAGGATTGAGCTATCTTGACGCAGGTGTAGACATCGACGCCGGCAATAAACTGGTCGAGCGGATAAAGCCTGCGGTCAAATCTACCCATCGCAGCGGCGTGCTCACCGGGCTGGGTGGTTTCGGCGGGCTGTTCCAACTCGACACCGGTCGTTACAGGGAACCGCTGCTGGTCTCCGGCACCGATGGTGTCGGCACCAAGCTGTTACTGGCCAGGCAACTCAACAGCCATGACACCATCGGGATCGATCTGGTCGCCATGTGTGTCAATGACATTCTCACCTGCGGTGCAGAGCCATTGTTTTTTCTTGACTACTACGCCACCGGCAAGCTGAAAATTGACCATGCACAGGCAGTCATAGAGGGCATTGCCGCAGGTTGCCGGCAGGCTGGCTGTGCCCTTATCGGCGGTGAAACTGCTGAGATGCCGGGTATGTATGGCCAGGATGAATATGACCTGGCAGGGTTTACCGTGGGGGTTGTCGACCGTCCAAAGTTGATCGATGGCAGCCGTATCAAAGCCGGCCATTGCGTGCTGGGGCTGCAATCTTCCGGGCCGCACTCCAATGGCTACTCACTCATTCGCAAAGTATTGCAGCAATCCGGGGTTGACCCGCGGATGCCGCTTGATGGTTCCCCGAATGGCCAATCACTCGGCGCTGCGTTGCTGGCACCGACGAGGATTTATGTAGAAACCCTGCTGCCGCTGATCGAGCAGTACACACTTGATGGTCTGGCACATATCACCGGCGGTGGCATCAGTGACAACATCATTCGGGTCATACCCGACGGATTGGGGCTGGAAATTGACCTGTCCGCGTGGGCCTTGCCTGCAGTATTCAGGTGGTTGCAAGATAGCGGCCAAATTGATGAATCAGAGATGTTACGCACGTTCAACTGTGGCATTGGCATGGTGATACTGGTGAGCGAGGAATCTGCGCATGATATTTGCCAGGCGCTGACTTCAGCGGGGCACGCCCCATACCGTCTTGGCAGGGTGGTCGCACACCATGAAAGCGGACCGCGGGTCACCTATATACGCACATGAAAAACACATCCGAAAAGCACGGCAAACTGAAAGCTGCCGTGCTGATCTCCGGTACCGGCAGCAACCTCAAAGCGCTGATCGATGCCGTACAATCCGGCAAACTTGACCTGGATATTGTGCGGGTCGTGTGCAACCGCGCGCAGGCCGGGGGCATTGCGTATGCAAGGGCGGCAGATATAGCGGTCAGCATCATCAGCCATAACGCATACGGTAGCCGCCAGGCACACGATGAGGCCGTGGCCCGTGTACTGGAACAGGATCAGGCAGAACTTGTTATCCTGGCCGGCTACATGCGTATCCTCGGAGAGGCCTTCACCACGCGCTTCACTGACCGCACGATCAACCTTCACCCCTCGCTTCTACCGTTGTACAAAGGCCTCAATACCTACGCCCGCGCTTTACAGGCCGGCGACCGGGAAACCGGGGCCAGCATCCATATGGTTACTTCCGGTCTCGATGCAGGCCCGGTCATCTCGCAGGTCAGAATACCGATCAGAACCAGCGATGACGCCACATCGCTCAGCAACCGACTGGGCCCGCTGGAACATAAGCTCCTGGTGGCAACCGTAGATCAATTCTGCAAACGTAAAATCCGTTCCGAATCCGGCCGGGTGCTGTATGGGAGCCAGGTGCTGTCACAGCCGTTGCAAATGAATCATGACGGCTCGTTTCGGTAACGCCCTTATCAGTTTTACTGCGGTTGCACGCCGTGTGGAACATCGGAGAATTTTGCCGTTGCGAAGCTTACCCGGGCAACTCGGTACGCAAACTGAGCGCATGAATCTCATTCCCCAGCAATTCACCCAGTGTTGCATACACCAGCCGGTGCCGTTGCAAAGTAGACTTTCCCGCAAATGAAGCACTACGAACCACGGCTTCAAAATGAACACCGTCATTGCCACTGACATCGACTTCGGCGTCAGGGAGGCCGGTACGTATAATTTGCGCTATTGTTGTGCAATCCATAGACTATCATCCTCTATATTGAACAGTGGCTCACTGCAACGAATTATCAGGCCGGAAAACCGTCTAATCAGCATTGACCAGATGGCCGGCAGGACAAACGGACTTGAACCTTCAGGAGCGCCTATAATAGTGGATTCTATCGCCATTAAAAACTCCCCCTATATGCTAATTGCTCTCAAGACCCGGAGAAATTTAAAATGGGGCCACCAGCGGGTATGCTGACAGCCATCATTCAATTGGTCGCTGGATTCCTGTTGCTGGTTTGGGGTGCAGACCGGCTGGTTGCCGGTGCTTCTGCAACTGCACGCAACCTGGGTGTATCACCGCTGGTTATTGGTCTTACAATTATCGGCTTTGGCACATCGGCGCCGGAACTGGTTGTTTCTGCTGTTGCCACCCTGAACGGAAATCCAGGTCTCGCTGTTGGCAATGCGATCGGTTCAAATATCGCCAATGTGGGCCTGGTGTTAGGTGCGACTGCACTGATTTACCCTTTGCGGCTGGAATCCACCGCACTGAAACGCGAATACCCGGTTCTGCTACTGATTATGCTGGTGGCTTTTTTAATGGGTCTCGACGGCAGATACAGCTACACGGAAGGCTGGATTTTGCTCAGCGGGTTATTGGCCGTCGTCGTCTGGATCATCCGCATTGGTTTGCGCCGCCCGCCTTCAGATCCTCTGGCTGAGGAATTTGCCGCAGAAATCCCCAAAAACACGCCGCCTAAAGTCGCCTTCTTCTGGCTCGTCGTAGGCTTGATCGTCCTGCCTGTCAGTTCGCGGTTCCTGGTCGATGGCGCAGTCCATATTGCCATGATGCTGGGGGTAACGGATGTCGTTATCGGCTTGACAATCGTGGCGCTCGGAACCAGCCTGCCGGAATTCGCAACCGCCATCACTGCCGCTTTGCGCAAAGAGGACGACCTGGCGATCGGCAATATAATCGGATCCAATATATTTAATCTGCTGGGTGTGCTTGGCATCGCAGCCGTGCTTCGCCCGGTGGACATATCCCCGATTATTCTGGCACGTGATTTCCCGGCAATGTTCCTGATCACGGGCGTGTTATATCTGTTGGCTTCAGATTTTCACGGCCCGGGCCGCATCGGCCGCCGTTCCGGCAGCGTACTGCTGGCCATGTTTGCCGGTTATATAACCATGGTTTGGATGAGCTCCGGCAGCTTAAATCCGGCAACTTGAATGTGCTGGCAGTGGGTTGAGACCTTTTCAGGAGTAGAATATGCGTATGGATAGCACTGCCCTGAAGAGCCTGGCCCGGGCCGTTGTCAGTACCGAGGCCGCCGCCGTGGCCAGGCTCGAAAGCCGCATTGACGATACATTTGTTGAAGCCTGTGAGATCATTCTTGCCTGCCGCGGGCGGATTGTTGTTCTTGGCATGGGCAAATCAGGTCACGTTGCCGGCAAGATTGCAGCCACTCTGGCGAGCACCGGAACACCGGCTTTTTTTGTTCACCCGGCAGAAGCCTCGCACGGTGACCTGGGCATGATCACCGCCGATGATGTTGTGCTGGTGTTATCCAATTCTGGTGAGACCGATGAGGTCAAGCAAATCGTCCCACTGCTGAAACGACTGGGCGTAGACATCATTGCCATGACTGGCAGGCCTGCGTCTACATTGGCCACCCATGCAGATGTAAACATCAATGTTGAAGTTGCCACCGAGGCCTGCCCGTTGGGCCTGGCACCCACCTCCAGTACCACCGCTGCGCTGGTCATGGGTGATGCACTGGCAGTTTCGTTGCTGGAAACACGGGGATTTACAGCGGAAGATTTTGCCCGCTCACATCCGGCCGGCCAACTTGGCAGACGGCTGCTTTTACATATCAGGGACGTCATGCACAGCGGAGACGAGATGCCCGTAGTCGCAGAAACGGCCACGCTTGCACAAGCCATCATGGAGATGACCAGGAAACGCCTGGGTATGGTTGCGATCACCGCCGGTGATATGAAAGTCCTCGGTGTGTATACCGACGGTGATCTTCGCCGCACCATGGAGCAGGCGCTGGACCTCCATAACACGCTTATCGGCGAAGTAATGACGCGCAACGGCAAGTCCATACTGGCTTGCGCACTGGCAGTGGATGCTGCAGAGCTACTGCAAAAACACAAAATCCAGGGGCTACTGGTGGTTGATGAACAATCCCGCTTGCAAGGCCTGCTCAATTTCCAGGATTTATTACAGGCCGGCGTGGTCTGAGTGCCAATGATGGATCCAACATTGCAGGAGCGCGCCGGAAAAATTCGCCTGTTGGTACTGGATGTGGATGGCGTGTTGACCGATGGCAGGCTGTATTTCGATAATGCCGGCAATGAAATGAAAGCTTTTAACAGCCGCGACGGACTCGGCATGAAAGCATTGCAGCGCAGTGGCATTGAGGTGGCAATTATCACCGGCAGAAATTCTGTGATTGTGGCGCAACGCATGGCCCAACTGGATATCAGACATGTCTATCAAGGCCGCGAGGACAAACTGAACGCATTCACACATTTGCTCGACACCACCGGCCTCGATGCGGAACAGGTGTGCTTCGCCGGCGATGACTGGCTTGATTTACCGGTGCTGTTCAGGGCTGGACTGGCTATCTCCGTGGCAGACGCGGATGATTATGTCAAAGAGCACGTCCACTGGGTGACACAGCGCAACGGTGGTGAGGGTGCCGTCAGGGAAATTTGTAACCTGTTATTGGCCGCACAGGGTAAAGACAAGATGATACTGGACGAGATTCTGGCATCATGATCAGCCGGAAAACACGACGCGGAATCATTGCACTGGTGCTGCTGACCGGGGTCAGTTTCTGGGCCGCCCGCGAACAGCGTGAAGACGTACCCCAACACGTTACAGGTCTGGATCCCAAACTTAATTACGTCTTGCGTGACTTTGAGCTACAGGTTTTTGACGCGCAGGGCAAGGCTACATTGAATATGCAGGCACCCGTGCTAAGCAATGACCCGGCGCTGGAGATCGGCACAATTGAAAAACCGCAACTGGTACTGTACCAACAGGATATTACATGGAATCTGACGGCCGATTCGGCCACAATAACGGCCGATAAAGAGCATGTTGAATTATTGGGCAGGGTGTACCTGCAACGAACGGGGTTATTGCCGAGTGACCGCATTGAGCTCAGAACCAGTGAAGTAGAACTGGAGGTTACACCCCAAACTGCCAGCACCGTTGAACCTGTCAGTTTGTTTGACGGAATAAATCACATAAACGCAGTGGGCATGTACCTTGACATGATGAATGATACACTTCAATTAAAACAACAGGTTAAAGCTATTTATGCAGTCAATTAACCACCCGTCCAGCACGCGGACCCACCGGTGGCCAATGTCGTCCCTGCTGGCGTTGTTCCTGCTGGTGTTGAGCGGAACATCCCAGGCGCTGGAGTCTGACCGGCAACAGCCCCTTGAGATCAACGCCAACTCCACCGACGGCACGCTGGGTGATGGCATTACCACCATGCGCGGAGATGTTGAAATCCGCCAGGGAACCTTGCACATAACGGCCGACGAAGCCGAAGTCAAGAAAACCGACGGACGGGTACAATCGGTGACATTCCGGGGCCAACCGGCCTTTCTGGAGCAGGAAATTGAAGATCAGGGACTGGTGCAGGCAACCGCCAGGACCATTGACTACCAGGTTGCCAAAGGCCTGGTAACGCTGACGGGCGATGCCGACGTGCAACACCCCCAATACCATATCAGCGGTGACTTGCTGGTCTATGACCTCAAGATCCAGCATTTTAGAGGCAGCAGCACTGACAACGGGAATGGCAGAATTCATATCCGCCTGGATCCGGAGGTTCTCAATAAGACCGGCGATAAGGACAGCAAGCAAGCGGGGGACGAAACCACAGACGCTCCGGCCCCTGCCACAGAATCGGAGTCGGGTTCTGACAATTCCGGCAAGGACAGTTCCAATGGGGATGGAAGCTGACATGCTCAAGGCTACCAATCTGCATAAATCCTACCGCAAAAAAGAGGTTGTGCGCGGCGTCAGCATCGAAGTTGAGCCGGGCCAGGTCGTCGGTCTGCTCGGGCCCAATGGCGCGGGCAAAACAACCTGCTTTTACATGATCGTCGGGTTGGTTCCAACCGACAAGGGCAGCATTACCGTGGATGACGTGGACATTACCCACAAACCAGTGAATATCCGCTCCCGCCTGGGCGTCGGTTACCTGCCGCAGGAAGCTTCTGTATTTCGCAAACTTTCGGTGCGCGACAACATCATGGCTATCCTGGAGTTGCGCCGGGACCTGGGTGTGGATGAGCGCAACGAACTTCTGCAGACGCTGATGGAGGAGCTGGGCGTTGCGCACCTGTCCAGCCAGATGGGCCAGGTGCTTTCAGGCGGAGAGCGGCGCAGGGTGGAAATTGCCCGTGCGCTGGCTGCCAGGCCGAGATTTATCCTGCTGGACGAACCATTCGCGGGCGTAGATCCAATTTCTGTCAGGGAAATCCAGGAAATTGTCAAACACCTGACAGACCAGGATATCGGTGTGTTGATTACCGATCACAATGTCAGGGAAACCCTTGGTATCTGTCACCATGCGTATATCCTCAATGAAGGGCAGGTTTTAGCACAGGGTAGTGCCGAGACCATTCTTGCCAACGAAGATGTGCGCAAGGTTTATCTTGGCACAGAATTCCGCCTCTGAGCACCGGCACCTGCGCTTCTGATCCCATGGCAAATCCATCACTACAACTGAGGCTAACGCAGAAGCTCGCACTGGCGCCGCAGTTACAACAGGCCATTCGCCTGCTCCAACTCAACCGCATCGAACTGCGTGACTATATCCAGGAACTGGTTGACGAAAATCCCCTGCTTGATCATGAAGAGGATGCCAACCAGAGCCAGCAGGAGTACACAGAAGTATCCCTTGAAAGCGAGTTGGCTGAAACCCGCAAAGCCGAACGGGACGAGGCCCGGGAAGAGCAGAATTATCAGACGGACGACTATGACTCTGGCCCGTTGCAAGCGGATACGGGTTTTGAGCAATGGTCCGAAAGCTCCGCCTGGACTGAAGACTATTCCGAGCGCCAGATTGCCGACAACAGTTCTGCTTCACTACGTCAACATTTGCTGGCACAAATCCGCCTGGCCCACTTCAACGAGGTGGATGCGGCCATCGCCACTGCGATTGTCTATGCGCTTGATGATGATGGCTTCCTGGTCGATACAATCGGGGAAATCCGCTTAAGCCTGTTGCCGGAAGTATCGGTCGAAGACGACGAAGTCATCGCTGTTTTGCATCGGGTACAACGCCTGGAACCGGTGGGTGTCGCCAGTCGCGATACCGGTGAGTGTATCGTAATACAGTTACGGGCCCAGCCTTCGGGTACGCCCGGGAGTGACCTTGCCCTGAGGCTTGCGCGGGATTTCCTTAAACTGGTTGCAGCCAATGCTTACGAAGAAATGCTGCGGGAGACCGGTGCCTCTTCAGAGAATCTCAAGCAGGCGCTGGAACTGATCCGTGGACTTGAACCACGTCCTGGCGCACGCTTCGACAACCGCCAGAATGAATACCTGATCCCCGATGTTTATGTTCGCCTGGACGGCGACGAATGGGTCACCACACTCAGCCCGGACAGCAACCCGAATTTGTGCCTGAACAAATATTATGTTTCCCTGCTGCGAAAATCAGGTGGCAAAGACGCCGAGTATCTGCGCGGACGCTTGCAGGAAGCACGTTGGCTGCTCTCCAGTCTGGAGTTGCGCAACCGCACGCTGTTGAAAGTGTCCCAGTGTATAGTTAACACACAAAAGAGCTTTCTGGCTGACGGTGAGATTGCTATGAAGCCACTGATACTCAAGGAAGTTGCGGAGCGTATTGGTGTGCACGAATCAACCGTATCAAGGGCTACTACGCGCAAATATATGCTGACGCCAAGGGGTATCTTCGAGCTGAAATATTTCTTCTCCAGCTATGTACGGACCATTGACGGCGGGCAGGTGAGTGCCACTGCCACCAAGGCCCGAATCCAGATGTTGATTGAAAACGAACCACAGAAGCAACCCTTGAGTGACCAGGAAATTTCTGAACTGTTGCGGGAGACCGGCATTGTTGCGGCCCGGCGCACGGTTGCAAAATACCGTGAAACCCTGGGGGTAGGCTCTTCCAGCGAGCGCCGCCGTGCCTATCGTAGAAATATTGGGTTTTAGTGGCGGCATTAACCAAATGAATATTGTGGGGTTCAGTTATCAAGACCGAAATCCACCCCAGGCCCATTGACGTTAGTCACACAGGCCTTATATTTAGCAATAAGAGACAGAAAAAAGGAAGGAGACAATTGATGCAGATAAATATTACCGGTCATCACGTTGAAGTAACACCCGCACTGCGTGCATACGTTACCGAGAAAATGCAGAAGCTGACCCGTCATTTCGACCGGGTAAACTCGATCCATGTCATTTTGAATGTTGAAAAACTAATTCAACAGGCTGAAGCCACTGTTAAAGCCGGAGGGCGCACGCTATTTGCGACCGAAAGTGCAGCGGATATGTATGCCTCAATTGATGGCCTGGCAGACAAACTGGACCGCCAGGTTCGGCATTACAAAGACCGAATTACCAACCATCACCATGCCAGGCCTGATCCAACTGAGCCCGAAGACGAAAACTGATCACTGCCACCCGGATATTGACGCCTGCCATGCTTGATAGTGACCTGCTAAGCCCCGACCGTATTCTTGCTGGTGTAAGGATTAACAGCAAGAAGCGGCTACTTGAGTTGATCAGCGTAACGCTGGCCAAAAAGAACAAGGACCTGAGCTCAAGAGAAATCTTTGAAAGCCTGTGCGCACGGGAACATCTTGGCAGTACCGGCCTTGGCGAAGGTGTCGCAATTCCGCACGGACGCATCAGCGGCACGGATAGCGTGGAAGCCCTTTTCTTGCGACTCCCCAAACCTCTGCCCTTCGATGCCGAAGACGGCAAACCGGTTGATTTGCTGTTTGCACTCACCATGCCTGAAATCTGTACCGAAGATCACACCAAGCTGCTTGCGAGTATTGCTGAACGCTTCAGTGACCAGGCATTGCTGGCACAGCTTCGCGACGCTGCGGACGCCAATGAAATTTGGCAATTACTTTCAGGCCCCCATCCATGAGGCGTTGACTTGAACAAACCTGTGCAGGATGTCGTGATTGTCAGCGGTATGTCCGGCGGCGGCAAGTCCACGGCCCTCAACGCCCTTGAAGACCTCGGCTATTACTGCATCGACAACCTCCCGGCCGCCATGCTACCCGATTTTGGGCCACAGATTTCCGCCAACCCGGAGTTGTATAAAAAAGTTGCCCTGGGCATAGACGCCCGTTCCCGCGAAACTGACCTGCAGGTAGTGATTGACTGGATAGAATGGCTGCGGGCCAACAATTTCAACTGCAAACTTATCTTTCTCACAGCGGACAAGTCGGTCCTGATCAAACGCTTCAGCGAGACACTACGGCGCCATCCGCTGACCCGCCGGGACCAGATTCTGCCGGATGCAATAGAGAATGAGAAGCAACTTCTGGAACCACTGCGGCGCTATGCAGACCAGGTCATTGAAAGCAGCGACACCAATATTCACCAGCTCAGACGCCAGGTGTGGAACTGTGTAGACCGCCGTGCGGGCGGCATGACCATTGTGCTGCAATCATTTGCGTTCAAGCGAGGCGTACCACCCGACGTGGACTTTATGTTTGACGCACGAATCCTTCCAAACCCTTACTGGGAAGAAGAACTCAGGCCGCTGACCGGCAAGCACGAGGCCGTGCAGCAATGGCTTGAAAGCGATCAGGCAGTCGTTAGCATGACGCAGGATATCCAGGCATTCATGCATTCCTGGCTGCCCGCATTTCAGGATGCTCAACGCAGTTATGTCACCATTGGCATTGGCTGTACGGGTGGCAAACACCGCTCCGTTTACCTTGCAGAAAAACTGGCGACATCCCTGCGTAAGGAGCATGAAAACGTACTGGTTCACCATCGCGAGGCCTCTTCCTGGAACAATACCTGAGCAGATTTCTGGAGGAATCTGCTCCAGACTCTTTTATAATGGGACAATAGAGCACCAGGGCTTTTTTTGAAGGCCATTCTCAAATCCCACCAGAAGGTTGACGAAAACGATGCGGGAACAGCAGCACGAGAAAAAAACTGCCCGTCAACTTGACCGCTTATCTGAAGCGCTGGAGAGCGGTGTTCAGTCTCAAGTCAAGCAACTGATCAACAGCCTCAATGGTGCTGAGGTGGGTGATTTGCTCGAGTCTTTACCTCAGGCCAAACGCCAGGTTGTGTGGGAACTGGTAGATACCGATCTCGATGGCGAGGTATTGGTTGAAGTAAACGACGAAGTGCGTGCCGGCCTGATTCGCGACAGTTCACCAACCGACCTTGTACAGGCTATGGGCGAGTTGGATATTGATGACCTTGCGGATATCCTCAACGACCTGCCCGACGATGTCATCACCGAAGTCCTGCATGCCATGGACCGCCAGGATCGTGAGCGACTGGCGCAGGTCATGTCCTACCCGGACGATTCAGCGGGCGGCCTGATGAATCCCGATGTGGTTACCGTGCGCCCGGATGTCAGTCTGGACGTCGTTTTGCGCTACTTGCGCCTCAGAGCCGAACTGCCCAAGGCTTTCGATCAATTGTTCGTGGTCGATCGCGCCGGAAAATACCTCGGTCAACTGAAGCTCGCTGATGTTCTGACCAAAGACCCTGCCTGCCAGGTTACGGAATTAATCGATACCTCGACCAAAGCCATCCCGGTTGAAATGCCTGACCACCAGGTGGCCATTGAGTTTGAACATCATGACCTTGTATCCGCTCCGGTCACTGACATGGATGGATACCTGCTTGGCCGCATCACAATCGATGATGTCGTTGACGTCATTCGTGAAGACAGCGACCACATGGTCCTGACCTCTGTCGGCCTCGATGAAGAAGATGATATGTTTGCGCCGGTGGTGCAATCTGCACGCAGGCGCTGGGTCTGGTTGGGTGTGAACCTGATTACGGCACTGCTGGCCTCTGCGGTATTATATGCTTTCGAGCCAACCCTGGATAAACTGGTGGAGCTTGCCGTTTTGTTTCCGGTGGTGATGAGCATGGGTGGAATCGCAGGCACCCAGACACTGACACTGGTGATTCGGGGCATGGCAACCGGGCAAGTTAACCCCCGCAATTCCAGGGATATCCTGCGCAGGGAACTGGCGGTCGGCGTACTCAATGGTATTGTGTTTTCCATCGTGGTAGCCGCCATCGCCTACCTTTGGTATGGAAGTCCGGAGCTGGGACTGGTGATGGGCATCGCGATCATCGTGAACCTGTTCGTCGGCGCCCTGGCGGGAGCCTTGATCCCGGTTGTCCTGAAGCGTATGTCAATAGACCCGGCGCTGGCCGGTGGTGTTGTATTGACTACCATAACCGATGTTATTGGCATTCTGGCCTTTATCGGGCTGGCCAGCTATTTGCTGCTCGCCCCCTAGCGTGGTGCATCCAGCATGATGATACTTCTGATTACACAGGAGCCACCGCTAACGCCCGACGCCGTCGCGACCGGCAACGCCATTCGCACGACCCAGCTTGACGGCGCATTGCGCCGCGGGGGACACACAACTATTCAGACCTGGCTGGTTAAGCAGCACGGCCCGCACAAAGATGCCTTTCGCAACCGGGATGAGTTACGGGCAATAATTATCAGGTTACGCCCGGACGCCATCCTGGTTGCCTATTGGGAATTGCTGGAATGGCTCCCATTTGAATTGCCACAACCGGTTATCGTTGATTTTGTTGCCCCCAGGCCGTTGGAAACCCTCTATGAGCATCCGGAGCGCGTCCGTTCAGACCTGCAGCGAATGCAGAACAACCTGGCAAAATGTGATCTGCTGCTGACCGGTAACGAGGCCCAGCGCGACCTGCTCCGCTTTACCCTGTTGCAGGCGGGCTTTGATTTGCGCGGTTGTGAGCCGGTACTGGTCGTACCTTTGGCTGCTGAGCCCGCCGGCAAGCCAGAATCCGACCCGCAGACCAATGGCTGGACCTTGGTCAGCGGTGGTTACAACTGGCCATGGCGGCAATCCGGTGAATACTGGCAGGCCATTGAGTCGATGCGACAGGCGCAGGCATCCCCCGCTCTCCAACTGGTTTTGTTTAGTGGACGATATCGCTTGCATGACGATGCGCCACAACCACAGAGCCCGCGCAAGGCAGTGCCGGGGAATCGAACTCAGGGGCTCGTACCTTATTCCGAATTCAGCCGCTTTTTGTCGGCATCTGCACACATCGGACTTGAAGTCGCACACGCCAATATAGAAAGGAAATACAGCCAGTCATTTCGTTCGCTGGAGTTTCTGCGCCATGGCCTGCCATTGATTTGCAACGACTACCTGCCAATATCCCGGCTGGTTAAACAATATGCAGCCGGCTGGATCGTCAGGGATCCGCAAGACCTTGTAGATCTGTTGCACCGCATCATGTCGCAGCCCGACGAGTGGAGAAACCGTTCAGAAAATGCGCTGCGCCTGGTAGCGGAGGCACTGAACCCCGATGTCGTGGCGAAACCGCTGCTGGACTGGCTTGAACTGCCGGCAAAGGCCCCGCAATTGCCCGCCATACAGCCGCAGCCCTCATCCGTGGTTCTGCAAAAACCACCCTGGCCTCAACAACTGAAACAACTGGCAGGACTCGCGCGGTGTGTCACCCTCAGCCGGATTATCCGCCCCCAACCCGGTGACAATGTCCTGATTGTTACCCGTAGCGATCTTTTCCCCAGCGACCATGGTGCTGCCGTCAGGATCGTTGCAACTGCCCGGGCGTTATCGCAACACGGCCGCAAAGTGGGTATCGTCAGCGATGACCGGAAACATTGGTGGCTGTTTGCAGACGGTGAAAAGCAGCGCTGCCGCCTGCCATTCTGGTTGCGCCTGTTAAGCCTGCCACGCACGCTGACCCGCATATTGCATTTTAGCAAGGCGGTGCCACGGAGCAACGCTTTCCTTTACCTGCCCCTGACCGACAACAGTTTTTTCTGGCATTGCCTGTATGTCGGCAAGAAGCTGAATGCGGGCATCTTACAGGCGGAATTTCCCGCCTATGCCAGGCCCTGTATTAACGCACGAGAGATTCTCAATGCTGCAGTGGTGCTGGTGGAGCACAATGTTGAGTATGCCCGGCTCAAGGCTCAGGTGGCTGAACTATCCGCTAAGCAGTTTCGAAATTTGCAGGCCATAGAAATTAATCTGTGCAATCGTTCAGACGCTGTTATCTGCGTGTCGGAAAATGACCGCCAGCGATTGCTCGACGACGGTGTCAATCCGGAATTACTGAATACCATCCCCCACGGCTTTGATCCTGAATCCTTCAACCTACCGATGATAGATGACCTCAGAGGAAGATTCGGGCTGCCGGACAACGCCGTGTTAATGGCTTTCCACGGCACCTTCTATTACCCGCCTAACCGCGATGCGCTGCAGGTATTTGCAGAAATATTGTTGCCGCAACTGCAAAGTGCTGACCTGCCCTTCCATGTCATTGCCATCGGCCGCAACCCGCCGGTTGAGACCCCGCACCCCAACATTCACTTCACCGGCAGTGTTGAGCATGTCGGTCCCTGGCTGAAGGCCTGTGATCTGGCGGTTATTCCGCTGCGCGAAGGGGGTGGCACGCGCATGAAAATTATTGACTGTTTTGCCGCCGGCTTACCCGTCGTCAGTACCTCTAAAGGTATTGAGGGAATTCCTGTCGTCAACCAGCGTGAGGCAGTCATCAGCGACGACTGGGTCAGCATGCTGAGTGAGATAAAAGACCTTGCCGGTTCCCGGGCACGCCGCGAGCAATTGTCCAGCGCCGCCCTGGAGTTTGTTTCAGAAATAGATTGGAATACTATTATCAGGCGCTATCTTGATATATTTTCCAGAGTCCGACGGACAGTCAGGTAATCACACAAGCACAATGGAATTCGCCTTATGAACAATCATTCAGATACGATAGTTAAAATCACGGAGGTTGCCGGGAAGAAGGCTATGGATACATTTATCCGGATTCCCTGGGAGATCTACAAGGATGATCCTAACTGGGTGCCACCGCTGCTGGCTGAGCGCAAAGAAGCGTTCTCACCCAAACACCCCTATTTTGAACACGCCCAGTGGCAAGCCTGGATTGCCTGGCAGGATGGCAAGCCCGTCGGACGCATTTCCGCGCAAATCGATGCACTGCATCAACAACAATACGATAACAAAACCGGGTTCTTTGGCTTAATTGAAGCGCCCAATGACAATGAGGTTTTCAGAGCCTTGCTGGAGACCGCTGAAGGCTGGCTCAGGGACCGTGGCATGCGCCAGGTTGTCGGCCCGTTCAACCTTGGCATCAACCAGGAAATAGGCATCCTGGTCGAAGGGTTCGATACCCCACCCTACGCCATGATGCCGCATTCACCGCCTTACTACGGTGCAGCCATTGAGCAATGCGGGTATCAAAGGGCACAGGACCTGCTGGCCTACGAACTGGACTCAACCACACTGACCATACCGAGGGTGATGCAGGCACTGTTAAAAAGAAGCGGTGACCGCGTCAAGGTCAGGGCTTTACGGCGCAAAGACAAACAAACCGAACTGGAAGTGATGCGCAGCATTTTTAACGATGCATGGGAAAACAACTGGAATTTCGTACCATTTACGCGTGCGGAATTTGCAGCGATAGGCAAGGAGTTGGTGATGCTGTTGCCCGATGAATTTATTCAGATCGCTGAGCTTGATGGTGAGGACGTTGCCTTTGTCGTATTGATTCCCAACATCAACGAAGCCATCGCAGACCTGAATGGACGTCTGCTGCCATTCGGCTGGGCCAGGCTGTTATGGCGCCTTAAGGTAAAATTCCCTAAATCAGCCAGGGTAGTGCTGATGGGCGTCAGGCAAAAGTACCAGAACACGCGATTCGGGCCGGCGCTGGCTTATACGGTCATCAAAAACTCAATGGACGCCGGCGTGGCCAAAGGCCTTGAGCGTTGCGAAATGTCCTGGGTACTGGATCACAACCAGGCCACCCGGAACATCATTGAAAGTATCGGTGGCGAAATCTCAAAGCGCTACCGGATGTATGAAAAAGACCTCTGACGCACCCTTTCGCTCAATCATTCTCGCCGGGGAGCGCCCCGGCGGCAGCGCTCTGAGCCACGCTTTTGCAATCCCGGCCAGTGTGCTGGTGCCGGTCGCAGGCAAACCTTCCCTGCTGCGTGTCATGGAAGCCATCAAGAACAGCAGACTGGCTCAGGGTGGCGTGATATGCGGGCCTGCAGCAGGTGTACTCAAGCGCAGCGCAGCCTTGCAAGAACTTCTGCAAGACCCGCAATTTGAATGGCTGGCACCGGCAACAGGACCTGCTGCCAGCGCATTGCTGGCGCTTGAGAAACTCAACCACTACCCGGCGCTGCTGACAGCAGGTGATCATGCCCTGCTGAACGGCGAGATCGTGGATAATTTCTGTACCCAGGTGCAGGCACTGGAGTCAAAATATGATTTCGCTATAGGCTTTGTACCCTATCCCCTGGTTCAGGCTGCCTGGCCGGAATCAAAGCGCACCGTGCTGAAATTTTCCAACGGGCATTTTTGCGGCAGCAACCTGTTCGCCGTACTGAACCCCAACGGCACGAAGGCGCTGTCTTTCTGGCGCCAGGCAGAAGCCGACCGCAAACGCCCCTGGCGCATTGCACGCCGTTTTGGCCCCATCGCCCTGCTGCGCTATGTGCTCAGACGACTGACCCTGGATGATGCGCTCCAG